>NZ_DFPI01000024.1:159079-666011 GCF_002377215.1 Sphingobacterium sp. UBA3519
ACCAACTGCTCCACCCCGCAATATATTTTTGAACAAAATTGCTTTTTTCTTTTGAAAAAACAAGATTATGATCCTTCCGAATTGGAGTACAAAGATATATTTTGTTTCTTTGTAATCCTAATAAAATTTAGAAAAATGTCACATAAAGCAGGATTCGTAAGTATCATCGGAAAGCCAAATGCTGGTAAGTCCACCCTAATGAACGCTTTAGTGGGTGAAAAAATGTCTATCATTACACCCAAAGCGCAAACGACAAGACACCGCATTATCGGTATTGTAAACGATGAAGACCATCAAATTGTGTTTTCGGACACCCCTGGTGTTATCAAACCAAACTATTCTTTGCAAGAATCGATGATGAATTTTGTCCAAGGATCGTTGATCGATGCAGACATTATTTTATTTGTGACAGATATCCACGAAAAATACGATGAGAACGATGTCCTGGAGAAATTGCGTAAAACAAATTCCCCTGTTGCCGTGCTTATCAACAAAATTGATAAATCTTCGGAAGAAGAGGTCAAGGCTAAGATTGAATTTTGGCAGGAAAAATTAAATCCGGATACCGTTTTTGCGATTTCAGCAAAATTAAATCATAATGTTGCTGCCGTGATGCACTACATTAAGGATAAATTACCTATTCACGAAGCCTATTATGAAAAGGATGAGTTAACGGATAAATCCATGCGTTTTTTTGTCTCTGAGATGATTCGTGAAAAAGTATTCAAACTATACGATAAAGAGATTCCCTACAGTACAGAAGTAATCGTTACATCTTACAAAGAAGAAGCAAATATCACACGTATTGCTGCCGAAATTATTGTTGAGCGCGACTCTCAAAAAAACATTATCATTGGAAAAGCAGGAGCCATGATCAAAAAAGTCGGCACCTATGCGCGCCAGGATATTGAAGAGTTTATCGACGGAAAAGTATTTCTCGAGCTTTTTGTTAAGGTAATTCCTGACTGGAGAAGTAAAAAGAACTACCTTAAACGTTTCGGGTACGACGATTAATCCGCATTGAAGAGTTCGTACAGAGATCTTTTTATACCGACCTCCCCTACACGAATTGTTCTTCTTGTAAATTTTTACTTTGCAAAATATTCACGAAGTGCTTTAATCTGTTTCAGATTAAGCACTTTTTTTAGCTCTTCATCTGAGGCTTCCTTCGCTTTTTTCACCGATTTAAATTCAGTTAATACTTTCTCAACGGTTGTTTTACCTATGCCCGGAACGTTTTCCAGCTCTGAAACGAAGGTCTTCCGGCTCCGTTGATTCCTGTGGAAAGTGATTCCGAAGCGGTGTGCCTCATCCCGAAGATGTTGAATGACCTTGAGGGTTTCAGATTTTTTATCTAAATAAAGTGGATATTGATCACCTGGATAGAATAGCTCCTCCAGTCTTTTGGCAATACCGATGACGGTTACTTTTCGCTCTATCCCCAACAAGCGCAGGCTCTTTAAGGCTGCGCCTAGCTGCCCTTTTCCGCCATCGATAATGATCAACTGCGGCAAAGGTTGATCTTCATCCAATAATCGCCTATAGCGTCTAAAAACAGCTTCCTCCATCGTGGCAAAATCGTTGGGTCCCTCAACTGTTTTCACATTAAAGTGACGGTAATCTTTCTTCGAAGGTTTTGCATCCTTAAAGACAACAATAGCCGATACAGGATAATTCCCCTGAATATTCGAGTTATCAAAACATTCGATATGCTGAGGGAGCACATTCATACGAAGATCTTTTTGCATCTGTTTTAAGATGCGCTCGGTCCGAATATCAGGATTAAGCTTTTCATATTGCAACAGACGCTCTTTTCTAAAAAATGCCACGTTCTTTTGAGACAACTCCAGCAATTTTTTCTTTTCGCCCAGCTTCGGAATCGTAAATCGAATCCGTTCGTTCTCTTCAATATCTAATTCAAAGGGTACGATAATTTCTCGCGAAAGGCTTTTGAAGCGTTCCCGAATCTCCGGTATGGCCAAGGCCAAAAGCTCCTGTTCACTCTCATCCAAACGCCGCTTCATTTCGAGCGTCTGTGTCTGAATAATAACACCATTCATGACTTTCAGATAATTGACAAAAGCGTAGCCCTCGTCTGAAGCAATACTAAATACATCCACATTTGTAATGGATGAGTTGACCACTGTAGACTTGCTTTGGTAATTGTCCAGCTTATCCAGCTTCGCCTTAATTAACTGCGCTCTTTCAAAATCCAGAGCTGCTGCTGCGGTAGCAATACTCTCCTTTAAACGATTGGTCACCACAGCAATCTTTCCGTTCAGAATATCCTTGATATCACTCAGGTTCTGATCATAGTCGTCTTCGGACTGATACCCTTCACAGGGCCCCTTACAATTTCCAATTTGATATTCGAGACAGATCTTAAACTTGCCTTTCCGTATATTTTCCTGTGTTAGGGCCAAATTGCAGGTACGGAGGGGAAACAATTCACGGATCAGATCCAATACAATATGCATCATCCCCACCGAAGGATAGGGCCCATAATAACGGGATCCATCCTTGATATATTGTCGGGTCCAAAAAACCCGCGGAAAAGGTTCGTTCTTGATGACAATCCATGGATAGGTTTTATCATCCTTCAACAGAACATTATACTTGGGCTTGTGTTTTTTGATCAATGAATTCTCAAGCAACCACGCATCAATCTCCGTGTCAACGATAGTAAAAGATATACGGTTGATCTTCCGAACCAAAACACGGGTTTTGCCATTCAGCTGATTTTCATTAACGAAATACGAACCGACCCGGTTACGCAAATCCTTCGCTTTACCGATATAGATCAGTTCGTTATTTTTATCAAAATACTGATAGACTCCCGGTCGATGCGGTATCTTCTTTAATTCTTCTCTATAGTCAAATACGTCCATTATGTTCCAATATCAAACACCTTCAGCAAAAAAGCCAGACAACAAATCTCGAAAAAATTTATTGTCTGGCCCAATGGTATTCGTTAAAATAACTTAGAAACCTAAGCGATCATCTTTTAGTTTAGTCGCATCTTTGCCACTTGAATCCGTAGACCCATCTTCGACATCAGAGCCACCACCGCCCCAATACTGATTACAGTCAATGACACGGGTAAGCCCTCCCTGAGGTTGCTCAAAATCACCTTTGGTATACTTCAAATTTGAATCTTTATACACTTTCTGCATGTAGTAAGCGAATACTGGCATCGCTGCTGCAGCCCCCTGTCCGTACTCCATCCTGTCGAAACTAATGCCTCGATCTTCTGCACCAGTCCAAACACCCGTAACCAGTTCCGGTGTAATACCAATAAACCAGGCATCAGAGTTATCGTTGGTTGTACCTGTTTTACCGCCAATTGGATTTGTGAGCTTATACATCCATTGAATACGTCTCGCCGTACCCTGGGATACCACCTTTTTCAACATATCAACAATAATATAAGCGGATTCACTATTTAAGGCTTTTACGACCTTTGGTGCTTTATCATAGATCGGTGTACCATTTTTATCTTCAATCCGTAAGATCGCTGTTGGCTCAATCCAAGTTCCTTGATTCACAAATGCCGAATAAGCACCCACCATATCAAAGACCGACGCTTCATAAGCACCTAATGAGATCGATGGATAATTAGGCACATCACTTGTTATACCCATCCGTTTTGTCAATGCAGCTACTTCCGCAGCACCAACTTCGTGCACCAGATAGGCCGTTGCATAGTTTTGCGAATAAGCCAATGCTTTCGCTAAGGTAATCGGGTTTCCACCTTGTGCATTTCCTCTTGGTGTCCATCCGTTATAAGTTTGTTGGTAATTGGGAATACTGTAACATGGGGAATAACCATTGTCAATCGCCACCGCGTACGTAAATGGTTTCGCTGTTGATCCGACTTGACGCGTACCCATTTTTACCTGATCATATTTGAAATGGTCAAAGTCAATACCTCCAACCCAGGCTTTGATATGTCCGGTCTTCGGCTCCATAGACATCATCGCATTGCGCAACATGAGTTTATTGTACTTAATGGAGTCCATTGGCGTCATCATCGTATCAACACTTCCCTTCCATGTAAATATATTCATCGGAACCTTGACATTGAAGGCCTTTTTTATCTCGTCTTCATTCAAGCCCTCTTCTTTCAAAATACGGTAACGGTCAGAGCGCTTCATTCCGCTAACGAGCAGCTTGGCTTTATCCCCTTTAAAAGGATCCCTATTTTTCCATTGCGCGGCAAATTTAGACTGCAGTTGCTTCATCCACTCTTTTTGCGAATCCTCTGCATATTGCTGCATAGACATATTGATCGTCGTATAGATTTTCAATCCATCACGATCGAGGTCATAAGGTGTGCCATCTGGTTTGGTGATGGACAATTTTGCAAATTCCTTTTTTATTTCATCCTTTAATACCGCTCTAAAATATGGCGCCAAACCCTCACCGTAATTTGCGATCTTAAGTTCTAAACCAAGTGGTTTTTCTTTTGCTTTTGTAGCCTCCTCAGCCGAAATAAAATTTGCGGCAACCATATTATTCAACACCGTATTACGGCGTTTCATTGCATTTTGAGGATAACGTACAGGAGAATATACGCCAGGTCCTTTCAGCATCCCCACCAAAAGGGCTGCTTGATCAGCTGTCAATTTATCCGGAGTCGTATTAAAATAAGTCCGCGCTGCAGATTTGATTCCGTATGTATTGTAAGCACCAAAGTCTACCGTGTTAAAATACATGGTAATAATCTCATCTTTGGTATAATTTCTTTCCAAGCGAACAGCTGTAATCCATTCCTGAAATTTCTGGATGACACGCTTTAGAAAATTCTTTTGCCGTCCATCCGAAAATAGATTAAGTGCCAGCTGCTGTGTAATTGTACTTCCCCCCTGTTTGTTACCGGTCAGCGTGTGAAAGATAACTGTAAATGTACGTAAGTAGTCTATACCAGAGTGATCATAAAAGCGTTTATCCTCTGTCGAAACCAATGCTTTGACCAAATAAGGAGACAATTCGCTATACTTTACATTGGAGCGGTTTTGGACATAATAGGTTCCCAATACCTTATGATCTTCCGTGATAACTTCGGAAGCTAAATTACTTTTGGGGTTTTCCAAATCACTGAAGGAGGGTAATTTTCCAAATACGCCAAGACGTATACTCAATATAAAAAGGAAACCTATCGCGACGATCCCGACGATAATTTTCCAAAAATTGATCGTATACCGCTTGACATCAGCCTCAGTAAGTTGATTTTTTTTTGATACTCGTTTCATCTATTTACTAAATTTCAGACGTAAATATTATTCATTTTAAAGACCGCAATGCATAGCCCATTTTTCCAGCCACAGTCGTGTTTTGCAAACTTGGATACGGCATTATTTCGATCTTTAAAGACTTCAATTAAGACATTAATGCTCACTCTATCAGATAGTGTGCCAAGAATCCCTACTTTGGCAAAGGTATTACTAATTGGGCCAAAAGCAAGAATTTAAACGCGAAAATATTGAGGCGAACTACGCGCGTTCAATCAAACAAACCGCATAGGCAACCACCCCTTCCTGACGACCGATAAATCCCATCGTTTCATTTGTTGTTGCTTTAATAGAGATGTCGTCGATATCCAACCCCGTTGCTTCAGCCAGTTTAACTTTCATTTGTGGAATATAGGGTTTGATCTTAGGAGCTTCCAGACACAGCATCGCATCAATATTGCCAAGCGTATATCCCTTCGCAGCAATCAGCGCCATACATTCTTTTAACAATAATAAGCTACTAATGCCTTTCCAGCGCATATCTGTATTTGGAAAGTGATAGCCAATATCTTCTAAATTGGCGGCGCCCAAAATGGCATCACATATCGCATGGACCAACACATCGGCATCAGAATGCCCAAAGGCACCAGCATGATGCTCCAATTGCACTCCACCAACAATAAATGGATGACCTTCTTTCATCTGATGGACATCAAATCCAAATCCTACCTTAATTTTCATGACACGAATTATATACAATAAAATACAGCCAATGTATGCTATTTGATAACCTAACCTATGAGGTATAGATCACACCCGATTTATCTTCGCGGAAATCTCCTGGTATGAATAGCTAAAAACAATGACAGATTACTGCGAAGATAACAATTCGCAGCTACATTTACCGCGACAAAAGGTTTCCAGTAGGTAGCGCAACGAAAATCATTGCAATAACGGTTCGACCGGATGAAAAAAAAGACGCATAAAAAAAGGCTATCCTTGAGAATAGCCTTTTTTTATATTATTGTCTGTTTGTTTTTCGAAACGCTTCGAAAAGTAAAGCTTACGCTTCTACTTCTTCGGGCGCAAACTGATCATACACTTCTCCAAAAGCATCGTAGTCCTGATCGCCATTAGGCTCAAAAACCTGAATATCCTTTGAGCGAGCAAAATCAACTATTTCAGTGTTGACATTTTCGTCAGCGACAACCACCATATCGGTAAAATGCAAAGCACCTTTGTAGATCGCCTCATAACTACCATCACCGTACACCTGCGCATCTGCGGCTTTAAAGGAACCTTCTGGCGCCATTTCAGCATACTTCGTACCTAATGTACCTTTAAATTCTTCATTGAACAAAGAGTACATCACTTTTGCATCCTTGAATGTAGGATCGTCTTTATAAGTTGTCTTCACGTAAGCCGGTACCAAAGCAGAGAACCATCCATGACAGTGTACTACATCAGGGGACCATCCTAATTTCTTCACAGTTTCCAACGCTCCTTTACAGAAGAACACCGAACGCTCATTATTGTCTGCAAAGAATTCGCCATGCTCATCACTAAAAACTTTTTTACGCTGAAAGTAGTCTTCATTATCCAAGAAATACACCTGCATACGGGCCGCAGGTAATGAAGCAACTTTAATAATTAGCGGATTATCATTATTATCCACAACAATGTTCAAGCCTGAAAGACGAATAACCTCATGTAATCTATTTCTACGCTCATTGATATTCCCAAAACGCGGCATTAAGATCCGGATCTCAAAACCCTTTTCTTGCATCGCTTGCGGAAGTTGACGTGTAATTTCAGAAATTTTAGTTAATTCGAGGAAAGGCGACATCTCGTGAGTAATAAACAATATCTTCGTTTTTGCCATCTCCAGTTATTTTTATTTATTATTTTCGAACAGTAAAATCGGTCTACAAAGGTACGAAAAAAATACTTACTATGCAATTTACTATTAATCATCGTTTTATATTCCCAAAATATTATGCACCTTTGCCAACAAAAAACTAAATAGCAAAGTGGAAATTTTCAAAACGAAAGCATCTCTCCAAGCATACCTGCAAGAAGCCCGATCAACAGGTCAAAAAATCGCCCTAATCCCTACGATGGGCGCTTTACATGAAGGACATTTATCCTTATTAAATTATGCAAAACCAATCAGTGATATTCGTGTTTGCAGCATTTTTGTTAACCCCACACAATTTAACGATCCGAAAGATCTCGAAAAATATCCACGGCCCATCGAAAACGACATCAAATTACTGGAATCCGTCGATTGTGACATTCTTTTCTTACCAAGCGTTGATGAGATGTACCCCGATAAAAATGAGGTCTGGCATCTCGATCTTGGCGAACTGGACCAAATTTGGGAAGGTGAAAAACGCCCTGGCCATTTCCAAGGTGTCACCCAGGTGGTCTATAAATTATTTACATTGGTACAACCGGATATTGCTTGTTTCGGACAAAAAGATTTTCAGCAGGTCATGGTTATTAAACGCATGATAGCCATGAAGGATCTCGCGATTCAATTGGCGATATGTCCTATCATTAGGGATCAAGGCGGCCTAGCACTGAGCTCTAGAAACGCGCGCTTAAGTGAAGCTGGGAAAAGAACGGCTTTGGCACTCTCCCGTTCGCTGCAATATGTAAAAGATCATATACAGGACGCTATCCCGCTAGCGGAAATAAAAGACAGAGCCTTACAGATTTTAACAGACACCGATGGGCTTAGCGTTGAATACTTTGCGCTATGTGAAAGTTCAACATTAAAAGAAGTCAACCACATCGATTTCAGCAAGCAGCATGTCGCACTTGTTACTGCCTGGGTTGAAGGTGTCCGTTTGATTGATAATATGATTCTGAATAATTTGTCAAATTAATTGACAAATCTTTCAAATTCAGCAGAAAGCCCTACCTTTGCGCCATGGTAATAGAAGTAATGAAATCCAAGATTCACCGCGTTAAAGTCACACAAGCGGAATTGAATTATGTGGGTAGTATCACAATAGATGAAGATTTGATGGATGCCGCAAATATCATCGCTAACGAGAAAGTTCAAATCGTAAACAACAATAATGGAGCCCGTCTTGAAACATATGTCATCCCAGGTCAACGTGGATCAGGTATTATCTGTTTGAATGGTGCTGCGGCTCGCCTGGTTCAAGTTGGCGATATCGTCATCATTATTTCCTACGCGAACATGGACTTTGAAGAAGCTAAGCAGTTTAAACCTTCCGTTGTATTTCCAGACGACAACAATCATCTGATTAAATAATCAGGAAGCAAGTTAAGCTTAGTATATAGCTAATTCATATTTTTTTAATGAGTAGATCACGAATACTCACAAAATAAAATCGTATTTTTGAAGCGTTACCCTAAAAAGTAGCGCTTTTTTATGTACCGAAAAACAACAAAATCCCCACGTCAGCTTATCGCATTATGCCAATTGGTATTAATGTCGCTGATTATTATTTCGGGTGTTGTTTTTATGCACAAGGAGGTAAAATCAACCGGTGAAATTGTCATGCACACCCACCCTTATGATTTTACAAAAAAACAAAAGCCGCAAGAAACAGATGACCAGATCGAATACCTCAATGTCATCTATCACAATACCTACGTACAAACCGAATTTACCGTCCTTGAACTTCCTATTCCGCGTGAAGTAAAAGAAGAGCATTATAATTCATTTTGTCCGGAGGCGATTACCACAACGATCGATCATTACCACTTACGTGGTCCCCCCAGCTTAGCATAAACCAAAAATCAAAGATTTCGAGGGCCTGTCCCTGGTTCCATAACGATCAAACGAACTTGGTGCAAACAAGTAAGAGATTACGTATGTGCTAAATCGCTTGGCTCCAGAACGACAGCATGAAATACCGCTATCAATATATCATCTTTGATACCATTTTTATTTGCCTCTTCTTTGAGAATTGTCCCTGTTACAATAGCGAACTTTCGCTGAATACTGTTACGATGGTTTCAGTGAGCTCATCGGCATACATTACCTTGTCGGAAACAAGCTATTACCCTGCTTCCGATAAGACGCAATGCCTTGAACGCCGTTCATAACGAGGAACAGACCATGCTATACTAGGCCTGTATTTTTAAAATTTTCATAAAATTACGATGCTAAAGCAATACACTTTACTGGCCACATTACTGGCTGGTACATCCACTATATACGCCCAGTCAAAACTTGAAGGCTACTTATTCAACAAAAACCATGAGGCGGTTCCTTCTGGTACACTGACTTTAAAAAACAGCAAGCTCGCCACTACATCCGATCCAAATGGGTACTTTAAGCTATCCGCCATACCAACGCAAAAAGTAACCTTAAATATATCGGCAGTGGGCTATCGCTCCTTCAGCAAAGTCATCTCTTTAGACACGTTGAAGTCGCCTTTGCAAATTCAACTGGAAGAAGACAACCTCAATTTGGATGAGGTCGTTGTTTCGGCTACACGCTATGGCGTCAAACGTAAGGACGCCCCCGTGGTTGTCAATGTCATAGGGCCTAAATTATTTAATGCGACACAATCTGTTGCCATGTCGGAAACATTGAATTATCAGCCGGGTGTACGGGTAGAAAACAATTGCCAGAATTGCGGCTTTTCACAAGTCCGCCTGAATGGCCTCGAAGGCCCCTATTCACAAATATTGATCAACAGTAGGGCGGTATTTTCCGCGCTAAATAGCGTATATGGATTGGATCAGATTCCAACAAGTATGATCGATCGTATTGAGGTTGTTCGAAGCGGAGGTTCGGCATTATTTGGTGCCAATGCGATCGCTGGAACAATCAATATTATTACAAAAGATCCCGTAGAAAACGACTGGCAAGTAAAATCCACCAATTCACTCATTGGCGGCAAAAGCTGGGATAATACTGTAGATTTTAATACCTCCACCGTTTCGGAAGACCTCAAAAGAGGAGCTACATTCTACGGTATGCACCGTAATCGTGAAGCTTACGATGCAAATGGCGATGGTTTTTCGGAAATAACCAAACTTCGTAACACCACGTTCGGCACAAAACTATTTTACAAACCGAGTGACCTGGATAAGATAACGGTTGATTTTAGTACCGTAAATGAGTTCCGCCGCGGTGGTGATCAACTCGATAAAGTACCGCACCTGACGCAGATCACCGAGCAGTTGGAAACCAGTTCGCTTGTTGGCGGAATCACATACGATCACTATTCCACAGATTATAAGCAAAAAATGTCGTTGTATGGCTCTGTACAGAAAACTGTTCGCGACAGCTACTATGGCGGTCTTGGGGGCGGAACAACCCTTGCGGACAGCACATTAGCAGCAAATGCCTATGGAAAAACAAATGATATTGCGCTAGTTGCTGGGGGACAATATACCTACAATTTTGAAAGAGATGTATTTACGGCCGGAGTGGAGTTTTCATACAACAATACCCAGGATGAAATACCAGGGTATAAACGAATCATTGATCAGCAGAATAAAGGACTAGGCAGTTATGCTCAATACGAATGGAAGCCTTTAAGCAATTTTAAAACGTTAATCGGAGCGCGATACGATTACACCTATGTTGACGGTAAATATAGTCTCGCAGGTATAAACCGAAACTCAGATCAGCGCTTCGGCACCTTTAGCCCACGGTTGACCATCTTATACGATATCACAAAAGACCTTCAATTTCGAGGAGGCTATGCACGGGGTTTCCGTGCACCACAAGCATTTAATGAGGACATGCACGTCACTTCCATTGGCGGAAACCAAGTATTTGTATTGATCGGTGAAAATCTGAAAACCGAATACTCCAATGCCTATACAGGTTCTTTTAGCTACAATAAAAATTTTGGAAATGTACAAACAAGTTTGCTCGTGGAAGGATTTTACACGGATCTAAACAATCAGTTTGTCAACGTCATGGCGTCTGAAAAAGATGGATTGATTATCCAGGAAATGCAAAATGGTGAAGGAGCCCGGGTGTACGGTTCCAATATTGAAATCAATATCGCGCCATCCTCCTGGTTTTCTTTCCAAACCGGTGGGACGATCCAGCGCTCACGCTATAAGAAAGACCAACTCATCTATACAGGAAAAGAAGACGGGCAGGACATCCTCACCAAGAAATATGTCCGTACGCCAAATATCTATGGTTATATGAATAGCAACCTGAAAGCGACCAAACAATTTGCGATCGATCTGACGGGCGTGTACACGGGAAAAATGATTGTTCCACATATCCAACATGATGTAATGACCCTTAAAAATGCCCGGGACTTCGTGGAATTAAATCTCCGCTTAGGGTATACCTTTCCAATACATAAAGATTTCAGCATCGAAATTTTTGGGGGTGTACAAAACATGTTCAATGCTTTTCAGAAGGACTTCGACAAGGGAGCGCTACGTGATTCAGATTATATCTACGGTCCAACACGCCCTCGAACTTTTACATTTGGCCTTCGTGTTGGTCATTTTCATTAAGACAAATTTGGGATATGAAGCATTTCCAAAATATATATGTGCTATTGATACTATTCTTTTATCCGCTCTGTTCTCAAGGACAGGAGCGGATAAATTGGATTGATTTTGCACAACTGGATTCACTCCTGAATGTTTCTCCGCGCGAAACGCTCCTCTTTATTCATACGGATTGGTGCAGCTATTGCCGGAAAATGGAACAGGAAATCTTTACAAAAAAGGAGATTGTCCGTTTAATCAATGAGCGCTATTACGCCGTTCATTTAGATGCAGAATCTATCCAAGACATTTCTTTTGACCAAAGTATATGGAGGCCCTTAAGCAAAAGAAAGAAAACAGGACAATACCATCCTTTAGCTTTGCAATTGCTACAAGGAAGAAAAATGATCTTCCCAACTCTCCTACGTTTTGACAGTGAATTTCGCCTAAAAAGTATACGACAAAAATACCTGAACTCAAAGGAGTTAGCCGTTTTTTTAGAATAATTTAACATTTACTTGTAGCGAACTCCATTATTCCTGCGTTTTGGATTTTATAATTAATACACACTTTAAGAAATTATGAAAAATATCACGAAATTATTAATGGCGTTTTTGTGTCTGGGGGTTCTTTTTACGGCTTGTAATAAAGATAATATCGATTATGATGCATTGAATAGACAACAAATAGAAGCTGCTAGAAAAGAAAAAGCACGCAGGGATTCCCTATTAAGAATACAAGCACCTCTTTTAGAGCAATACGCCAAAACCAAATGGAAAGAAAATGCACGGTTTTCCGACTCTACAGGAATCTGGTACAAAGTAGAGCTTGCAACAGATAACTCAACACCATATAGTTATACAGGAAGTATCGGCTATTATGGTCCACAAGCAAACGCGTGGTCTGCAACCTTAAACTTCAAAGGCGAACTGATGGATGGAACTGTGTTCGACAAAAATACAGATGGTGTTCCTAAAGTTTATGACGACATTCGCGTTGCCATAAAAACTTATGGCCAAGCATGGGTGCAAGCATTTATTCCTACCATTATTAATATCCAAGGTCAAGATGTAAGATTTGAAGGTTTATTACAAAAAGGATTGCAAAAAGGAGACAAAATAAGCTTTATTGCTCCTTCTTACTATTCTTTTGATCAAGTAGAATATACAACAGGAAGCGAAAAGGTAACTGTTCCTAAAAATACACCAGTAGTATACACCATCGACCTAAAAGCTGTTGGTGCTGTTAAATAAAAAATAAAAACAATGCATTCATCGAAGCCGTTCTCCTAGTGAGAATGGCTTTTTTGTAAGTACACGTTCAGAAGTGTAAATTAATGTATCAAAATGTTAATTGTTATAGCGAAAACCTTTAACGAAGAAAAAATAATATACATTTGCAAAGCTACTTTCATAAGAAAATAGCTTTTCCTTGAAAAACCAAAAAAAAATATAATGAAAAAACTGTTATCACCACTATTCATGGGAATTGCAGCAATCGCTTTCCTTATTATCAGCTGTAACAAAAGCGACGATGCGCCGGTTTATGATGCGAATGCACAATTTAAAACGGATTCTGTAACACTTAAAAATTACGTTAGCCAAAATTACCCTGATGCGCAATACAACAGCGAAACAGGAATTTGGTATGAAATTCTTGCCGAAGGAACAGGGAACTATGAATATAAAGTGGTTGACACATTAAATGGCAAATACTTAAAATTTAAACCGACTGTAAAATACGTTGGAAAATTATTGAGTGGAAGTGTATTTGATCAAACTGATACTGCCAAAGAATTTGAAATCATCACAAACACAGGCTATCAATATCCATTTTACAGCACCATTATTCCTGCTTGGACCTTCGCATTTGCTCCGCAAAAAATCGGTGACATGAAATTAGGTGGCTTAACGGAAAAAGGTCTACAAAAGGGCAGTAAAATTCACATCATGGCACCTTCCCTTTATGGATACCAAAACCAGGCTGTGGGAACTATTCCGGCAAACTCGCCATTGGATTTTGTGATTGAAGTAACGGATATCAAATAATTATAGCTTCTCTTGAAGCAATAAAGCATAAAAGCTCCTAAAATGACATCATTATAGGAGCTTTTTAGTTCAATGAGGTTTTCAACAATTAATGTGTTTATTGTACGATAGTTTTATATGCTAGCAAAATTATCCAAAACTTAAAAGTAAGATAGATCTTAAAACTGATATTTTCATATCAACTTATACCTAATAACAATTTTCAATCGCTTTTTAAACAGTGATCAGTCATTGATCATTCAGTCTACACTGAGCAATCACTGAACAAGCACTGAACAATCACTGAATAAGCACTGTCAAAAGAGTTAATTTGATCACTATCTGATCCTAATTTGCCGCTAAAAAATAAAAGAGAAAAAAAGTAGAAGCTATACTTACGTAACAAAAAGATCGCTGTTGTGCGACAATAGTATGATCCATAAACAATACCTTAAATTAATTAAACAAAGAAGGAAATTGAAACACGACTTGAAACAGGTGTCTAGAAAAAATAAAAGCTCGAAGTGGGGAACTCCGAGCTTTACCTAACCAATTATTAACCTAAATTATGAAAAGTTCTTTATATATTATTTTTAAATATCTTTCGTTTCTTTTGATATATCAAAGGTACTACAGATCTGCTTTCATGTCAAGAAATTTAACAGCATTTAACGTTGTTAAAATTATGTTAAAACAATTTAGCACATTCAATACCGTCCCGCGTTGTAAAAAACATACATCTAAAACGATAGCAGCTCAACAGATCGGCTCACCATGGACTCACTGTGCATTCATTCCACTTACAGGCCATAGCTGGTAATACGATGTTCTTCAATTGATCGGAAGATAATTTAGCGCTTTTATTCGACCAAGGGCGGTCTGAGTATCAAAAAAAAGAAATAAATTTGTGAGAAGATCCGACATCAATTGGTATCTTATTTAGTTAGACGATTAATAGCATATGAAAATAGCTTTAGCACAATTGAATTACCATATCGGTAATTTTGAAGCAAATACTAAAAAAATAATTAGCGCGATCCAACAGGCCAAAGAAGCAACGGCCGATCTTATTATTTTCGCCGAACTCGCAATTGGTGGTTATCCTGCCAAGGATCTTTTGCGGAGTAAGGCCTTTAAACGTCAATGCGATGAAGCTATTCATCAAATTGCTGCTCATTGTCAGGATATCGCCTGTATCATCGGAGCCCCAGTAAAAAACAGTGATCCTGAGGGCAAAGAGCTTTATAATACCGCTGTATTTATTGAGCATGGGGCAGTCCGAAACATTGTTAAAAAAGGCCTTTTGCCCGATTACGATGTATTTGATGAATATCGTTATTTTGAACCCAGCAGACGTTTTGATTGTATCGAGTTGAACGGCGTAAAAATCGCCTTAACCATATGTGAAGATTTGTGGGATGATGACGAAGGGGGCAACTCTTACGTTGGTGACCCCATGGCAGAGCTGAGAAAAGAAAATCCAGACCTCCTCATCAATATTGCGGCATCCCCTTTTTCCTATACCCATTTTGATGAACGGATCAAGGTCCTCAGCCAACAGGTAAAAAAGTCTGGCAGACCGCTAATTTATGTCAATCAAATTGGCGCTCACATGGATATTATCTTTGACGGCCGCTCAATCGCCCTGAATAATGAAGGAACAAAAATTGCTGAACTAAAAAGCTTTGAAGAAGATCTTCAATTTGTCACCTATCATCAACAAAATATAACCTCCACCACAGCATCTTCGAAAGAGTCTATTGCTGAGATGGCTCTTATACATGATGCATTGATCCTCGGGCTACGTGATTATTTTCAAAAATCTGGTTTCAAGAAGGCGGTTTTAGGTTTGTCCGGTGGGCTAGATTCGGCCTTAGTTGCTGCTTTGGCCTGCGAGGCCCTGGGTGCCGATAATGTATTAGCCATACTGATGCCATCGGTCTACTCTTCCGACCATTCGATAAAAGATGCGATGGATCTTGTCAACAATACCGGTTGCAAACATTATATCGTTCCGATCAAAGATATTGCCAATGCCTTCGAACATAGTTTAGCTCCTCTTTTTGAAGGGCTGCAGCCAGATACGACTGAAGAGAATATTCAAGCGCGCGCACGTGCGGTAATTCTGATGGCCGCTTCCAATAAATTCGGCAATATTTTACTCAATACATCCAACAAAAGTGAGGCTGCTGTAGGATATGGTACACTCTATGGTGATATGGCAGGTTCCATCTCTGTAATCGGTGATGTTTACAAATCCAAAGCCTATGATTTAGCGCGCTATATCAATCGAGAAAGGGAGATCATTCCAGTCAATACCATTGAAAAAGCGCCTTCTGCGGAACTTCGGCCAGATCAAAAAGATTCGGACTCGCTGCCGGAATACGATCTATTGGATCAAATCCTCTTTGAACTCATCGAAAATGAGAAAGCGGGATCTGAGGTTGTAGCAATGGGCTTTGAAAAATCGTTAGTAGAAAGGGTATGTAAATTGGTTAATAATGCGGAATTCAAACGTTTTCAAGCTCCTCCCATCCTGCGTATTAGTCCAAAAGCTTTTGGTCCAGGAAGGCAGATTCCGTTGGTGGCAAAATATCCCTATTAATTTTACAATTCGGATTAAACCATATTTATAGTTTTTTGTCTAAAGTAATAGATTGTAAAATCAAAAAGGATGGCAGCATCCCAGACGATAAAAAAACAATTGCCATAAAGACCGTCAACTGTACTATTTTTTACAATTGAAAGGTATGCGGATAAAGAATAAGAACAAATTAGTTAAATTAATATAAGTTCCATATAGGCCATGAACCATCATGAGTGTGGTTGTCCAATGCAGCGACAGAATACTCATGGTAGATTCATCACAGTTGATAAATAAATTACTACGATGAAAAAGATTCTATTATTTTTGGTGCTTTGCGTTGCACTCGCATCATGTTCGTCTTATCAATACAATACCACTCGGGTAGAAAAGATGGATTTTACTCCTTTCAAGACGTATGCTTGGTTACCTCCGGTAGACTCGCTTTCGAAGTCTTATTTTGACAACGATATCGCCAAAGCTAATATCCTGGATGCCGCGAATACTGCGCTGGAGGCAAAGGGCCTACAATATTCTAAAGATAATCCTGATTTACTATTTCGGTATATTACCATTGTCAACAATAAAAGCCGTTTGATCTATGGCGGCGGCGGTTATTACGGATGGGGTGGCCCCTGGGGTTGGTACCGTCCATGGTTTTCACCTTATTACTATGGCGGCGGCTATTACCCAGTTGCAAAAGAACGCTATCGTTACGGCCATTTGATTATCGAAGCCATCGATCGTAAAACAAACGCAGTGATTTGGCAGGCTCGTGGTTCTGGCGATGTTGATAACCCCGAAAAAGCAATTAATAACATCAGCAAGGTTGCAAAAGGTGTTATTGACCTGTTTCCTGTAAAAACTATAAAGAAATAAGAATAAAGGAGCTGCTTCTTTGATTATTGCATCATAATACGCAAAGAACTAGAAAATATTTATCAAAAAAACAGGCTAATCAGCGCGATTAGCCTGTTTTTTTTGCCTATACAGAAGGCCTAAGTTTTAAATAGAATGGGACTTCAACACGATCCTTGGATTTACTTCGGATCAATTCGGCAGCCAATCGCCCCATCATTTCAAAATCGGTCGATATCGTCGTAATACCATTCAATATAAATTTTTTCAATGGTGTTTCATTATAGGATATAACCCCAACATCCATCCCGATGACTAACTTTTTCTGTATAATCTTATTCAGTAACTTAACGAGATCATCTTCAATAATGTTGATGTAGCAAGTCCCCTTTACAACCTTTTCACGATGGAGGTCGGCAACCAATTCGTGATCAAATGCATATTGCTGACAGAATTTATAAAATCCTTTAATAATAGCTTTTGGAAAATCGCTATGATCTGGAAAGACCAATTTGAGCATCTGATATTTACTTAATGACTCGTTAGCCTCCTCCAGGGCACTATAGATATCCTGTTCATAATTTTCATAAACAGCTGGAAATTCACCCGGTACATCCTCAATAAAGCGACCCAATAACATGAGTTTTTCTGCCGGAATTTTTCGGATGATATCCGGAGCTTTATCCCGTCCTTCTTTGAAATGCGGAAATAGCACGTAATGATCATACGTCTTGGTCAAACTTCCAAGCAACGTATTCAGATAAGAAAGATCCGAGTTGTATACAAATAAATCCAAATTGGCATAATCACCCAACTCACGCGCAAAGGAGTCATAGACAATTTTTTTATGTGTGCTGAGCTTATTTAAAAAGAGCGCGATCTTTACCTTGGACTGCACATCTATTTTATTGATATAATAACCTTTCCCCGGATTAGATGCGATAATTTCCTGCTGTTTTAGATAACGGTATGCTTTCTCCACCGTATCGCGTGAAATATCAAGATAACCGCTCAGCTCGTTAATAGAAGGCAACATATCATCTTTCGATAAAATTTCATTTTTAACGGCATCAACAATTGTATTGGCTAACTGCAGATACTTGGGCGTAGCAGAAAAGTCACTTATTTCAAGTATTTTTAAAAATTGAGCTATTGCATTGGTCATATTCATAGCTTGAACATCTACATGGTAAATACGCTAAAAACTTTATACGTTACAACTGGTCTTATTTCCTCTCGGAGAATACATACTAAGATACTTTATATAAATCAAAAAATAGGAATGATGTTGCTTTAACTATCCTGCCCTTACCTGCACGAAAAAAATAGCCGGTATAATTAACTGAAATACGAAATCTGTACTTTTGGTTATCAATTCAGTAACAGCGTATAAACCTAATTATTATGAGCAGCGCAACTATTGTCGTTTTAGGCAGTTCAAACACGGATATGGTGGTCAAGGCAGCACATCTTCCTGCACCAGGAGAAACTATTTTAGGTGGTCAATTTTTTATGGTGCCTGGTGGCAAAGGAGCCAATCAGGCGGTTGCTGCGGCGCGGTCCCGTAGCTCAGTTGCTTTTATCGCTAAAGTCGGCACAGATATCTTCGGTCAACAGGCTATTGCGCATTATCAGCAAGAAGGCATTCTGGTTGACACGATCTTCCAAGACGAAGAAAATCCTTCTGGCGTAGCCCTCATCTCCGTGGATGCGAAAGGTGAAAATTGCATCCTCGTCGCACCAGGAGCCAATGCGACACTTACACCCAAGGAACTTCAATCGGTTAAGAATACAATCATCTCTGGCAATGTACTGCTTATGCAGCTTGAAATTCCAATAGAAACCATCGAACAGGCCATTGACATTGCCGTGCAGCATGATACCAAAATTATACTCAACACAGCTCCTGCACAGGCCCTGACAGATCAACTACTCCAACAAGTCGATATCCTCATACTTAATACATCCGAGGCACAATTTTATACCGGCATGACGATTGAAAACTGGGAAGAGGCCGCCCTAGCGGCAGACTACCTGTATCAAAAGTGCCCGGGTATAATCATCATAACCCTGGGCGCTAAAGGTTCACTGCTCAAGGAAAAGGATAACTATATTCAGATTCCAGCGGAAGAAGTCAATGCAGTGGACAGTACCGCAGCAGGAGATACGTTCTGTGGCGTCCTTGCCGCCTGTGTTGCCAAGGAAATGCCGATCGTCGATGCAGTCAAACTAGCTTCCAAAGCTGCAGCAATCTCTGTTACCCGCATGGGAGCGCAGACGTCCATTCCTTTTTGGCAAGAATACAACATCTTATAACCTGAAAATCAATTATTAACCTTATTTACATGATCATGTCTCTTCGTCTAATTTTAGCAGCTACAGCATTGCTGCTGTTTGCCTCGATTCAGTATTCCAAAGCACAGCTGATTACCACAGCGGCCAATCCTAAAGTCGACTATGTTGTGCCCTCTCGCTACGACCTTGAAATCCCTCAAATAGATCTGATCAGTGGCTATTTGGGTAATCGCTATCAGCTTAATCTCGAAAAAAGACTGCTTCAGGTAGATGAAGAAGGTTTATTAGCCGGGTTTGAAAACCGTCCCGGAAAACAACGATGGATCGGTGAGCATATTGGAAAATATCTTGAGGCCGCAGCAAACACTTGGCTTGTCACCAAAGATCCTCGATTGAAACAACAGATGGATCGCATGTTTCATCGCCTGCTCGAAACACAGGATACAGATGGATATCTGGGCACTTACCTGGCTGAAAACCGTTGGACCTCCTGGGATGTCTGGGTGCATAAATATGATCTCTTTGGATTGCTTGCTTACTATGGCGCCGTTGGAGATACCAAGGCATTGAAAGCAGCTGTACAAATTGGCGACCTCCTTTGCAGCACTTTCGGCGATACCCCCGGAAAAAAAAATATTCTGAAATCAGGATCGCATGTCGGCATGGCCGCAACTTCCGTCATTGACCCGATGCTAGATCTATACCGATGGACTGGCGACAAAAAATATCTTGAATTTTGCCGTTACATCATTCGCGCATATGACTTTGAAGGTGGTCCAGCTATTGTTAACTCCATTTTAAAGCATAAACGCGTCGATAAAGTAGCTAATGCCAAAGCCTATGAGATGCTTTCAAATATCGTCGGACTGGTCAAGATGTACCGTCTGACTGGGGATAGTCAATTACTTCAGGTCATCAATTACACCTTCGATGATATCAGCGCCAACAGATTATTTGCAACAGGTACATCCAGTGATCATGAGCGATTTCAGGACAACCATTACCTCCTGGCCGACACCTCGGCCCACATGGGGGAAGGCTGTGTTACCACGACTTGGCTTCAATTCAATACACAGCTTTTTTCAATTACTGGCGATCTAAAATATTATAATGAAATTGAAAAAACGATCTACAACCACCTACTCGGTGCCGAAAATCCGCAGACTGGCTGTGTAAGTTACTATACGCCTCTTATTGGCGAAAAACCCTACCGCTGTAATATCACCTGCTGCCTGAGCAGCGTTCCACGAGGAATAGCACTTATCCCCTACTTGAATTTTGGTATGCTCAACAATATCCCGACATTATTGCTATATGAACCGGCACAGATCAAAGAGAATATCAAGACTTCATCCCAAAAGACTATACCGTTGGAACTTACCCTAACAAGTGAATTTCCACGAAAGGGAACCGCGACTGTACAAGTTCACATTCCAGGCTCGGCACAATTTCCACTTCAATTGCGCGTTCCGGAATGGGCTAAAAACTATACCGCAACAGTCAATGGCAAAAGCTATAAATCTGGTCCCGATCAATTGCTAAAAATCGAGCGCCAATGGAAAGACAAGGATAAAATCGTCGTTTCTTTTGATATAGAAACAGAAATTATCAATGGTGGGAAAACTTATCCCAATAGCTTTACATTAAAAAGGGGACCGCAGATCTTTGCCCTAGATCAATCACTGAATCCGCAGCTCCAGCTGGATAAAACAAAATTTGTTTATCCGCTTCAAGACAATATCAAACTGACCGATGCACAGGACAAGTTACCGAAAGGCTGGGTTGGAACATTGGCTTATGCCACCGAGATTAAAACCGCAGACAATGGGCAGCAGTCGCTGGTATTTGTACCTTATGCCGATGCCAGTCAAACTGGAGGTTTTTCGACGCTCTGGGTTCCTGCTATAAGTCGATAATAGTACCCTTTCTCAAATATTAACAGACTCAACAAGAAGACATGTTTATTGTAACAAGCTATACCCAAGCCATCATCTTCTGCATCATTACGATGATCTGCTGGGGTTCTTGGGCGAATACCCAAAAACTAGCCAACAAAAGCTGGCGCTATGAACTTTTCTACTGGGATTATGTGCTCGGCATTTTTCTCCTTTCGTTACTGTTTGCCTTTACACTAGGCAGTTATGGCGAGCTCGGCAGACCGTTTGTCGCCGATCTGCAACAAGCAGAGGGCAGCAATATTTGCAATGCCTTACTTGGTGGGATTATCTTCAATGCTGCCAATATCCTACTCTCATCGGCGATCTCCCTGGCAGGTATGGCTGTTGCATTTCCGGTTGGTATCGGTACGGCATTGATTTTAGGAGTCCTTATCAACTATATTGCAGCAATGCAAGGTAATCCATCCCTCCTATTTGCTGGAGTAGCCTGTATCGCGGTAGCCATTGTTATCAATGCTTTTGCCTATAAAAGAATGATGAAAAATCAGCAGAAACTTTCCTCGAAAGGAATTTTTCTTAGTCTGCTCGCAGGGCTGTTGATGTCGTTATTTTATCGATTTATAGCATCCGCCATGGACCTGAATAATTTTGAGTCGCCAACAATCGGAAAAATGACGCCCTATACGGCAGTATTTATCTTTTCATGCGGTATCTTATTGAGCAATTTTATTTTCAACACCTTACTCATGAAAAGGCCACTAGCGGGATCACCTCTTCGTTATAGCGATTATTTTAAAGGTAATTTCAGTGTACACCTTGTCGGTATTCTCGGCGGTATCATTTGGGGAATAGGCAATTCCCTTAATCTAATTGCTGCGGGTAAAGCCGGGCCAGCAATATCCTATGGATTAGGTCAGGGTGCAACTTTGGTTGCGGCCTTATGGGGTGTGTTTATCTGGCGCGAATTCAAAGGCGCCAGCAAACAGACCATGCTGTGGCTCGGATTTATGTTTTGCTTATTTATTCTCGGATTGCTGCTGCTCATTGAAGCAGGGAAATAATCCATTTAGATTCATCCTACTACTATGCAAAAAATCAACAAATTTCTTTTCTTAACCTTGCTTCTGTTATGTGCCATAAACAGTAAAGGGCAAACCGAAAAATTAGACATACAGATTAATACAGCGTACGACAACTGGCTCGCAAAACCCGGCGATCAAGTTAGTTTTGATATTCAGGTCAATGCGGGGGGGCAAGCTTTCCATAGCGATAGTGTGTATTACGAAATAGGTCCTGAAATGGTCAGGCCTTTTGTCAGTGCACAGATACCGTCCTTTCAGGGGCATTTTAAAAGTGCTCCTTTCACGTTGAAGAAACCAGGCTTTCTGCGTTGTACTGTTATTGTGACTAAAAACGGAAAGCAGACCAAAAAGCTATGCACAATCGGATTTTCACCCGAAAAAATCATTGCTACACAACAAAATCCGGTGGATTTTAATTCGTTCTGGGATAAGGCGATCAAAGTACTTCAGACTGTTCCCATCGAGGCCAGCAAAACATTGCTTCCTGACAAGAGCACTGTAGAGGTCGACGTCTATCGTGTATCATTTAACAACGTTGGAAATAGCAAAATATATGGTATTTTAAGCATGCCTTCAGATCCGGGTAAATATCCAGCTGTATTGCGTGTGCCCGGTGCTGGCGTTCGCCCTTATGGCCCTGAAATTGAATTGGCCGCCAAAGGGATGATTGTATTAAGCATTGGCATACATGGCATTCCGGTTGACCTAGACTCCGCGGTCTACAAAGACCTCGCTGCAGGTGCTTTGAAGGCATATTATAACTATAATCTGCAGGATAAAGATCAGTTTTATTATAAGCGTGTCTACTTAGGTTGTCTGCGAGCCAACGACTACCTTACTTCACTACCTGAATGGGATGGAAAAAACCTCGTTGTTATGGGTGGTAGTCAGGGCGGTGCGCTGAGTATCGTGACCACAGCATTGGATAAACGTGTGACCGCAGTTGCGGCGCTCTATCCTGCGCTGTCGGACGTGACGGGCTACCTGCATCAACGTGCTGGTGGATGGCCTCACTATTTTGCTCCAGCAAATTACAGTGCCTTAAAAGGCATCAGTGATCTTGAAACAACATTATCGTATTACGATGTGGTCAACTTTGCCAAACGCATTACAGTACCGGGATTCTATTCCTGGGGATTTAACGACGTGATTTGCCCTCCAACTTCCATGTACGCCAGCTACAATGGCATCACCGCACCCAAAACATTGCATATCTACAAGGAGACAGGACACTGGACCCATCCGGATCAAAAAACCGAATGGTTCAACTGGATAAAACAGCAAACGGAAAAATAGATCTATTATTGAGGGCCAATGTTGTCTATCGGAATCTGTTGTTCTAGGGCTTTCATCCCTAGAACAACTTTGAGATCCTTTAAATTCATTGTTTGAAAATCCCGACGGAAATCCGGCAGAAAACCTTCCTTGTTACTTTGATCCCAGGCAAGCCATTTTCTTTTACCTTTTAGAATGTGTTTACAATTGTAAAACCGATTATCCTGAAATACATTTCCTGTAGGTTTTCCATTTCGGCTAAACTGCAATGCTAATTCGGGATAGGCTTCGCGATAAGGGCTTATCAGATAATTGACACCCACCAAACGGTCATAGAACAGATGCCCCGATCGATACACATTCAGGTTTTTAAGCCAGTTTTCCAACCGATTGTCCACACGTACTGCCCATCTTCCGGCACCTACAAATAGGTTATTCACATACCAATTATCTGAGCCCCCGCCAATAAATGCCGATCGCTCACCGGCATTGACGAAAATATTACCGAATACTTTGGTACCACTTGATGCATCATCATGATATATGCCCGAAGTCCTTAATGTTTTTGGAATATTTGCAAGTAGGTTATATTGAATCAGATTGTGCCGCTCTGAAGGATCCCGTCCGATATAAATCGCTCCCTGATCATCAACTTCCTGTGCAACCTTGTGGATGTAATTATATTCAATTTTATGCTCATTGCCATGAATGAGAATAGCCATACTCGGCAAATCTGATATCTCACAATTTTTGACGGTATTGCCCACGCCATAAAGTGCTATCGCCGGCCGATAGGACCGCTCCAAGCGGTTCAGATCAAAAAAGACGCAGTCCTCAATTCGATTATTCCCTTTCGTCAATTTGCTACGGTCTCCTCCCGACAACGAAACCCCGCCGGCTCCTAGATGTGAAAAATGACAATGGCGAATGACATTCTGTTCACCTCCTTTCTGATCAAATGTCGGATGACTATACAGGTGCTGATGTAGATCTCCAATACTGTTATCCAGCGCTTCTCCCGTACCTTCGTGCTGCAAACGCTCAAAAGGTTTTATTCCATACCCAACAGCAACGCCCAGGCTACCCAAATTGCTAAACCTACACGCATCAATCTCGACGGCATAGGTATCCCGCAGGTAAATTCCCATTCCTCTGGATTCTTCAAACTCAATACCCCTAATCTGTGTATGCTGTGTACCGATCAGACTAAAAAATGGTTCTTCCAATACAGAATAGCTCAATGTCTTTATGGGCTTATCAACAACAAATGACAGTACGCCATGTTTTCTATCGAGATAAAATTCACCTACAGTATCCAATTCCACCAATAGATTTATACCCCGCCACTGCCTGTATTTTTTCTTATAGTCAAAGCCGTATAATGTAGGTTCTTTTGTTGTTATTGTTTTTTTGTTTGGATCAATGGTCTTGACACGTACCATATCATCGGCATAGCCCCATTTGAAATAACCCGCAATCCAGGGGTCATCTTCCTTTGCCCAGGCATCGATACGTGATTCTTTATACTGAAAAACACCGCCCCGATTACTCGAATCCCGATTCCGTGGAATGGAACCTGTATCGATCACTTTCCCCATAGGCACCATTCCCTGATTGGGCCAACGCGCCAGATGAAAAGCTATGCCGTCCACAAATAATTCGCCCGGAGCATTGCCACTGGCTCTGGAAAAACCAACCTGGCGCAACTGTCCCAGGTCCTTGACACCATGTTCCAGTAAATTCAGTTGATAGAAATTGATCGATCCGTTCTCGCGTGTATGGAACAAACCTGTTGTCGACAGCGGAATAGAGCCTTTAAAAATAACCCTTTCATTGCCATAAGCCTGAATGATGGTATGACTGTCTCTTTCATCCAACGAAATCCCCGAGTCAAAGAAATAAGTTCCTCCACGAAGAAGCACAAAGGCTGTACGCTCCGGCTTCTCGCCTCGCTGTGCGCGCAACAACGTTAGCGCTTGAGCGACCGACGCCAGGGGATGCGCTAGTGAACCGTCTCCATGGTCACTTCCGTCAGGTGAAACAACCAATTGCAATTGACCGAAGCTATAAAGTGGAATGAAGTAAAACAAACTATAGCAGAAAATCTTCCGTGCTAAGGTCAACGCTCTTCTAAGATGCTTCATATCGAAAAATTTAACAGATTATAGTCCCCAATTAAATGGTGCCAATAAAATCAACCATGAGCCTTACGTACTCATTAAACCGCGTAAAGGGCAACGTTTCGTATCGATCGTAAATATCATGATAGGCATCAATTCCACCCAGAGTATAGATAAAAAATGAAGGTACTCCTTTTTCGTAAAAAGGATAGTGATCGCTCCGGTTCATTGGTCCACGCACCTTTACCTGAGGTAGGTATTTCTTTTCCGTATTGATTGCAGTTAGTCGTTCGAATTGTTCTTTAAATATCGTGCCGTTCACCACTTGAATGCCATCATCGCCTGTGCCTGCCATATCAAAATTAAGCAGGAATTTAATTTTTTTGAGATCAATAAGTGGATTCTTAGCAAAGAAACTCGAGCCTAGTAAACCGCTTTCCTCGCCCGAAAAGGCCAAGAAAACCATGTTATAGCGCGGCGGATGCTGCTGATAGTAGCGTGCCAGATAGAGCATGAGCGCAGTACCACTGGCATTGTCATTGGCACCGGTAAAAACAGTATGTCTACCGATCGCCCCCACATGATCATAATGCGCCGTGATGACAATCGTAGAGTCCGATGCACTGGTTCCCTTCAGCATACCGCAGACATTATTTGTCGTATAGTCTGGCTGAAAGCGGGCATGGATTGCCAGATTGATCTGCTTCCCCTCCAGCGCTACAGCAGCATTATTTTTCACATAAACAATTGGTCGATTGAGCTGACTGGTAGCTCCCCGCCAAAGTAGTTTTTCCTTGGTTTGCACTAGAATCCCACGATAATGCCCCCCTTGGGCAAGGCGCAGCAAGGCAGACCGGAATTGGTCTGGCTTCATTGTTTCCAAAGCCTTGCGCTCATCAAGTACCAGAAATTTGTGTTGAAATGCAGTATTCTGCATCAGTTTATCCAAAGCATCCGTATCAGAAGAGATCATGACCTCCGTCAGTCCAAATTTCCCTTTGAGGGAGGGAATGGATGCTTCAATCAATACCTGTTCACCCATACGGAGTTTTTGGCCATCTATCGTAATTTTAACATCCTTAGGAAATACGTTTGCGGGCATCACAAAAGGTTGATAATAATGATCGCTCAAGGGCAGCAATCCGCTCTTTTTAAATTCCTTGGCAATAAAAGCGGCGGCCTTTCGATCACCATCGAACACATATCCACGACCTGCATAGGCTTTGGATGCCAGCTCCTTTACAACGGCTCGCGCATAGTCGACCTGCGCCCGAAGTGAAAAGCCGGAAATAAAGAAAAGAACAAAACAATAACAATACTTAATTTTCATGAGACGTAACAATAGGTAATGAAATAAAAGAAGCATATTGCCCCTGACAATAGATCCGATGTTCCTGCGTCTTGAAGTCTTTGTCGGCAGCTTCATAAATATTCATAAACTGCTGCGGATTTCGATCGACCAAAGGAAACCAGGAACTCTGTATCTGCACCATAATCTTATGCCCTTTTTTAAATACATGAGCAGCATCCTGCATATCGAAACGTACTTCCTCAATCCGGTTGGGTTTCATTGCTTCCGGATGAGCAAAGCTTTTTCGATATTTTGCCCGCATAACCTCCCCACGAATCAGACATTGACAATCCGAAAGTTTATCCCCCTTTTTGTACGGATGCACATCGATCAGTTTCACGACAAAATCGGCATCACTGCCGGTACTGCTGACAAACAGATTCGCCTGAATATTCCCCATCAACTTTACATCCTGTTCTAAGACTTCAGTTTCAAAGACAAGCACATCTGGTCGCTGTGCGGCAAAAAATTGATCTTCATACATGTATTTATAGCCGCGCAAAACAGTTTTTTCCCGTGTATAGGGAACAGGTTTGCTGGGATTAGAAATATAGGAGACATAGGGAGACGCCGATTTGGAGGCTGGCTTCAAACTCAATTTTCTATCTGCTGTAAAAAATAAGGGCTGTGACCGTACCTCTTCCACAGGCCATGTCCGGTGTGAAGACCAGTTATTCTCGCCTGTTACAAAAACTGTCGCCGCGGCAAGTCCGTCTTTACCCTGTCCTTTGAGATGGCTTACAAAGAAAGGAAGTTCAATCTCTTTCCGATAATAGCTGGCTGTATTTTGACCAAAATCCAGGCTATCCAGTTGCCTGCCACTTCCCCTAGACCAGGAACCATGATACCAGGGGCCCATCACTAGTTTTACACGGTCCGGCGCAATTTTTTGTAGTGCCTGATAGGTTTTCAACGGTCCATATAAGTCCTCTTGGTCAAACCATCCACCAACAACAAGCACCTGCGGTTTCAGCTCGCGGATTCGAGAAAGATAGGCTCGCGACGTCCAGTAGTCATCATAATTCGGATGCGACATCATTTCGTTCCAAAGGATGCTTTCGCCCTTTAAATACTGCTGATTGAGATTGGCTAGAGCTCCTGCCTTCAGAAAAAAAGAATACGCTTGATCTGTTCCATAATTGGAAAATCCCGCTGGCCCCTTGCTGCCGATAGAATCGCGTTTTTTTCCAAACGAGGATAGAAACGAAAAACTCCCCATCAACATAAAAGCCCCGTTGTGATGACGATCATCCCCTAGAAACCAATCCGTTACCGGTGCCTGCGGAGATACGGCCCGCAATGCAGGGTGTGAATCAATCAGTGACATCGATGCGTACATCCCGGGAGAGGAAATACCCCATATCCCCACGTTACCATTCGATTTCAGCTGTTTCACTAGCCAATCAATTGTGTCGTAGGTATCTGTTGATTCATTGACCGCTCCTGGCGTATCTGTATAGGGTCGATTGGCAATAAAATCTCCTTCAGACTTATATTTTCCCCTGACATCCTGGTAAACGAAAATGAATTTTTCTTTCACAAATTCCATGCTTGGACCGATCGGAATTCGAAAATTCTGTTCCCCATAAGGTGCAATACTGTAGGGTGTCCGCATCATCATAATAGGATAACTCTTTGCCGTATCTCTGGGGGTGTAAATCGCTGTATAGAGCTTTTTTCCATCCCGCATGGGAATATAAATTTCCTGTTTTGTGTAATGTGCATAAACATAAACAGAATCCTGCGCTGTATTTTGGGCGCGTAATCCCAGGGAGAGTATCAAGCCTGTTAAGGCCAGCATCAGGTGTAATCGCATAACATTCAATTTAACAGGTTATATCTTGGCCAACAAGTTACGTATTTCCGTTAAGGTTTAATTTTTTTTGATCCCTGCGCTACCAATTCTTTCTTTCCTTTTGCTCCCTCCTGCTTTACCCTGGACAGTGAATATCCATTGACATCATCCAGCACCAACATCGGTCTATAATCCGGCTCCCTCAATTTGAGGACGACCCCTTCAAAATGTATGTTTTCTGCATGTCGAATATAAAAACCCCAGGCAGGAAGCTCTTTAAATTGGGAAAATTCGGGATAAGATGCTTCCATTTCGGGAATACTGTCGAGATCCGTTCTGCTCGTCCCCCGATAGGCATAGTGGGGGTTCGAGCCACCCGGGTAGCTGATTTCGATATTCCTAAAGGTTACATTTCGAATGGGCGCATTTTTCAGTCCTACAATACTCGAAGGCGATGGATTGCGCGGATTATCTTCAATAGGTCCTTCGTAGGAATAACCGCGGTCTGGTTTCTCTTTTGCCACCTCAACTTTTACGTTCTGAATCACAACATTATTAATGGAGCCGATGCGTCCTTTATTCCAGCGTGCTCCTATACGCAAATAAAAAGGGTTCCCCGTGTTAAATGCGGTCAGACTATCGACAAGAATATCTTCTACTATGCCGCCATCGGGAGTTGCAATCGTCAAAGCCGAACGAAAGGTATCATAGACTTTATTGTTGATGATACGAATGCGTTTATAACCGCCAGCGGAAACAGTACCGAATTTAATACCATTTGCACTCGACCGTGCTGTACAATTGCGGATCTCAACATCTTCACAGCTCTTCGTTGCATCATGCGACTTTAGGCATATTGCATCGTCTGAAGCATCGATAAAAGAGTTGAGCAACTTAAAGTTACGACAATCGACAATGTCGATACCATCATTGTTCCAAAAAGCCTTGCTATCAACTGTGATGCTATCTACGACCGTATTGACACATTGATCATAGACCTGAACCCAGTCGGCTGAATTTTTGATGGTAACACCATGAATACGGACATTTTCGCAAGAGCGCATATAAATGGCCTTTGGCCTTCTATTTCGCGGGCGATCATAGTCTAAGGGATCTTTGAGCACGCCACTCTGGATCTGTGCAAGCAAATTATAAGCAACTTCACGCCCTTGCCCATCAATAACTCCCTTCCCTTTAATGGTGATATTTTTAGCGTCCTTTGCATAAATCAAAGCACAATTCGGGACATCGATATTATAGTCATAAATATTGGTTGAGCCGACCAGGATTGCGCCTTCTTCGAGTTGAATATGCACATTCTCTTTGAGCACGACGGTCCCCGTCAGATAACGTCCAACGTAGAATCGTAACGTCCCCCCACCCTGCTCATGAATAAAATCAATTGCTTTTTGTATAGAAGTGGTATTTAATGTTGTTCCGTTCGATTTAATGCCAAAAAGAGAAGCATTGTATTCTTTCGCCTGTAATGTCAGTATACCACCATAGAGGAAGATCATGACAAGAATAAGTTTAATTTTCATAAACATCCCATTTATAATGTTTTACCATTAGCCAACCGGCTATTTTCTTTGATGACCTGCTGACTCCCCTCCGATTCAACCAATGCCTTGCCAATTGCCTGAAAAAAAACATTGGACAGACGCACCGTTTTGGAATTGCTGACATACACACCAATGCTGCCCGGGCTATTTATGTCCAATGCGCTTAGGGTAACATCCGCACACTGATCAATAAATTGTACTGCTCCGAGCAGGTTCAATTCCATTATGCCGTTGATCTGGATATTTCTAGAAGCTTTCAAATAAATTAGGCTAATGTCTTCCGCTTTTTCAGATAGATCAATGTTTCCTTTCTGTCTTAGCGCTGCGACCTGGCTACGCAATAAAGACTGCTGCCCATCAATGACGCCTTTCCCACCAATCTGAATATTAGATTGACCGACTGCGACAATGAGAGCTCTCTTGCCATCCTGAAGGCTGTAATCAAATAAGTTGCTGCTGCCAACCAATACAGCGCCCTCATGCAGTTCGATGGATACATTGGATTTTAAACTAAATGTTCCCGTCAGATAACGTCCGACATAAAAATGTAGTTTACCGCCGCCTTTTTTGGCAATATAATCAATGGCATATTGTATAGATCCCATATTATTGGTTACACCATCGGACTTACAACCGAAAAGCGATGCATTATAGTCCTGAGCAAACAGCTTGAAGCAGCTCGCCCATAACACGATCAAAAATAGATACTTCTTCATGTTACGCTGTCTAATTAATTTTGACATCTTTTGTTTGATATAAATGGAAACTGTCCTTTAACCGATCTCCATCCAAATAGGATTTAAAATCCCAGGCTCCCCCAGTGAGGTCATCGGCAACAATCGTAGGCCTGTAATCTGCACCTTTAATACGGAAAGTCACATTTTTTAAATTGATCTGTTTGGCATGACGGATATATAATCCCCAAGCTGGCAACTCCTTAAACTGTGAAAATTCTGGATAAGCATTAGCCATTTCGGGAATGCCATCCAATGACTTAGGATCAGTCCCGCGGTAAGCATATAACGGATTTCCACCTCCGGGATAAACGATCTCTATATTCTCCAGCGTAACATTTTCGATCTTATGATCAGGTAAGCCGATGATGCTTGCCGGAGAAATATTCCGGGGCATATCTTCTATGGGTCCCTCATAACTATATCCCAAATCCGGTTTATTAGCGGGGACCTCTGCATATACATTGCGAATCGTTATATCTTTCATAAAAGGTTTCTTTCCCTTGCTCCAGCGATCGCCAATACGCAAGAAAATGACATTACCGGTATTGATACTTTTGACACCGTCCACCAGGATATTTTCGACGAATCCACCATCTACGGCAGCAAAAGTGATTGCTGATCGATACGTATCATAGACCACGAGATTCCTGACAACAAAATTTCGGAAACCACCGCGGGAGACTGTCCCAAATTTTAGGGCACTGGCACTGGAGCGCGCCGTACAGTTTTCGACCAGCACATTCTCACAGACTGCATTCGCATCGTGTGACTTAAAGCAGATGGCATCATCAGCCGCATCGAAATAGCAATTCCGGATCACTACATTCTTACAGTCTACCACATCGATGCCGTCATTATTCCAATACGACTTACTGTCTACATAAATACCTTCCACATGGAGGTCTTCACATTGGTCGTAGGTCTGATTCCAACTACCGGGATCACGTAAGGTAATATCCTTAATCAGTACATTTTTACACTCCCGGAAGTAAATATTTTCGGGGCGGTTCCACTCCCGCAGTCGATCTAATTTAAGTTCATCCTGCACAATTCCCTTATGCACATTTTGAACGGCATTCATTGCCGTCTGAAAACCGCGGCCATTGATCGTTCCTTTGCCGATAATACCAATGTTCTGTTGTCGAATCGCGTAGATCATCGACTGCCAGTTGACGACGGTATCTTTATGGTAATCAAAAGGATTGTTGGAGCCCAAGAGATTTGCTCCCTGATCCAGTTGTAAGGTCACATTGGACTTCAGATAAAAAGATCCCGTGATGTAGTTGCCTGGGGTAAAGATGAGCTTTCCACCACCTTTGGCTGTAATATAATCAATGGCGGCCTGGATAGACCTTGTATTCAGTGCTTCACCATCACCGCGAATACCAAAATCTACAGCTTGGTAATCCTGCGCTGCGACCAGCCTGACTGTTAAAGCCTGGATGATGAAAAGAAAAATAGGTAATATTTTCATGATTTAGCTTGTATATAAAGTGACTGGACCGATCAGGCCCATAGATTGTATTTCCTGCTCCCGACCTTTTCTGTTGACCCAATATTGCGCATTTTCATTATCCTTCAACGTTTTCAAATAGTTCCCCATGGTGGTCGTAATACGCACTTCGACCTGGTTCTCCCCATTTTTTAACACGGTAGCGAGGTCGTAAATCCGCCTTCCATACCATTTTACGCCAAGTGATTGACCATTGACAAAAACCTCAGAAACTCCCGCTACCTTTCCAAGATTCAACAGGCATTGCCCTGCTGCAGACCAGTTAAATGAACGCTGATAGATTGCTGTTCCTGAAAACCACATCAATTGTTCATCCTCTTTAAAGTCCATCAGCCGCGGTAGTACCAGTTGTTGGGATGTGCCTTCCTGTTTATGTTTTAATTCTACTTTCCACTGGCTACTCAAATCCAGGACATGGCTTCCAGTGGTTGCCAAAGGCTGCCAAACCGTACCTTCCCGATGGTTGTCAAATACAAAAAGAAAAGCATCTGTAGGTCCCATATCCAGTAGCAAACTATTTTCACGATCCAAGATTACCCGAGAGCGTCTGCCCGTATCCAGATCCCATAGCCAGCATGTTTTCTTTCTGATTTCGGGAGCAATAAAAGAGATGTTTAGTCTTGCACTATTCGCCCGGTGCGCGTTCTGGATAAAATAGCATTCACTACCATCATCCCGAATAGAACGCATCTGCATCACATAACGGTTAGGCTGATCGATATGCAGGTAATGGGGTAAACTGAACCGCCGCATGGCCAAATGGTACCAGTCCATAAAATTATTGTCCTCAGGTTTAGACGTGGCAATAAATCGATCTGGATAAGATTGCAGCTTACGCAGTATAGCTTGTACCTCGGCATCATTTTTTACCTGATCTTGCAATCCCAAGCTCATCTGTGGTAACGATTCAATCGCCACAACACGCCCACCGGATTGAACAAACTCAAGGAGGCGAGCCATTGACTTCGGCGACATCCGTTTGATCCCGGGCAAAAAGAGCACGCTATATTTTCTTTTACCATAACATAGGTTTCCCTTCTCTACCTTACAATCCTGCAGTATCATCTCCGTTATATAATCTGCATTCCCACCATTTTTGCTGATAGCTTCCCAGAGTAAGGAAGTATAGGGGACATTCAATTTCTCAGGAAAGGGATCCGTTTGCACGCCGTTCTCCGTCCAGAGATCATAATTGGCGGGTAAAATGGCCATATCAGCGAAGTAATCGCCCTGCTGCAGCTGCGATGAAAGGCGGGCTTTGTAATTATTTAAATAGTTAAAATAGGGCCACCAGTTGTTGCGTTCATTATAAAAAGAGCCATATTGAATCCACCCAGGAAAAGGAGCTTCTAAGGGTGAATAATTAAATCCATGCCAAACAGAATGTGTAATCCCGGTCATTGCACTCTGATCCGATCCCAGCTTTAACAATTCGAGCTGCGTATTAAAAACAAGATAAGTATTGGTCATCTCCTCACAGCTTACAAGCCGTTTTCCTTTCAGATGTGCTGCGGAGGAGACATATTTATCGATCATGGTATAACCACGTCCCCGACGATAGTCTTCATCAGGCATCTCTTCACCCAGCTTATGGCGCAAATAATTTGTTGTCCACGATTCCCCTTCCGGAATATCGTAATCCAAGCTGCTTTCCAATGGAAAAAAACCTCTTCCATAGGCCTGCGCGCGCGATTTCACCCCTAGCGAACGACACCAATTAACATAGGTATCCGTAAAACGTTCCTTCAATAAACAGGCTTTGGTATATTCATAATCGAAACGTACACGATTTAGAATCTCGGAAAGCTCCGCTCCTTTCTTTGCTCCATAGTTTTCGTCGACCACAGCCCCCAAGCGCCCGACCTTAAATAAGATAAAAGGTAAATAAGGCATAATATCATAACCGCGACGGCGCTGAAACTCAACAGCAAAGTCATCACACCAATTACAACCTTCGAGCTCCATGCTGTCGGTAAACAATGCCCGCACATAGTTCTTTAATGGTCCTATCTGCTGTTGCATTTGTGTAGACATGCGCTCCAGGTAGCGAGACACGGTCGCCTTATCCATATGATTGAGTATGGAGCCCGCTGCGCCCGGGGCGCCATTGATGACGGAGGCAAAAGCTTTAAATTTCACCAAGAAATAAAGGATATGCTTTCCCGAAGGAACAGGGATTTCAATTTTATCTTTACCAATTTCTGCTGCATAATCAACCGCATCATCGATAGAAGGCATCGGATCTTTCACCAATTTGATGGCGAGGATTTCGGGATTGCGCAATGGGTTTTTATCCGTTACTGCAGGGTCTATCATATTAAAAACATGGTAGGGTCGGACAACATAGGTTGTAGGTCCCTCGATGGGTTCACAATGCACCAGCACAACCTGAGCGGTTTCATCTTCCCGGAGGTCTTCCGAACCAAAGGGCCAGCCGGAACCAACGATGAGATCGGTGGTCATACCCATCTTTTTTGCTTCATTGGCTGTATACTGCACCATGTCTACCCATTCCTTGCTCAACCATTTTAATGATGGAATACCCATATCGTCGGTACGCTTCGGAAAGGAAATGGGATTGATTTCCACTCCACCTATTCCCGCATCCTTTAAAAGCTTCAGTTCGCGGAGCAGTTCATTTTTATTGATTTTATTTCCATTCCACCACCAGCGCACAAAAGGTCTTTGTGCAGTCGACGGATTTTGAAACAGTGTATAGTAGCTTTCCATATCCACCGATTCCTTGCCAAAGGCTTTTAAATGCTTGGCAAATAAGAAGGAGGCTCCCAATAAACTGCTTTGCTGTAAAAATATTCTTCGCTTCATCATGCTGAAATTAGGTTATAAGGTGCCTTGATAGGTAGTTTTTCATCCATAAGTTTTGTTTCCATTGGCGCTCACAATCGAGCGCTTGATTCCCTGAGGGGATGAGATACGGTGGCGGACCAAATTCAGTCGTCATGGTCAGCCGCGCATCGGGTTTATTGACGTCTATCCAGCGTTGCCAGACAGCGCAGTGTGTCGCGACAATATCCTGATAGATTTTTTTTCGAACATCGGGCAGCTGGGCTCCCTGACTATGTCCAACACGGGCATGTACATGTTTTACATGGGACAACAGGCGGTTCAATTCCTCCTGCCGATCTTCAAGAAAACTCTCCGAGACACAGTACCAGTGTGAGATATCCAAGGTCAGTTTCAACTGCGGATATAGTTCCGCCATTGGCGCCACGGTATGCAGTCCATAACTCCATTTATTACGGTGAGTTTCCTGCAAAATTTCGATCCCGTATTGCTTTTCAACACGCGTACAAAGTTGTAGTCCTGTAAGCACATCGTCAGGCGAGAAATATTCCCGTCCCATCTGCACGGATATAAAAAGTGGAGCGAAATATTTTTCCGCGAGCTTTCCATAGTAGTTCAACTGTTCTTCCAACAAGGCGAAGTACGCGCTGATTGAGTTCGCTTTTTTTTGAACACAGGTCACAATCGTGTACCTGAGCTTATACTTCTGCAACAGTTTTACGACCTTCTCCGGATGGGTATCTTCGCCAAAAGGGAACCATTCGACCCCAACATAACCAGCCTTCACTACACGATCCAGAAAATCTTCCCATGCAACATGCTCATTTCCCCAGCGTGGATAAAAAAAATCAAGTTTTACCATCCTGCATGGTAGATTAGCGGATTTTGTTCGTCATTATTCAACAGATCCCCTACCGCTAAAGTTGCGCGATAATCTTCCGGTAAAATATTCGCCTGTCCATTGAATACATTTCCGTCAGGCATGTAAGCACAGGTCATAGCTCTTCTAAACCCGTTGGTCATGTTAGGTCCTGCCCCATGAATCGTCAATCCATTATGGAAAGTACAACTTCCGGCTTTGAGCGGTGTAGCCACCGGATTTACCCGTGCAAGCTCGGGATAGTGTTCGAAAATTGTCCCCATATTTTTTCCGATACCCAAATTCTCAAATCCGGTCTGCTTATACGATTTCGGAACAAAATACATGCAACCATTTTCCAGTGTGGAGTCATCGAGTGCAATCCATATGGAAAGTGCGTTTCGATCGGCAAATGACCAAAAAGGCGTATCCAGATGCCAGGCAGTAGGATTCGCAAATGGACGTTTAAATAGCGCTTGGTCATGCCAGATACGGATACCGTCAACACCGGCCAGCTTTGCCGCCATTTCTCCAATCCGCTGATCGACCATCAGCTCCTTCACCTGTTCGCTGGTCTGCCAAAGGTTTAACAATTGATCAAACACTTTTCCAAAGTAGTCTGCATCCTTATTGATACCATCATCTTCGCCAACTTTAGCTTCCTTTCCGGGCATTTTCTGACCTGCACGCTGCTCTACAGCTTCAAATACAATTGTACGCCAGGTTTCAAGCTCCTCGGGATTTAAAAAATCTTCTATAACGATGTAACCATTTTCTTGGTAAAAGGCTATCTGTTCTTCAGTCAATTGGTTCTTCATATCATTAAATTTTAGGTTTTGTCGAAGTAATCTATAGTACTTGAAAATACACAAGATCAGCTACAGTTGTATCCTGAACTATCCTGTATTTTTGGGGAAGTACCAGCAAAGACGATTATAATCCTTCCTGGTACTTTTACGAAATGAAATCATTAAATCTGTTGGCTCATTTAATTCTGAACCATCTTATTATTATATAACATTTCATCCAAAGGTATCTGTAGCGTCATTTTACTAACAGGATAAGTTGATTTATCCACATGTATGGCTGATCCAGCACGACCGACAGCAATGTTCCAGCGTTTATTGTTATAGAATTCACGTCCTCCCTCACCCCAGAGCTCCAACCGCGTTTGAAATTGCACCATCTCCAAGGTCGATAAACCCTGCATGGAAGTATAGTTGTCACAGGTCAATGTGGTCTGCCCAACTTTCGTTCGTGCAGCCAATAAGGTGTTTAACGTTTGTTTCGCACTTTGGTCATCTTTATTCTGTGCCTGCGCTTCAGCTTTCATCAATAATACCTCCGAACTGCGCATATAATAACAACTTACTCGTCCAACATTCTTCTTATCGTCACTTCCCAAGCCATGGGTGGCGGCAAACTTGAGATTGGTATACATCGGAATAGTTCGTTTATCACCATTGGTCGGGTAAGTATAATCTCCCCAATCCGATGCCATAAAGCAACCCATTCGATAGTCCCGGTTATCAATTTTGGCATACAGCCGATTGTCAATCCGCTGGAAACCTTGCCCAATTCCGCCGTTTCCTTCGGCGAAAGGGTTCATCCACCAATTGTGTACGGTAACGGCTTCTCCAAGCGCAAAACCAAACAACACTTCAGGGTTAATGGTAATATTAAGAAAACCATTTTGCTCGGGTCTCATTTCAGGCGCCGCCTGGGTTCCTTTATTCGTGGCACCATAGGTTGCCTGGCTCATTAACGTTGGATACTTGGTCAGTATTTCGTTGCTGGCGCTTATCGTCGTGTTCCAGTCACCCGTCCATAACGACACTTTTGCCTGCATAAAGTAGGCTACACCAAGATCAAAATCGGATGGGTCAGTTGTATAGCCAATTCCCGCTTCTTTAAAAAGCCGAATCGCTTCATTGATATCGTTTTTGATAAAAGCATAGGTCTCATCCGCAGTAGATCGGGCCTTGCTTTCCTGAACCGGGGAATAGGTATCATAAAGCGGCATGCCTAATTTTGCTTTTCCTCCCTGCTGGTAGGCATTTTGATAGTTTTCCATCAGGTAATTATAGGCGTAGGCACGTAATATCAGTCCGCGGCCTTTGTATTCCTGTAATTTTTTATTCGTGCCGACAGTCTCTGGATTAAGGTAGTTCAACATTTTATTTGCTGTATTGACCATATTCCAGGCATAATTCCAATACGGGGTATTCTTGTCTGAAGCATCTGAAATAAAATCCAGCAGATTATACTCGTCGGAGCCAAATATATTAAGCAATCTATTGCCGAAAACAATATCATTGCCTTCGAGGTTCCGCATCACATCAAATCCCTGGTTACTTCCATAACGTGACTCGGATGATAATGCCCCAAAGTTGACCAGTTTAGGCATATTGTTCGCCATACCGCCCAATACAGCCTGAATTTTCTTCTCGTCACCACTTTCGAGTAGTTTCCGGATCTGTTCATCCGTGATACTATTTGGGGGTGCAATGTCCAATTCCTTACTACAAGAAAACAATAATGTCACCGCCAATGCACATAAAAATATCTTTTTCATAACTGATTTTTTAAACATTAAAATTCCAAACTTACACCACCGGAGAATGTTCTCATGGTCGGATAAGAATATGCCGCCACTTCAAATCCACCAACAAGAGACTGACGTGGATCTATTCCTGAATGGGCTGTTTTCATAAAAAGATTATCACCTGAAGCGAATATTCGAAGTCGCTTGATTTTCATTTTTGACAAGATACTTTCTGGCAAAGTATAACCGATCGTCACATTTTTAAAATTGAGATAGGAAGCACTGAATAAGCCCAAATCACTGTAGAGCCAGCTTCCTGTAGTTGCGCCATTGCCATAGGTATTACCATACATCACCATAGGGAATTTTGCACCCGTGTTGTTCGGTGTCCAGGTATTACCGATGAGTTCCGATGAAAGCGCTTTTCCAGGATCTTCACTTACATACAAATTGTTTCCGTACTCCGTACTAAAAAACTTTCCGCCCAATTGGTAAGCCAATGCCAAATACAGGTCAAAATTCTTGTAACGTAGGGAAGTACTAAATCCGCCTATCCATTTAGGTAACGCGCTCCCCATTTCGTAGCGGCTAGCTTTTGAATAGTCTGTGGTTGTTATACTTTCGCCCTCTTTATATCCGGGATAAGTACCTGCGTCAACATCGGCTTTGCTAATTTGATGGTAGTAAAGTGGTAAACCCGTATTTTGGTCCACACCGCCATATTTCAACATATAGAGGTTAAAGAAATCTTTGTTGACTCCACGTAAATAGGTAATATTTGCTACAGCACTTGTTCCTGCGGCAGCCCAAGCATCGGTACCTGCGGTCCAATTTCCTCCCAAAGCATCTGAACCGACACCATTTGGTACAGCTTTCAGCTTAGTGGTATAATGTGTTCCGTTTGTCGATACTGTCCAGTTGAAATCAGGTTTCTTGATGATGTCTACTGATAGGTCGATTTCAAAACCTTTATTTCCGATTTTTGCGGAGTTCGTCGCAATGGAAGACTGTCCCTTGGATATAGCAATAGGCTGATTCCAGATGGCATTTACCGTGACGCGGTTATAATAATCGAGTGATCCACGTACTCGTCCAAAGAAGCTAAAATCAATACCACCATCTAATGTATGTATGTTTTCCCAGGTTAATTGGTCATTGACATATGCATTTTGATTTAAGGTGATATTTGCGGGTATACCCGTTCCATTTGTCGTCTGTGTATACGTGGCGGCGTAACTCCATGTTTGGTATCCCGAATAGTTGGATATTCCATTCTGATTACCGATTACACCATAACTACCGCGTATTTTTAGGAGGTCGAGCCAGCCTTTGCTACTTTCCATAAATTGCTCACTGTCGATACGCCAACCGCCACCAACGGACCAGAACGTACCCCAGCGTTTATCTTTCAACTTGAATTTTGACGAGCCATCCCGACGGACAGATCCTTGAAAAAAGTACCTGTCGTTGTAGTTGTAATTGACCCGGGAAAAATAACTTTCCATGGTACGTTTATCCTCACCGCCCCCCGGATTTGGGAATGTTCCACCGTCATAACGTCCGACAAAGTTGATATAAGATGCAAAATCATCAATCAATGCATAAGATGAGCGGTAATTGAGCTGCTCGTTCTTGAATGAATCATATTCATGCCCCAAAAGCGCCTCTATATTGTGTAAACCTATTGTTTTCGAATAATTCAGTAATTGTTGCAGGTTTAAAATCGTTGTATTGGATGCGGTCTTACCAAAGGCTCCAATGCCTGCTGCCTGTCCCGATTCGCTGTTCCAGTAACGTGTACGCATCTCATTAAACTTATCCATCGAGACATTTGCTGTAAACGTAAAGTCCTTCAGGAATTTGGCCTGCCCATAGACCCGTGTTGTCCAATCATCCGATACACGTTGATCCAAATCATTGTCCAGCACCGTCAAAACATTGGTAGAAGATAGTGCAGCCGATGTTAACCCCAGTGGAGAGTAGGTATCTCCGGCAAGTACATGCACTTTATTTTTCCCATTGTCATCAATCAGGGCGCCATTTTTATCGCGTGCATAGAGCTGCACCAAAGGATTCTGTCCATTGATAAACCGGAACACGTTGGCTGTAGAACTACCGGGATTACGGCCGAAGCGTGTCGCCGGCGATTGTGTGGTCCGATTGGAGTAGCCAATATTAGCACCCAATTTTAGCCAGGCATTCAATTGCGCATCAAAATTGGCACGTCCATTATAGCGTTTGAAGGAAGATCCCCGAATATAAGATGGGTCTTCCAAGTACCCACCTGAAAGGAAATAATTTACTTTATCGTTACCACCGGAGGCCGATAGATCATAATCTTGTCGTAATCTATTCTCCAGTAGATAATCATCATATCTGTCGCTGTATAACAGGCGAGCTCCAGGGTTCAATTTACCATCTGTATTGACGAGGTATGCGCCACTCATGGTTGAACTCGCATCAGCTCCTGTGCCTGAGGGTGTATAGATCGCTCCCGGCACATCATACAACATCCAGTTACCTAAGCTGTTTCGTTGAAATTTAGTCGTAGATCCGATGTAGTCAAATAGGTGCGAACTGGCAAATTCAGCAGCCTGTTCGTGCGACATATTCGGATTCTGTACATTTGTCGTATATCTTTTTGAAATACCGGTACCATCCACTCCATAGCGTACAGAGTTGTACACAGAGAGCCAGGCGAATTCATAAATATCCTTCGGATTGGAGATTTTATCGAATTGATATGGTCCCACCTGATTGACACCGAGCTTTCCTTCAAATGAAATGCGAGGTTGCCCTGACACGCCTTTTTTTGTCGTCACCAATACGACGCCGTTGGCCCCTCTAGCGCCGTACAGAGCCGTCGATGCCGCATCCTTCAAGATAGAAACACTCTGGATATCTTTTGGATTTAAGGTGGCGAGCGGGTTATCATTTTGTGCGGGAACACCATCAATGACGACCAGCGCGTTTGAGGTATTCTGACTCGCCGAGCCTATACCGCGCACGCGAATTCCCATGTCGATACCTGGCTGTCCATCCACTGCCGACACCTGAATACCGGGAGCAGCCCCTTCCAAGGCCCTACTGACAGTCGAATTTGACTGCATATTCAATGCTTTATTGTCGATTGTGGATACGGATCCTGTCAGATCCTTTTTTTTCGCCGCACCATAAGCAACGACAACAACTTCATCCAGTACAGTGTTGTCTTCCTGCAGTTCAACACGAAGTGGGATCCCCACAGTCCCTTCCATATTTTTTGCGATGTACCCTACATATTGGATTGAAAGAACAACTTTGTTGCTCGCGACAGAAAGGGTAAAATCACCATTTTCATTTGTTGAACTAGCATTTTTACCACCGACTTCTTTAATCGAAGCTCCAGCGATAGGTCGCCCGCTCTTGCTACCCACCACATGACCCTGTATAATCTTGGTCACCTGAGCAACTAACGCAAACGGCATTCCCATCATCATTGCCACGCAAAGAATTAATGAGTAATGTTTTAATTTACTTTCCATTCTGATTAGAGGTTTAATTTAATTTGGTTTAATCTGTTTATAATTCTATATCGAAGTAATAGAAAACAAACTGAACAGCTGTACCGTACTATCCTGTTCTAAAATCATTTACGAAATAGGATGTGGCTTAAATAATTTTAATTCCACCAAGTTTTGTGGGATCTCTGCTGCGTTCCAATGCTGGTGCATCAACAGTGCAGCACCCAAGGCTGTTGCTTGTGGCATCGCTGCAGCAAATACCTCCATAGCTGGAAATTCACGCGCAATCAAACTCATAAAGATCTGATTTCGGCTAAATCCACCATCGACAAATATCCGTTTAGCCCCTGTACAGCGAAGAACAAGTTGGGTGGCAGTCACCTGTGCCTTGACCAGACAGTAGACTAAGCTATGGTAAGCAGTTTGATAATCTGGATAACGATGCAGATCAATAGCTTCAAAAGATTTCAAATTTATTGCTTTCGGAAGATCAAGCGCTGTCAAAGCCGCGATAATGTCCCAGTCGATTTCAAGTGTTCTAAATTTGGCCGTGGCCACCGCAAAGAAATCAGCAATACGCTTTGATTGAATTTCATGTTCATACCCTGCAAATAAACGGGAGGCTTTTACGGGAGTACCGCGATAGGAAAGATAGAACAAACAATCCTGTTGCAGCTCCTCTATTGTCAAATCGATCGACGCAAATGGGTTTAATGAAATGCACCAGGTGCCTGTAGAAATTAAAACAAAGGGTTCTTTATTACTCATTAAATAAGGAATAAGTGCCGCGGAACTATCATGCAACCCCGTTCCAACCCAATATGATTTACCTAGAAACGTACTTTTAAAGGCTGTATCGCCCGAAACAATTGGCGGGAAAGCTCCAACGAGGCCCTCGTCTTCTACCCATTGATGATAATGATGCTGTTTAAAGTCCCAAAGTGCAGTATGGCAGCCGATGCTAGTCAAATCTGTACACAACTTGCCTGAAACCAAAAAGCTTAAATATTGAGGTAAGTGTACCGCATAGGCAAGTTGCCCAAATAAGTCAGGTTTTTCACGCTTCAGACGCAAGAGCTGTAAGCCTGAATTCAGACTACCCAGTGATGGTGATGCCGTTGCCAATGAAAATGCGACAACACCGCCATATGCGTCATATAACTGTTGCTGTATATCCGCAGGAAAATCTTTGAGATAGCTGTATAAGGGAGTCAAAGGTTTGCCCTGTGCATCAATGTAAACCAAGCTAGCCCCATAGGCTGCAAAGTTGATTGCCTGAATATCATATTCGTCCCGCCGGAGTACTTCATGCAAGGCATCAAAAATCGACAAACGGAGGCTTTCAAGATTTTCACAGGGATCCCCACCTTCATCGACAGTTTCTAAAAATCGAGCAGATCGTTGCCATAGCACGCTATAGTTTTTATCAAATAAAAGAAGTTTTTTATTCGTTTTCCCAACATCAAATACGGCTACGACAGGTATACTTTTGTTTTCCATGTCGTGTATCTTTTAGAGGCCTGTAGCAACGCTGTTTTTACCCCTTTCTTCCACCAGTCTATCTCGTAACGCCAGTTTCCTAAATAGCCCTATGGGATCCAATGCCGCACCGCTGCGTCGTCTGGCTTCAGCAAGCAATGGTCTTACATCTGTTCGAAATGCCTGTTGTAAAATCTCCTGAGCAGCGACCACATCGTTTTGAGCTTGCGCTTCGCGAAGCGATTTGCGATCGATAAGCAAGGCTTGCGCATAGGCTATTTTAATGGCTTCTACCGATTGTAGTAAATCGACTAATGGGTCTTTCAGATTATGCGAAGCGTCAATCATCCAACCTAAAGCCGATTCATGCGCCATTCCTCGCGCGTCCATCCCATCAATCAATTCACTGAATATCAAAAACAATTGATAAGGTTTCATACAACCTGCCGTCAGATCGTCGTCGCCATATTTGCTATCATTAAAATGAAAGCCGCCCAATTTCCCTTCCATTAACAGCAGCGATACGATTTGTTCAATGTTTGTATTCGGTAGATGATGCCCTAGATCTACCAAGGTAAATGCCTGCGGACCTAGCTTATTTGCTAAAAGTAAAGACTGCCCCCAATCGCCAATGGTCGTCGAATAGAAATAAGGTTCAAATGCCTTATATTCAATAAACAGGCTCCAGTCTATAGGTAGATGCGTATAGATTTCCTGTAGGCTAGCAAGGGTATTTTCAAAGGCCTGTCTAAAATTCAGCTGCCCAGGGAATGATGAACCATCAGCCAGCCATACCGACAAGCATGTTGATCCCAATTGCTTCCCAAAGTCGATAACTTCTATATTATGATCAATAGCCTGTTGGCGTACGCGTGGATCAACGTGATGCAAAGACCCAAATTTATAGCTGTGCTCCTGCCCGACCTGATCCTGAAATGTATTTGAATTCATCGCATCAAAGTGAATTCCAAAACTTGCTGCGTACTGCTTCAACGCTTCAGCATCATTAGGAATATCCCAGGGAATATGCAATGATATAGCATCACTCGATCCATTCAATGCATGCAACAGGCCGACATCCGCAATTTTCTGCTCCAGTGTTGCCGGTTCACCTGCACCGGAGAAACGGCCAAACCGCGTTCCACCTGTACCCAATGCCCAGCTTGGTATAGCAATCTGGAATTTTTGTAGTTTTTCTAAAATTTCTTCTTTTTGTACAATCTCGTGAGAAACAAAATCAAAGGCTCGCTGGTGCCTCTCCTGCAATTGGTCATTATGTGCGGCGATAGCACACTTGTCTAAAATCATAATAGTACTGTTTTCGGTTTATTAAAATAGGGTATTGTGGTTTCTTGATCTTATTGAAAACACAATACCGAAGATAGCGAAATTAGCGCACAAATGCCATTGCTACGCCACCGTCTACATTGAGTATATTACCTGTAGATTTCGAGAGCAAACCACCTACAAAACAAAAACAGGCATTTGCAATATCCTCCGGTAGAATCACTTCATTCAACAAGGTCCGCTTCGCGTAAAATGTAGGCAGTTCCTCGATCTGAATGCCATAAGCCTTTGCGCGACCCTCGGCCCAGCCCCCAGCCCAAATATTGCTGTCGGAAATCACCGCATCGGGATTAACGACATTGACACGGATTTTGAATGGCCCAAGCTCTGCGGCACACAATCTACTTAAGTGCAGTTGCGCACCTTTTGCACTCCCATAACCGACATTATTCGGACCACTAACAAATGCATTTTTGCTGACTATATTTAAGATATCACCACCTATGTTCTGTCCCTTTAAAATTGGTGTGATGGCTTGGGTAACCAAAAATTGTCCTTTAACCAATACATCATACAATAGGTCCCAATCTTGTTGGGTATGGTCCTCGATCGATTTAGAAATCGATAATCCGGCGTTATTGACAATGATGTCTATCCCGCCAAAGGCTAAAACAGTTTTATACAACGCTTCTTGGATCTGTTCTTCTTCGGTCACATCCAGCAGGACGGAGATCACTGCATCTTGGCCAAATTGTGCCACGAATTCTTGCTCGCACTCCGCCAAACGTTCAGCATTAATATCGTTCAGCACAACGACGGCCCCTTCCTGTGCCATTTTCTTGGCTATCGCTTTTCCGATTCCACCACCACTTCCCGTCACCAAAGCAATCTTTCCGGAAAGTGCTTTTGGTTTGGGCATACGCTGCAATTTAGCCTCCTCAAGTAACCAATATTCGATATTGAAAGCCTCCTGACGCGGCAAAGCCGTATACTCACTAACAGCCTCTGCACCCTTCATGACATGGATCGCATTGATATAAAACTCTGCCGCTACACGTGCCGTTTGTTTATCTTTTGCAAAGGAAAACATGCCGACGCCTGGGTATAAAATGATTACCGGATTTCTATCGCGGATAGCGGGACTATTATCGTGCTTACAACTTTCATAGTAGTGGGTGTACATATCCCGATACTGTTCAAATAAAGGTGTTAATTTGACTTTGAGCTCTTCGACGTTATCTAAATTTTCATTTTTATCCAGGTTCAGTACCAAAGGCTGAATCTTTGTCCGTAAAAAGTGGTCTGGACAGCTCGTCCCCAATGGAGCCAGGCGTGCGAGATCGTTAGAATTGATAAATTCCAGCACATCCTCATCATCGGTAAAATGGCCGACCATATGTCTTTCACTTGAACAAAATCCCCGAAGAAGAGGGGCTAATTTAGCCGCTTGTGAACTGCGTTGACTTCGCTCCAGACTGGTTTCTTTTTGTCCTCCAAAAACAGATTTTTTGGTCTTATAATTTTCTTCAAGATAAGCTGCACAGGTCTCTATTGCATCCAATGAATTCACATAACATTCATGTGCGGTGTCTCCCCATGTAAACAAGCCATGTGATCCCAACATAATACCCCGAATACCCGGATTTTCTGCTAAACAGGCTCTTAACTTGAGGCCCAGATCAAACCCTGGCCGCTGCCAATCTACCCAGCCGATGGCGCCATTAAACAATTCTTGTGTAATCTTCTTCCCATCTTTTGCAGCGGCAATAGCAATGGCTGCATCGGGATGCAAGTGATCAATATGTTTAAATGGTAAAAACCCATGTAATGGCGTATCAATAGAGGGTGCTTTAGAATCCAGATCGTAAATACAATGGTTAAATAGTTCAACCATTTCATCTTCGTGTTCCAAACCTTGGTAGACCTGCTCTAAACTGCGCAGCCGTTGAAGATAGAGTGCTGCCAATCCCGATTTCTTAAGCGTCCCAATATCTCCGCCTGAGCCCTTTATCCACATCACTTCCACATCCGCTCCGGTCAATGGATCTTTTTCAACAACTTTACAGGAGGTATTGCCCCCACCATAATTTGTGATTCTTAAATCCGCGCCTAAAATATTCGAACGATATAATAATAAAGCCACTTCATCACCGCCTAGTGTACGTGCTTTCTCATCGTCCCATAAGTAATTGACATGTTTGTACATTTTCACCTCTTCTATATAGTTTAAGTATTAATTTTCTAATGTCCTTGCAAAGCCTAGCATGCAAATGGAAATGATAATTGTGATAATCCCAGCAATAATGGAACGATAGGTCAAACGTTCTACCCCTCGCCATTCTTTTAATACAACACCCCAGGCATTTGAAATAAGAATGATGAAAGCCATATGTAATATCCAGGAACTAGCGCCATTACCCAGCCGGCTTTCCCCCATACCATAAAAGAAAAATTGGAGATACCAGGTTGTCCCAGCGATAGCACATAAAAGAAAATTCCGCAACTTCGGCACTGCTGGTTTCGTATAATCTTTAAAAGACTTATTCTTGATGAGCAGATAAAGACACCAAATAAAATTCGTCATAAAGCCACCCCACAGAATTACGATATAGGTTACATTATTTTGATAGAGAAATTCTCCCTTATTGGGGTTAGCAGCCTTCCATAGCGCATTGCTCACGTCCGCCATGGGTTTCCCAGACTCTATACCAAAATTGAAGCAGGCACTTAGTATACCCGAGACAATCGCTACCACGATACCTAAACCGAAGTTGTAATCCGATTTACTTTCGGCTGATAATGTTGACAGGTGTTTTTCTTTGGACATACCAGCCTTACCACATAGATAGACTCCGACCAAGCAGACCAACAGTCCAATGAGAATGCAAACACCCGGCTGTGTCGTAAAGAAGTAATCGATCCCGTGTTTACCCTCGGCCCGATTGAAAAAATAATAAATGCTAGGCATCAAGGAGCCAAATACCATGCTGAGTCCCAAAATAATACTACTTCCCAACGATACGCCGAGGTAACGCACACCAAGACCATAAGTCAGACCGCCTATCCCCCAAAGCATACCAAACAAAAAAGTATAACTTAAAATGGAATTATTGGTCTCTTTAATAATCGCCATAAAATTGGGTATCGTGAGCATGGCCGCGATGGGAGGTATAATGATCCACGAAAAAAGTCCGCCCAAAATCCACATGGATTCCCAGGACCAACCTTTCACCTTTTTATAGGGCACATAAAAACTTCCAGACGCAAAACCGCCTATAAAATGGAAGATTACTCCGAAAACAGCATTCATTAGCTATGTATTTAGGTATTACATAGCTAAAGTAAATGATTTTAGAAAAGGAACTGTTATGCACTGTTATGTTGTAACGACAAAATAGTTACGCTATAGCTAAATTATTTCGATACGGCCCGTTATCCTGCAACAAATTTTGATTACTTTTAATTATTAATTACCGACAATTCATTGAAAAAATATTTGCTATTCTTAGATACGGAAACATCTGGTTTACCGAAAAAATGGAACAAGAGTTATATGGACAGTGACAATTGGCCCCATATTTTACAATTGGCCTGGATCATCTATGACGAAGACCAACAGGAAGTTAAACGAACCAATAAATATATTTACGAGCCGTTAATACCAATTAGCCCTGCATCCGAACAGATTCATGGATTGACACCACCTTTTCTAATGAAATATGGTGAGAAGAAAAAAGACGTATTACGGAAATTCAGTCATGACATCAAAAAATATAAGCCGCAGTTAATCGGCCATTTTCTATCATTCGACCTGCAGGTATTAGCAGCCGAATTCTATCGATCCAACTTGGCTATTCCATTTCATAACTTAGCATATTTTTGCACCTTGTTGCATAGCAAAAAATACGTTCGGAATCCGAATATGGTACATCTTCCACTTTCATCGCTACATGAAACGCTATTTTCGAGTCCAGCGACCGAAATGCATAATGCAGAAAAAGATGCCGAGATTACCGCTAAATGTTATTTTGAAATGATTCGAAAAGATGAATTATCCGAGCAGGACATACAAAATCAGCAAGCTGAATTCGAAAACATCTGTTAATGTAACTTCCATGAAAAACCCCGACGCTATACCACGCCTACTGAAATCGACTCAGCCATTTCAAATTCTGCCCGAAACCCTACAATTGAGTATCGTCGACAGATTCAATGAACATCGTTTTTCCAAAGATACCTTAGTTTATCGGCAGAACATTACGGATATGGATGGTGTTGATTTAATCCTCGAAGGTGAATATGAAACGTTCTTTCTGGATGTTTCCGATAATAAACGATTGGTCGAAATACACCATAAGCCGTATTGTTTTGGTGGAATATCAGTCTTATTAAACCGAACAAAAGCACTCAAGTCTGTTATTGCGAAAAAAGGTACAATTATTTATCGTTTACCCCGAAAAGACTTTATTGAGTTGTGTAATGCGAATGAAGAGTTTTTCCATTTTTTCACCAATTCCTTTGGAAAAAGAATGTTAGATGAGGAGTTTTCTCATTTTGTGAAGTCGCCAGCTTCCTTTGAGGAAAGCTACTTTGCGGCAGACCAACTCTATTCGCGCAAAATTGAGCATATTACCTATAAAGATATCGTATCCTGTACACCCGATACCCCCATCTTTGAGGCTGCACAGACCATGGCGAAACACAAGGTAAGCTGCATATTTATTAAAAAGGAGGAGCAGATTCTCGGCTATGCAACCGATATTACCTTAAGAGACAATGTCGTGGCCCAGCAGATTCCGGCAACACAATCTATCGCGCAGGTTATGGATAACCCCATTGTCAGTATTTCCGATCAGGCCTATCTTTACGAAGCTGTACTGATGATGTTCCGTACGAAATCAAGATATCTCCTTGTTGAGAAGGCAGGCAATTATATCGGCTTCCTTAGCCGAAATCGGTTATTGAGTGAACAAGGGCAGTCTCCTCTCGTATTTATTCAATCGGTTAAACTCGCAGAAACATTGGATGAATTGCGTGAAAAATGGAATAATGTTCCTGAGATTATTCACCAATTGCTCGGTAGAGGTGTAAATGCCGAGATTGCGAACCAGGTCATCACGACCGTTGCCGACAGTATTGCCCTTAAAGTAATTGAAAAAGTGATCGGGGAAATGGGCGAGCCACCCGCCAAATTTGTGTTTATGGTAACGGGCAGCGAAGGAAGGAAAGAACAAACGCTAATGACCGACCAAGATAACGCCATTATTTATGAAGATAAAGCAAACGAACAACGGGAGCTCGTACGCGCGTATTTCCTCAATTTTGCCAGTCGCGTGTCGGATCATCTCAATACCATCGGTTTTAGCTACTGTACCGGTGGATATATGGCCAGTAATCCCGAATGGACACATTCGCTGTCGCATTGGAAGAAAAATTACAAGAAATGGATTGAAGAGAGCATCCCCGAGAATGCGATTAAATTTTCGACCTTCTTCGACTGTAGGCGATTATATGGTGACCAGGGCATTATTGATCAACTCAAAGAATTTCTCAATATTGAGCTACAAAAACCCAACGAGCGTTTTTTTACGTTCATTGCAAAGAATGCGCTGCAATATGAACCGCCGCTCACATTTTTCAAGGCAATAAAAACGCAAACAATAGGTTCTTCTGAAGTCTTCAATATCAAGAAAGCGATGACACCCATTGTTGACTTAGTCCGGGTTTACGCACTGCAAAACAGAATTTATGAAGAAAATACCGGTGGTAGGTTGAAACAGCTCCTTGAATTGGGCATCTTCACACAAGAACAGTACGAGGAATTAAATCAATCCTATTATTACCTGATGTCGATCCGTTTAAAAAATCAGGCCAACCAGATCCGTATCGCTAAACTGGCGCCCAACAATTATGTACCTATCGATAGCTTAACCAATATCGAAAAGGCGACAATTAAAGAGATCTTCAAAACAATCCATAATTTTCAACTCGGTATTAAGCTGAAATTCACTAGCAATTTATTTGGTTAAGTACCTTATTGCCATATAAAGGCAATAAGGTACGAAGATCAGCGCTAACGCGCTTCTATTTTTTTGGGAAAGACAAATCAAACTGCCAATGCTTTGCTAATCGCTGCAACTCTTGCTTTGTTATTGGGATGACAGCACCATGTTTGGGCGAAGTGAAATTAGTAGATTTCATTTTACCTGCATTAAAGTGTCCCAGATCAACAAAATTTTTAAAATCTGTGGTTTCACTGAAGCCAAAATTATGTGGTGATATCCCATAGATATCATACATTAACACCCATTTTTCTTCCCCTATCCTTTTCCACACATTCGGAGCTTCACAGGCTTCTGGCTCAGGGTCATAGAAACGATCATCATACTGATAGGGTCCATTCGGGTGGTCTGAAACAGCTTGCTTAATGCCTGGAACACCATCATGGGCAACATAAAAAAGATGGTATTTATTCCCCACCTTCGGCATATCGCCATCGATATAATTTTTATTTGATTTGGGGTATTGAAACAAAAGCTGTGGTTCTGATTCAAATGCTGTGAACTCCTTATTTAAGTAGGCATAGTAGAGCTGATTCAGTCCATTGCCAAACCGCATCGTAAAATAGATCATCATTTTACCATTCCGATCATCATAGATGAGTTCGGGAGCCCAAAAGGCGCCAACATTTTCCCAGCCTTAAAGGCTTTCTCCAAGTAGAGCTCCGTATGCTTCCAGTGAATTAAATCAGGCGATTTCATTAAGACAATACCCCGGTTGTTACCCCATCCAAATGCAACTCCGTCACGCTCCCATTCCGTATTTCTATAACCCTGCTTTTTTGCGTAGATATGTAAATCTGTCATGACCATATAAAAATAACCATCTTTTCCACGCATGATATAGGGATCGCGAATACCTTTCTGCTGTGCAATGCTATCACCAGCAATGATCGGTTTTCCTTTATTGATATCGGTGAAAGAATAGCCATCCTGACTGACAGCAACATACAGACCATGGCTTTCATCCTTAAAATAAACCATGAGGTAAGCAGCCAGATCCGATTCCTTCACCTGTGCAAACAAGTTATGCACAAATAGCATCAGGGTTGTAAAAATGAGTATGCGGATATTCATCTTATTTTACGGTCAATTTTATCAAGGTCAAGGAGTAAGGTTCAAATGTTTCAACAATTGTCTTCCCCTTATAAGTTATTGTATTTTGCTTTGGACGGATATTCAATGGTTCCTCGATACTGTTACTCTGGTTTAAGTTGGCGTTGGCCAAGGTGATTTTCTCTGCTGTCGCAGCAGGCTTTTTCTTCGAATTTATGGCAAGGTTCACTTTCATCGGCTTACTATTGTAATTGACGACTTTCACGATAAGCTGTTGCGCAACGGCATCAAATACTGCAGAAGCATATAGGCTATCTTTGCCCGCTACGAATTCACCATCCCGTTTGATCGGAACAATACTTGTCCCTTTATTGGTCGCATATAATTTTTGCACGTGGTAGCTCGGTGTTCCATATACCTGCAAGTTATCCACCCAAATTAAATCAGGTGACCACTGCCAGCCTTCGACATGACCGAATAATGGCGCGTAAGATGCCATTTCCACTACGTCGCCATTTCGTTCCAGGCCCGTCATGAAAGCGGCTTCCGAGAGGGCCGCCTCCCAGGTACTTTTGCCAGGACCGTTTGGTCGTGTGGTATGCGAAGCGTATTCCCCTGCGAAGATTTTCACCCCATTTCTAGGGTAATTATCATAACGATTGGCGCTCGACAGAAACCAGGATGGTGGGCGGTAATAATGTTCATCAATGATATCGATATTCATCGCCCGCAGTTTATCATCTAAGAAGTCAAAACGATCTCCTTCGGGATCGGTACCCGAACTGGCGATAATTTTGATCTCCGGATGTTTCTCGTTTAACGCTTTCTTGAAGACGGTTAACCGCTCGATATATTGCGGGCCCCAATTTTCATTTCCAACGCCCAACATGCTGAGGTGGAAAGGCTCAGGATGCCCCATATCCGCTCGTAATTTTCCCCATTTTGTAGCTGTTGTGCCGTTAGCAAATTCAATCAGATCCAAAGCGTCTTGAACATATGTATCTAACTCATCTAAGGGTACCACTTCACCGGTATTAAATTGGCAGGCCATACCGCAATTGAGAATTGGCACCGGAGATGCGCCAATATCTTCCGCCAGCAAAAAGTATTCATAAAATCCTAAACCGAAGGTCTGAAAATAATCAGGTGTCAGACGATGGCTAAACTCGGTATTCCAGCGGTTGATAATCAATTCCCTTTCCGTTATTGGTCCAACCGTTTTTTTCCATTGAAACCGATTGGCCAAATCTCTCCCTTCAACAATACAGCCGCCAGGAAAACGGATAAAGCCGGGTTTCATATCGGCAAGCATCTGAACCATATCTTTACGTAAACCCTTCGGTCTACCTTTCCAGGTGTCTACTGGAAATAACGAAAGCATATCGACGTCTAACGTACCTGTCCCTGTAAACCACACATTTAATTTGGCTTTATCTGTCGTTTGGTTGGCAGGAAATTTGACTGCAGCTTCAGACCATGATCCGACGGATTCAAGCGGAAGTTCAGCTGTTCCAATAACTTTATTCTGTTGATCGAGCAGTTCAACATGGATTTTCATTCCTTTAGCTGCACTTTGGTATTGTACTGAGAACTCATATGCTGCACCCGCTTTCACTCCCATTCCTCTAAAGCCTTCATTTTGTAGACCTAATTTCAGGTTAGCTGCACTATGTATCCTTAAATAACGTTTGTTCCCTTTACGTTTGCCATCGTTTAGTAGCAGGTAGCTTCCCTCAGGACCATTTTCGAGCTTTTTCCAGCCCATCCAAGGCTGATCAAACTCAAATGATCTATTCTTTACCAATTCTGCATAGATTCCCCCATCGGCACCAAGATTGATATCTTCAAAAAAGACGCCCCACATATGCGGCGATATGTTGCCTGTAGGTTTATCCAACGCAACATTTAATGTTATCGGTGACTGCGCCAATGCTGAAGAGCCCAAGCTCGCTAACAGTAACAGTGTTGACAGTACTCTTTTCATCCCTATATTTATTTTTTCAACAATAATTTATTATTTCAGGTTTTACACCAGCTTTAACAGCACAAATAGGGTAACACGACATGACAACCCTATCAAAATTAGCTGTTATATTAATTCCAATACAATAACTGAAAATGCAGGAATGTCCACTTCAATTGTACCATTTACAACCTTTGCCTTATTGTACACAACAGGTGCAATTGTTGCGGGTTTCTTAAAGGAATTATAATCGCGTAGGTTGTCCGCGGTAAGTATTCGACCTGTTACTTTTCCAGCTTTCACCGAACCCAAATCTACCTTTACCTTATTATTCTTTTTCGGATCAATATTTACTAAGGAGATATGTGTACGACCTTGCTGATCTTGAGAGGCTGAAACCGACACGGCCGGAATTTTTTCTTGGTTAAATTCAAAATCCGTTGATTGAAGGGAAATAGGAATTAACTTGGCATCCTGATGTACCTTATACATTTCCATCACATGATAAGTCGGCGTCAAAATCATATTCTTTCCTTCTGTCAGGATAACAGCTTGCAATACATTCACGGCTTGGGCAAGATTGGCCATCTTCACCCGGCGAGCATGATTGTTAAAGATATTGAGTGTCATTCCTGCAATCATGGCATCACGCATGGTATTTTGTTGGTAGAGAAAGCCCGGATTCGTGCCAGGTTCTACCGCATACCAGCCGCCCCATTCGTCTACGATCAGATCCACCAGTCCTTTCGGATCATATTTGTCCATGATGGCGATATTCTTTTCCACGAGCTCATTCATAAACCAAGCTGATTTCATGGTTTTAAAATACTCCTCCTCCGAATATTGCGTTGCAGAGCCCTTGTCGTCCCAGTTGATCACGGCATAGTGATGAAGTCCCATGCCTTTCATCAAACCACTTGGAATTTTCTTCATCAAAGTCTCCGTCCAATTATAATCGGCACTATTGGCTCCCGAGGCGATTCGATACAAACCGCTTCCATTGGTCCAGTCCGACATAAACGTGGCGTATTTGCGGTAGATGTCTGTATAGTAATCGGCAGTCATATTTCCGCCACAGCCCCAGGCTTCATTTCCTACGCCCCAGAATTTCACCTTCCAAGGCTCTTGCCGACCATTTTTTCGTCGCCAATCCGACATGGGGCTCTCGCCTTTAAAATTCACATATTGAACCCAGTCGGCAAGTTCCTGCACCTCACCGCTCCCCACATTTCCCGCCAGATAAGGCTCTGCACCCAACAATTCACACATATTGAGAAAATCGTGTGTACCAAAAGAGTTATCCTCTGTCACGCCGCCCCACCAATTGTTTACGATAGCAGGACGCTGGGCTTTGGGGCCAACGCCATCCTTCCAATGATACGTATCGGCAAAACATCCTCCTGGCCAACGCAAATTGGGAATATTCAACTTCTTAAGAGCTTCGATGATATCTTTCCGGACGCCGTCAGCATGGGGAATCGAATCATTTTTCTCACCGACATAAAATCCATCATAAATACAGCGTCCCAAATGTTCGGCAAAATGTCCATAGATATGTCGACTTATAATCTGCTCCTGCTGTGGTGTTTCCAATCTTACACTACTCTGTCCATACAGTAATCCAGTGGCCAGCGTAAAAACAACGCCTAATTTTAATCTTAGCTTCATCATATCGATTTTATTATTTCACACTAAATTGATAGGTTGTCTTTGAACTATATTTTTCGCCAGGTTTTAACACCGTTGACGCAAAACTGGGGTGATTTGGTGCATCTGGAAAATGTTGTGTCTCCAAGCAGAAGGCAGAACGGAATGGATACACTTTTCCCTCTTTCCCTTTAGGATCCGAATCCTTCATAAAATTACCGCTGTAAAACTGCAAGCCTGGTTCGGTTGTGTAGATGTCCATTTCAATACCTGTCTTGGTAGCATACACCTGTGCGACCTTCTGGAAACCATCCTTCTTGTTGAGTTCAAAATTATGGTCATAGCCCTTTCCAATCTTCAGTTGAGCATTTTGATCTTCAATACGAGCGCCAATGCGTGTCGGTTTGGTAAAATCGAATGCGGTGCCCGCGACAGGCAAGCTCTTTCCTGTTGGGATCAAGGTATTATCAACTTCGGTAATTGCCTTTGCATCAATCTGAAGTTCATGATCCAAAATAGAAGAATCTCCGGCTCCATTGAGGTTAAAATACGCATGGTTGGTCAGATTTAAGACCGTCTCTTTATCTGTTGTCGCCTGATAGGCTATGGCCAAAGCACCATTGTCCTCCAGGGTGTAGGTAACCTCCATCTTGACCGTTCCTGGATACCCCGCTTCTTTATCAGGTGAGGTATAGGCTAATGTGATTGATGTATTAGTGCTACTAACAACATCCCACACCTTATTGTAAACGCCATTGGTACCGCCATGAAGTGAGTTCTCGCCATCATTCTTTTCCAACGTATACACCTCACCATTCAGTTTAAATGATGCTTTCCCGATCCGGTTACCATAACGCCCTACAATGGCGCCGTAAAAATTATTATAGTTATCCTTGTATTCTTTGGCCGAATCATAGCCCAAAATCACATCAGTCGCTTTACCGTTCTTATCCGGGACTTTTAAACTCACCAGACGTGCACCATAATTTGTCAACGTAATGGCGAGTTTGTCGTTCTTGAGCTGGAACAGTTTAACTTCTTTACCATCAATCTGACTGTCGAAAGCAGGGCTGGAAGTAGAATCAGCCATCGTTGCTGCTTGCTTATTTTGAGTTGATGAAGATTGGCAGCCATAAGCCAATGAAGCACAAGTCAACAAACCAATAATAATTTTCTTATTCATCTGTAATTAAGTTTTACCCCATCGGTCTGATGGAGGCTTCCTAATTTTCATTAGGAATGGTTCATAATTTTTTAATTATTCAAATGGCAACATTCTACCAAAAACGCACGTAGATAGCGGTCACCAACAATAAAGTCACAACAATTAATGCCAATACGGATGGTTCTACTTTAAACATCGACCGATCCAATACAAAAGCTTTTGGATTAACCTTTGGTCCAAATAAGCTCACAGCAATCATAGCAATCATTGTAAATACAAATGCGAGTCCCATACATATCTGGAATGGTATTTCATAAACGCCCGCTTTGTTGAGATATGCCGTATAGATCCATGTCTCTGGTCCGAAAACCTTTGTTGCAAACTCATTGAAAAATATAGACAACGCAAATCCCGTAACAAGGCCTGTAATGGCGGCTGCACCTGTCGTCCTTTTCCAAAACATTCCTAGCAAAAACATCGCAAAAACACCTGGGCTGATGAAGCCTGTATATTTTTGGATAAAAGTAAATCCGCCGGCACCACCGATGCCCAGCGCATCATTCCAGGTAAACAAAACAGAAAGTAGAATAGAGATCACGATGGTTATCTTTCCAACCCACACCATTTTTGCTTCGCCCGCATCTTTATTGATGTATTTTTTAAAGATATCCAATGTAAAGATCGTTGCGATACTATTGGCCTTTCCGGCCAATCCGGCCACAATAGCCGCTGTAAGCGCCGCCAGCGCAAGCCCTTTCATTCCATTGGGCAGATAGCCCAATATCGCTGAATATGCATTATCGGCGTGAAACACTCCTCCAGGAGCCATTTCGTGTTGTAACGCACCATTTTTGTATAGCACATAAGCGGCTATCCCTGGAAGCATAACGATAATTGGCATAAACAATTTTAGAAATCCCGCAAAAAGAATCCCTGTGCGTGCAGTCTTTAGATCGGCTCCCAAAGCGCGTTGTGTGATGTATTGATTACAACCCCAGTAATTTAGGTTGACAATCCAGATTCCGGCAAGGTACATTCCTATTCCAGGCAGCATCAGATACTTATTGATATCTTCCTGACTAGCTCCTGGCCCTGGTTTATCGACAAATAGGTTAAAATGCTCCGGCGAATCTTCCATCAATTTATTGAATCCAGCCAAGGCGTCTTGTCCCAAACCAAAATGTTCACTGACCAAGGTCAATGCCACATAGGTGGTCGCTATACCACCAATAATTAATACAACAACCTGAATAACATCTGTAAAACCAATAACACGCATTCCCCCCAGCGTAATGATGACGGCAAATACGGCTAAAGCAACTGTAATGGTGTGGAAGCTGTCGCCACCTCCGGCCATACTCGAAATGGCAATTGCACCGAGATACAGGATAGATGTCAGATTGACAAAAACATACAAAAACAACCAGAAGATTGCCATGATGAGACTCGTCGTTTCATTGTATCGGTTGTTCAAAAACTGAGGCATCGTGAAAATCTTGTTTTTCAGATAGACCGGAATAAACCAAACCGCAACAATAATTAACGCTACCGCAGCAATGAGCTCGTAAGCAGCTACAGCAATACCAACCTCAAATCCATTGCCGCTCATGCCAATAAACTGTTCAGCAGAAATATTCGATGCGATCAATGAAGAGCCTATGGCCCACCAGGTCAGTGATCCTTCTGCCAGAAAGTAGTCCTTGCTGCTGCTTAAACTATTCGTCTTTTTACGATAAATCCAATAGCCATAGCCGGCTACAATAAAGAAGTAAATTACGAAGATGATGTAATCTACCGTTGCAAATTTTTCCATATTTCCCAAATTGGTTATTATCAATAAGCCATTTATACCGCGAAGAACAGGTATAAATGGCTTAGGTTATTATTTACCCAGTAAATAATAGAGTTCATTCCATTTCAATTGGTCTTCGAGTCTTGCTACCGTAGTGTCCTCGTCGATCAATACATATTCTAAACCCGCCATACGTGCAAAATCTTCCAGGTATTCGGGTGTTAAGCTCAAACTGTAGGCAGTATGGTGCGCACCCCCAGCCACAATCCAGGCACTGCAACCTGTTTTCATATCGGGCAGCGGTTTCCATAACACCCGTGCGACAGGAAGTTTAGGGAGTTCTTCTTCTACAGCAACACCTTGTACTTTGTTCACGATCAAACGGAAACGCGTTCCCATATCGACCAAAGAAGCATTCAATGCATCACCACTTTGGCCATTAAAAACCAAGCGAGCAGGATCTGCCTTGCCGCCAATGCCTAGTGGATGCACTTCTATTCGTGGTTTTCCAATTGCCAATGCGGGGTCCACTTCCAACATGTGTGAGCCAAGTACCATGGGATTCTGCGGATCAAAATGATAGGTGTAGTCTTCCATAAATGCCGTCGTACCCGGTAATCCTGCTCCCATTACTTTGCAAGCACGCACCAAAGCCGGCGTCTTCCAATCCCCTTCACCGGCAAAACCATACCCCTCAGCCATTAAACGCTGTACCGCCAGGCCCGGAAGTTGTACCATGCCATGCAGATCCTCAAAAGTATCCGTAAAACCTTTAAAGTCTCCTTGTTCCAAAAACTTCCGTAGGCCAATTTCTATCTTAGCAGCTTCGATGAGGTTAGCACGATATTCACCGCCAGCTTTCACATTTTCGGCTAGCTCATAAGTTGCTTCGTACTCTGCTAATAATGCCGCGATTTCCGCTTCAGTGCTCGCATTAATCACCTCCACTAGATCCCCAATGGCATAGGTGTTTACAGCGAAACCAAATTGCGACTCTGCCTCCACTTTATCGCCATCTGTAACAGCCACATAACGCATATTGTCACCGAAGCGTGCAAATTTGGCTCCTTGCCAGTCATGCCAGCCTGCGGCTGCACGCGCCCAAACATTAATCCGTTCCAATACTTCCGCATCTTGCCAATGGCCAGTGACGACTTTACGCGCTATTTTTAAGCGGCTAACGATATGTCCAAATTCACGATCCCCATGCGCACTTTGGTTAAGGTTCATAAAATCCATATCGATACTATGCCACGGGATATCCTGGTTGTACTGCGTATGCAGATGCAACAATGGCTTTTGCAACGCTTTTAATCCTCGGATCCACATCTTTGCAGGTGAAAAGGTATGCATCCAAGTAATGACCCCAATACAATTTTTTTCACTATTGGCGGCTGCCAATGTTGCATAAATCTCGTCTGTATTTTTTACGATCGGTTTATATTTTACCGCTACCGGAATCACCGCTTGGGTATCTAAATAATGGGCTATTTCTTCAGCATGTAGGGCCACTTGTCGCAAGGTCTCTTCACCATAAAGGTCTTGGCTTCCCACGACAAACCAGACTTCAAGCTCTTTTAAATTGATATTCATGTAAATTGTAGTTTTTGCTATAGATTTTTTATTAAAATTATTGACCATAATAGGCATTGGCCCCATGCTTCCGCTCGTAATGCTTTTTGACCAGCGCAGACTTTAATCGAGGTGCATTCGGGTTGATCTGTTCTGTCAACCAAGCCATTTTCGCCACCTGTTCCAACACCGCACTGTTATAGACAGACTTTATTCCGGTTTTACCCCAAGCAAACGGCGCGTGGTTGCCAACCAGAATCATTTCCACTTCTTTATAGTCCAGCTTATTTTCGACAAAGTGATTGATAATTTGAAACCCCGTTTCATGTTCGTAGTTTCCGGCGATCATCTCATCGTGCATTGGTGGGGCACAAGGAATATCGACGGTCAAATGATCGGCATGTGTCGTTCCAAAAATGGGAATATCCCGCTGTGCCTGTGCCCATGCTGTCGCATAGGTGGAGTGTGTATGTGTTATACCGCCAATCTCTTTCCACTGTTTATACAATAGGGCATGGGTTTTCGTATCTGATGATGGCCGAAGATTACCCTCAACCACATGACCATCAAAATCTACAATCACCATATGTTCCGGTGTAAGCTCCTCATAAGGGACCCCACTGGGTTTAATGGCAAAAACTTCATGGTGACGGTCAACAACACTCACATTTCCAAATGTAAAAAGCACCAATCCCAGCTGGGGCAATTGCATATTGCAATGGTAGGCTTCTTCTTTAATTGAATTATACATGATTAAAATTTGAATGGTTAAACAGTAATGGCGAGCGATTCCTTTCCTTCGACAAAAGCACCCAGCGCTTTGTAATGTTCATAACGCTCGGCATAAATGGACACCCATTTTTCCTCAGGGATATAAGTCCGTTCAAAACCTTGCCCCATTGCCTTCATGGCATCCTCGACCCGGTTATATAAACCAGCTGCTGTTGCGGCAAACATGGCTGCGCCAATGGCACAAGTCTGTTCACTTTTATGAATACGAATAGGCATATTCATCACATTGGCCATCATTTGCATAATAAAAGGTGATTTTTTTGCAACTCCGCCTAAACCGATTAAGCCTTTTACAGGAATACCCTGCTCCACGAAACGGTCAACAATAGCCTTTGCACCGAAACAGGTCGCTTCGACAATCGCTCTGAAGATCCGCGGCGCATCTGTTCCGAGGTGTAAGCCTGTGATCGCCCCTTTCAAGGATTGATCCGCATCCGGAGTTCGGCGGCCATTGAGCCAATCTAAAGCTAATTCGGATGTTTCTGTTACGGGAAGTAATGCCGCCTGCTCACTTAGACTGACCAATAGTTTCTCTTCCAACGCTGCGATCAATTGTTCGCGCGTTCGTTCATCGATCTCTTCAACATCTTGTATCAAATTTTTCGTTGGCCATAGCAACACCTGTTTCAGCCAGGCGTAAGCATCTCCAAATGCCGACTGACCAGCTTCCATACCTATCATTCCTGGTATAATGGAACCGTCTACCTGACCACAGATTCCCCTGACCAACGTATGCTGTACCTCCTCTTTTGGAGCAACTAACATATCACAGGTTGATGTCCCCATCACCTTACTCAGATAATAGGGCTCAATTTGTCCTCCAACTGCACCCATGTGGCAGTCAAATGCACCTACACCAACAACAACTGATGTTGTAAGACCTAATCGTTGCGCCCATTCTTCCGAAAGCTGACCTGCAGATTGATCAGCAGTGTAGGTTTCTGAAAACAGGCGATCAACCAAACCATCCAACAATGGGTCAAGTGTTGAAAAGAAAGAATTTGGAGGTAGGCCGTCAAATTCTTCAGCCCAAAGTGATTTATGACCCGCTGAACAAACCCCACGCTTCATAGCAGATACCTGTGTTCCTCCAGTCAATAGAAAAGGAATATAATCACAATGCTCCACCCAGCTATAGGTGGCGGCACGGACCTTTTCATCAGCCCGAAATACATGGAGTAATTTGGCCCAGAACCATTCCGAAGAGTATACACCGCCTACATACTTCAGATAATCCACCGAACTATTTTGATTGTGCAGGTTAATTTCTTTGGCCTCTCTAACGGCTGTATGATCTTTCCATAAAACAAACATGGCATTGGGGTTGTCTTTAAACTCGTCCAACAACGCCAATGGAACCCCGGCTGCGTTTACGGCAACTGGAGTGGATCCCGTCGTATCCACGGAAATTGCTTTTACAGCTGCGCCAATATTGTCGATTTCCGATTTGAGCAAACAATCTTTTATTGTTGCTTCTAAGCCTTCGATATAATCCAAGGGGTGTTGCCTAAACTGACTTAAAGCAGCATCACAATACGCCCCTCTTTTCCAACGCGGGTAGTAAAATACGGAAGAAGCTATCTCCTCGCCATTGTTAGCATCAACCAATACCGAACGGACCGAATCACTTCCATAGTCCACCCCAATGACATACGATTTATTCATTTTTGTTGAATTTGGTTTATAACTTATAATTGTCTCTAACGCCTTATTTTTCAATCTCCCCCTTTCTGAAGTTCGCCTTGAAAAAACAATTAGTGTCAAATAAACATTTATTTTTTTAAATATGAAAGAAAATTTTCATATTTAAAAAATAGAGCTAACTTCATAGCAGCAAATTATGGTTAACCCGAATTCCTGATATAGGGGTATAAATGCCTTTTAAAGGGATGTATCAGACAATTATTATACTTATTTTTAGCTATTTACTTTTTTACATAGTTTTGCTCGTGGAATAAATGGGGTGGTGTCAGATAAAAAGATAAAACGATAGACGATGGAATATTATAAAAAAGATTCAGGGATCCTTTTGGCAGTAGACTGCATCATATTTGGATTTAACGGCGAATCCCTTGAAGTACTTTTAATTAAACGTGATTTCGAACCAGAAAGAAATAAATGGAGTCTGATGGGTGGTTTCGTTCAATCCGACGAAAGTCCGGAAGAGGCCGCGAGCCGAGTACTCAAACAGCTAACAGGACTTGAAAATGTATACATGGAGCAATGTAGTGTATTCGGCGAACCTAATCGGGAACCTAGCGACCGGGTTGTCAGTATCTGTTATTTTGCATTGATTGACACACAGCAATATAAACATATCCTAAGCGACGATTACGAAGCCCAATGGTTTCCATTGCGGGAGCACCCAACACTGATCTTCGATCATGATCAAATGATCGCTTCGGCACAACACCGGCTACGCATGAAAGCGGCTTTGTATCCGATATTATTTGAACTGCTGCCCGAGAAATTCACGATTCCCCAAATTGCAGCACTTTATGAGGGTGTTTACAATATTGAGTTGGACAAGCGGAATTTCAGCCGAAAACTGCTTTCCTCAGACCTCATCATCAAACTGGAGGAAAAGGATAAGGAAAATTCAAAAAAAGGAGCCTACTATTTCAAACTAAACACGGCGATCTATAAGGAAAAGATCATGTCCTTTTTACGGTATTTGCCAAGTTGGTCGATCGAATCATAATAAAGTGACGGAAAATCAGGTATGTATTGGAATATATTTCACTTAACATTTTCGTTTTTTCAATAATTCCTTATATTTATCACAGGTATATCCTGGTTTTGCAATTTGGATAGGCTGGATTAACGCATTTTATAAAATAAACAACATGAGCAAATTGAGATTAGCATTTATATTCTTTACAATTTTATTTATTTCATCACATACATTACTGGAGGCACAAACTCCTACTGCGGCTCCCGCCACTACAGCAGCACAACAGGATAATGCTTTCAAGTACAGTCCGGATGGATTAAAAAAAGGAAGTTTGGCAAATCAATTTGACCACCTGAATTATATTTCGAAAAACAACTATGATTTCAAGATGGTGCGAAAAACCAATCTGGATATTGTGAAACGAAATGTCATAGATACCGTAGCAAAACTCCACAAGGAAATCAGCTCTTTAAAATCATCTTCAAGCAACTATACATCCAATACCAAAACTTTGCAAGATTCTATTCAGGTTTTAAAAGATCAGCTGGCGCAGGAGAAGGAAAAAACAGAAAGTTTTTCTTTCTTGGGCATCAATACCTCTAAAACTTTTTACAATACAGTTGTTTGGACGATCATTGCGGTATTGGCCGTAGCAGCATTTATCTTTTTATTTTCTTATCGGAAAGCGAAAGTGGACACGGTGGAATTCCAAAAGACAGCGGAGCAATCGCAAGAAGAATTCGCTACGTTCCGTAAAAAATCCATGGAAAAGGAACAGCTGCTCAAGCGCCAGTTGCAGGACGAACTAAATAAAAAAATATAGTCCTGCTTCTCATAAAATAGCATATTTATTTTGATCGACCTGTAACGACTCCTTGAGGTACTCCGTTACAGGTCGATTTTATTTCATCAGGTACCATTCCTCAAAACAAACAAAAGATTCAACGAAGTAATGCAGTAAACTTCAAAAATACCTAGCCGAATAAAAGAGAAAAACTATATTTGCAGGTATAGAAATCGAAACATACAGAATTACAATAGATAACATTTTGACCTACATTAATAAAATTGTAATTTAATTGCAAATTCTATTTGTTTTTAAAAACGAATAACCTTATTTTTGCTGACCAAAAAAGAGGCCTTTTATGTCTCTTATATAAAATTGATTAATAAATATTTAGTCCCTATAATATGCCCAAGATTGGTAAAATAGCGCAGATTATCGGCCCAGTTGTTGACGTCAACTTCGCCGACAGTGAAAATCTACCTAAAATTTACGATGCATTGTACATTCAAAAAGAAAATGGACAACGTGTTGTATTAGAAGTTCAACAACACTTAGGTCAGGATCGTGTACGTACAATTGCCATGGACGCAACTGAAGGTTTAGTTCGCGGAATGGAAGTTGTCGATACTGGTGCTCCTATCAAAATGCCTGTTGGTGAAGAAATCAAAGGTCGTGTATTCAATGTAGTTGGTGATGCCATAGACGGGATCCAAAATTTGAATAAAGAGAATGGTCGTCCTATCCACAACGTACCTCCTAAATTCGAAGATTTGTCAACTGAATCCGAAGTACTTTTTACTGGTATCAAAGTTATTGACCTTTTAGAGCCATATGCTAAAGGTGGTAAAATTGGTTTATTCGGTGGTGCCGGTGTAGGTAAAACTGTATTAATCCAAGAATTAATCAACAATATCGCAAAAGGTCACGGTGGTCTTTCTGTATTCGCCGGTGTAGGTGAACGTACACGTGAGGGTAATGACTTATTGCGCGAGATGTTGGAGTCTGGTATCATCAAATATGGTGAGCACTTTATGGAAGGCATGGAAAAAGGCGAATGGCCTTTGGAAACTGTTGACCACGAACTGATGAAAGATTCAAAATGTACTTTCGTATTCGGTCAAATGAACGAGCCTCCTGGGGCACGTGCACGTGTTGCTTTATCAGGTTTGACAGTAGCGGAATACTTCCGTGACGGTGATGGCCAAGGTCAAGGCCGTGACGTATTATTCTTCATTGATAACATCTTCCGTTTTACACAAGCAGGTTCTGAAGTATCTGCCCTATTGGGTCGTATGCCTTCAGCCGTAGGTTACCAACCAACATTGGCAACTGAGATGGGTTTAATGCAAGAGCGCATCACTTCAACTAAAAACGGTTCAATCACTTCGGTTCAAGCCGTATACGTACCTGCCGATGACTTAACTGACCCTGCTCCAGCGACAACTTTCGCTCACTTGGATGCAACGACAGTATTGTCTCGTAAAATTGCTGAGTTAGGTATCTACCCTGCTGTGGATCCTTTGGATTCTACATCACGTATCCTTTCTCCTGCCGTTTTAGGTAACGAACACTATAATACTGCACAACGTGTAAAAGAAATTCTTCAACGTTATAAAGAATTACAAGATATCATCGCCATTTTAGGTATGGACGAATTATCGGAAGAAGATAAATTAACAGTACACCGCGCACGTCGTGTACAACGTTTCTTATCTCAACCTTTCCACGTTGCAGAACAATTTACAGGTTTAAAAGGTGTATTGGTAGACATCAAAGATACCATCAAAGGTTTCAATATGATCATTGACGGTGAAGTAGATGAGTACCCTGAAGCTGCCTTCAACTTAGTCGGTAACATTGATGATGCTATCGAAAAAGGTAAAAAATTATTAGCAGAAGCAGTTTAATCTAGATTATATCTAAGAATAATGAAGTTAACAATTATCACTCCAGACAAATTAGCATTCGAAGGCGAAGTAACTTCAGTTACTGTACCGGGCTCTGCGGGTTCTTTTCAAATTTTAAAAGATCACGCTGCCATTGTTTCTACTTTGGAAGATGGAAAAGTAATTATTCAACAAGGTAAAGGTGAACAGGAAGTGTTCATTAAAGGTGGTGTTGTGGAAGCAAAAAACAATGTCATTACCGTTCTTGCTGAAGGAATTATCGGAGATTAAATCAAATCGATTTTATAAAATCTAAAAAGCTTCCGATAGAAATATCGGAAGCTTTTTTTTTAAAGTTTTTTTGACATTTTCTTCATTTTAGGAAGAAAATCAACCATTGTAACAAAAAATAATTTTTCAACCGTGTAGACCAATTTTAAATATGGTATGCGACTAACAAAATATAAAACCGAATAAAAGGCATTATTAAAAAATAAAATTTCATAAAAACACACTTAATGAAATTTTATTCTAAATACAAAATTAGCACTTTACCTATTGCCAATTATTGTAATTCCTGCTACCTTGAGGAAATGAAAATCGAAAGTTTTTATAGAAGCTCGAGATAGCATGATTTACCACCAATATTACAACAAAGGGAACTACTATCATCAGGTAAATTTTGGGTTATGAAATATTACGATAAAAACACATTGATCTATTTAGATGGAGCTTTTGTAAAAGCTTCCGAGGCTGCATTGGATCCCTTTGCACAGTCATTGCATTATGGGTATGCGGTGTTCGATGGTTTACGTGCGTATAACACCCACAATGGACCACGTATCTTTAAAGCTGACAAGCATTTCGATCGCTTAAAGAGATCATGTGAAGCCGTTAATATCCCCTATCGCTGGAGCAACCGAGAGCTGATCGACATCTGTTATGAGCTCTTGGCCAACAACAACCTAAGAGAAGCTTATATACGTCCTTTGGTATTGACTGGTTCAAATATGCATCTCACCTCATCAACCGAAGCAACCATCATGATGGCAGCATGGGAATGGGGTCCATATCTTGGTCAAAACCTATTAAAGGTATGTATCTCTGATATCAAAAGACCCAATCCAAAATCCTTTAAAATTGACTCGAAGATCTCTGGGCAGTATGTTAACTCCATTCTTGCGACAACAGAAGCCATCAGGAAAGGCTACGACGAAGCTTTAATGCTCGACCACGAAGGCTACGTTGCCCAAGCATCCAGTGAAAATATTTTCATCGAAAAGGATTTCAAAATCTATACGCCGCCAGCGAAGAATATCTTTCCGGGCATTACACGCCAGACGGTAAAAAACATTTGTAAAAAATTAAACTTCGAAGTCATTGAAAAGCAATTGACGGTAGAGGATATTTACACTGCTGACAGCGCTTTCTTATGTGGAACTGCGGCAGAAATTATCGGAATCAAACAAGTCGATGATGTCATCTACAAAGAAGCCTGGGAACACAGCATAGGTGCATCAATCCAAAGAAGATATAAAAATTTAGTATTAGAGAACGAAAATTATGAAGTCATCATCTAACGGCGAAAACACAATGAACAAATACAGCCGTACATTTACACAAGACGAAACGCAACCTGCTGCAAAAGCAATGCTTTATGGTATCGGTCTTACAGATGCCGACATGGACAAAGCACAGGTCGGTATTGCCAGCATGGGATATGATGGTAATACGTGTAATATGCACTTAAATGATTTGGCACAAATCGTCAAGAAGGGCGTTTGGAACAATGAGTTAGTGGGTTTGACCTTTGGAACTATTGGCGTCAGTGACGGTATGAGCAATGGTACCGATGGAATGCGTTATTCGTTGGTAAGCCGTGATGTGATCGCTGATAGTATCGAAACGATCTGTGGCGGACAATATTATGATGGCTTGATCTCTATTCCTGGCTGTGACAAAAACATGCCTGGTGCTATTATGGCCATGGCCCGTTTGGACCGTCCTTCTCTAATGGTATATGGCGGTACCATCGCTCCAGGACACTATAAAGGTGAAGAATTAAACATTGTGTCTGCATTTGAAGCATTGGGACAACGCATCTGCGGAAATCTTTCCGATGAAGACTATGAAGGCATTATCAAACATACCTGCCCTGGTGCTGGTGCTTGTGGCGGAATGTATACCGCAAATACCATGGCTTCGGCAATTGAAGCCTTGGGAATGAGTTTACCCTACTCATCTTCCAATCCGGCGATCTCGGAAGAAAAGAAAAATGAATGTTTAGAAGCAGGTCGACATATCCGCACGCTGCTTGAGAAAGATATTAAACCCTCTGATATCATGACACGTAAAGCATTTGAGAACGCGCTACGTACCATTGTTATCTTGGGTGGGAGTACCAATGCTGTACTTCACTTTATTGCAATAGGCAAAGCCGTAGGCGTAGACATCACGCAAGACGACTTCCAACGCATGAGTGATGAAACCCCTGTATTAGCTGACTTTAAACCGTCGGGTAAATACTTGATGCAAGATCTTCAGCAATTTGGCGGAACACCTGCTGTCATGAAATATCTTTTAAATGAAGGTTTATTGCATGGTGACTGTATCACGGTAACAGGAAAAACGGTCGCTGAGAACTTGGCGGATGTTAAATCAATCATGGAATATGATCAACCGATTATCAAACCCTTGAGCGATCCAATCAAAGCTACAGGACACTTACAAATTCTTTACGGGAACTTAGCAGAGAAAGGTTCTGTTGCTAAGATCTCCGGCAAAGAAGGTGAAAAATTCACTGGTCCTGCACGCGTATTCGATGGAGAGCATGATTTAGTAGCGGGCATCGCATCTGGTAGAATCAAACCAGGAGATGTAGTGGTGATCAAAAATGAAGGTCCTGTTGGAGCGCCAGGCATGCCTGAAATGCTTAAACCAACCTCCTTGATTATTGGTGCTGGCCTTGGTAAATCTGTTGCTTTAATCACCGATGGCCGTTTCTCGGGTGGTACACATGGTTTTGTCGTCGGACATATCACACCAGAATCTTACAAAGGCGGATTGATCGGTCTTGTAAATGATGATGACATTATCGAGATCGATGCGGTAAATAACAGCATCAATGTGCTGCTTTCCGATGAAGAGATTGCGCAACGCCGTGCCGCTTGGGTACAACCAGCGTTAAAAGTTAGCAAAGGAGTTTTATACAAATACGCTAAAACTGTTGCCGATGCATCAGAAGGCTGTGTAACGGATCAGTAGAAAATAAAAAACAGAGACATTAAGCAAATACAGACCTAAACAATCGACGCTTAATGTCTCAGATCTAATATCTAAATACTAAAAGACTGAATAATCAACAATAAAAAAATCAACGTAATGAGTACACTGGAAATAACAGAAAATAAGGCCGCTACAGCGCAGCAAACTCCGACACAAATTTCGGGATCGAAAGCTGTATTGGAGGCCTTATTGAGCGAAGGAGTTGATACCGTATTTGGTTATCCTGGAGGCGCAATTATGCCGATCTATGATGCCCTTTATGATTATACGGATCGTCTGAAGCATATTTTAGTGCGCCATGAACAAGGTGGAATCCACGCGGCGCAAGGTTATGCAAGAACTTCAGGTCGTACAGGCGTCGTCTTTGCGACAAGTGGCCCTGGAGCAACAAACCTAGTTACTGGACTGGCTGATGCCATGATCGATAGTAACCCTATCGTCTGTGTCACAGGCCAGGTCTTTGCTTCACTTTTGGGAACGGATGCTTTTCAGGAAACAGATGTCATCAATATCACGGCACCTGTCACCAAATGGAACTACCAAGTCACCGACGCAACTGAAATTCCAGCCGCACTCGCAAAAGCATTTTATATTGCCAGCACAGGTCGTCCAGGACCGGTATTGATCGATATTACCAAAAATGCACAGCTACAATTGTTCGATTACTTCGGTTACGAAAAATGCAGCCATGTACGCAGTTACAGACCTGCACCACAAGTTCGTAAAGAATATGTTGAGCAAGCTGCAGCGTTAATCAACGATGCAAAAAAACCATTTGTTCTTTTTGGACAAGGCATCATTCTTGGAAAAGCAGAGGAAGAATTCAAAGCTTTTATCGAGAAAACTGGCATTCCTTCGGCATCGACTGTCATGGGGTTAAGTGCACTTCCAACGGATCATAAACTTCACGTCGGGATGCTAGGTATGCATGGCAACTATGCGCCAAATGTCATGACCAATGAATGTGATGTTTTAATAGCCATCGGCATGCGTTTCGATGACCGTGTGACAGGTCGTTTGGACAAATATGCCAAACAGGCAAAAGTAATCCATTTGGATATAGATCCCGCAGAGATTGACAAAAACGTACAAACAACCGTACCTGTATGGGGCGATTGTAAGGAATCACTTCCCATGCTGACGAAATTGGTAAATGCCGCAGATCACTCCGCTTGGTTGGAACAATTCCGTGAACTTGAAAAAGAAGAAATCAAGGAAGTCATCCAAAACGAACTTCACCCACAAACCGATATTATGACCATGGGTGAGGTCATCCATGTGTTGAATGAATTGACAGGCGGTGATGCGATCATTACAACGGACGTCGGTCAACATCAAATGGTCACTTGTCGCTATGCTAAGTTCAACAACAGCAAATCGAATGTAACCTCCGGGGGTTTAGGAACGATGGGCTTTGGTCTTCCGGCAGCAATCGGTGCCTGGTATGGCGCGCCAGAGAAAACTGTCGTAGCAATCATCGGTGATGGTGGTATACAAATGACGATCCAGGAGCTGGGAACAATTATGCAATTTGGTGCAAAAGTCAAAATCATGATCCTCAACAATGAGTTCTTGGGCATGGTACGCCAGTGGCAGCAATTGTTTCATGACAAACGTTATTCGTTCGTGAATATCACGAGTCCTGACTTTGTTGCTGTTGCGAAAGGCTATTACATCGACGGTCAGAAGATTTCGGAACGTAAAGACTTACGTAATGCACTGAAAACCATGATTGATCACGACGGAGCATATCTATTGGAAGTGATGGTAGGTAAGGAAAACAATGTATTTCCAATGGTTGCACAAGGAACATCGGTATCTGAGATACGTTTAAAGTAGAATTTGACATGGAAAAACAAGAATATACCATCACCCTATATACAGAGAATTCAATCGGTCTTATCGGTCGAATCTCAACCATTTTTTCAAGAAGAAAAATCAATATTGAAAGCTTGAATACTTCCCCTTCTGAAGTAGAAGGGATACATCGTTTTACCATCGTCATCACGGAGGCTGAAGATGTTCTGCGTAAGCTTTGTCGTCAACTGGAAAAACAGATTGATATCCTCAAGGCCTATTACAATACCAATGATGAAGTGATCTGGCAAGAACAGGCGCTCTATAAAGTGCCTGCGGATGTTGTGAATGAAAAGGTATACGTAGAACGTTTATTGCGTCAATATGGTGCCAATGTTGTTGTGATCCGCAACGACTATATCGTCTTTGAAACTGCAGGTCACCGTGAGGAGATCGATAAGTTGACAGAAGAATTGACCAAATATGGTTTGATCGAATTTGTCCGTGGCGCACGTATCGCCATCATTAAAGATAGCGCAGGTTTCCACTCCAAATTGGTTCAGTTTGAAGCCAAGGAACCATCGATAGAAATTGTAGAGAACGAGTATCTCGACAAAAGAGATGATGTATTTACAATGTAAGCTTTAAAAGTATTATGCAAGAGACATTTAAATTTATCTTAAAGTCACGTCAAAAATTCATTGAATTACTTGACGGTCTTTCCATTGAACAGCTTAACAAAATTCCCACGGGATTTAACAACAATATCATCTGGAATTTTGCCCACATTGTCGTCAGTACACAGACCTTAGTCTATGTCCGTACAGGTATTAAAGCCGACACGACCTGGGTAAAATATAATGAAGACTATAAAAAAGACACCAAGCCAACCCGCTTTGTTGAACAAGCAGAGGTTGATGAATTGAAAGAAATTGCAATCCGCAGTATTGAGCAAATTGCTGCTGACTATGAACACGGTGTTTTCGGAGAAATCACCTCCTTCTCAACAGCAACCTATGGCTATCCAATGGATACCATCGAAGAAGTTATTGCCCTGACATCAGGTCACGATAACGTTCATTTCGGTTACGCCATGGCGCAACGCAGATTAGTACAATAATTAAAATAAATAATCAACAACCCATAACAGAAAGAAAGTAAAACAATGGCAAATTATTTCAACACCTTACCGCTTAGAGAGCAGTTAGAACAATTAAGTCACGCTGAATTCATGGACAACACTGAATTCACAGATGGTGTAAATGCTTTAAAAGGTAAAAAAATCGTAATCGTAGGATGTGGTGCGCAAGGCTTGAACCAAGGTTTAAACCTAAGAGATAGCGGACTGGACGTTTCTTATGCTTTGCGTAAAGAAGCTATTGAACAAAAAAGAGATTCTTGGAAAAACGCTACGGACAACAACTTTAACGTAGGCACTTACGAGGAATTGATCCCATCTGCGGATTTAGTTATCAACTTGACTCCAGATAAACAACATACGTCAGTAATCAACGCTGTCATGCCGTTGATGAAAGAAGGCGCTACATTATCGTATTCACACGGTTTCAACATCGTTGAAGAAGGTATGCAAATCCGTAAAGATATTACTGTCATCATGGTTGCTCCAAAATGTCCAGGTTCTGAGGTTCGTGCAGAGTACCTTCGTGGTTTTGGTGTTCCTACCTTAATCGCTGTTCACCCAGAGAATGATCCGCAAGGAAAAGGCTGGGCTGAAGCAAAAGCATACTGCGTAGGAACAGGTGGACATAAAGCCGGTGTATTGAAATCTTCATTCGTAGCCGAGGTAAAATCAGATTTAATGGGTGAGCAAACGATTCTTTGTGGATTGTTGCAAACAGGTTCGATCTTATCTTTCGACAAAATGATCGAGAAAGGTATCGAAGCTGGTTACGCATCAAAATTGGTACAGTACGGTGTAGAAGTAATCACGGAAGCCTTGAAACATGGTGGTGTGAGCGGAATGATGGACCGTTTGAGCAATCCAGCAAAAGTAAAAGCCTTTGAGATCTCTGAAGAATTGAAGGATATTATGCGTCCTTTATTCCAAAAACACCAAGATGATATCATGTCAGGTCACTTTAGCAAGACCATGATGGAAGACTGGGCAAATGGTGATGCGAATTTATTGAAATGGAGAGCTGAAACAGGTGAAACTGCGTTCGAAAAAACACCTGCTGGTGATGTTAAAATCAACGAACAAGAATACTTCGACAACTATACACTGATGGTTGCTTTCATCCGTGCAGGTGTTGAATTGGCATTTGAAACAATGGTTGAAGCAGGTATCAAACCAGAATCAGCATATTATGAATCATTGCACGAAACACCATTGATCGCTAACACAATCGCTCGCAAGAAATTGTTCGAAATGAACCGTGTTATCTCTGATACAGCAGAATACGGTTGTTACCTATTCGACCAAGCTTGTAAACCTTTGTTGGCCGACTTCATGAAAACTGTTGATACTGATCTCGTAGGTAAAAACTTCAATGAAGGTAGAGATGCTGCAGTTGATAACGCACAATTAGTTGTCATCAATGAAATTCTACGCGATCACCCTGTAGAAATCGTCGGTCGCAAATTGCGCAAAGCGATGACTGCAATGAAAGCAATCAAAACTGTTTAAAAGTCCATACGAAATTATACATGCTCCAAAAATCATGAATATTTCGTAATTTAGTATATCGAAATCAAGGTGATATTGAGACATTTGCAATATCACCTTGGTTCATATAAAAATAACATAAGAGAGATTAAAAAATGTCAAAAACATTAGTAGAAAAGATTTGGGATGCGCACGTCGTCAAGCGTGAAGAAGGGTTTCCGGATATTATATATATCGACACCCACTTGATTCATGAAGTTACTTCACCTCAAGCTTTCGATGGCTTGCGTAAAAGAGGAATCCCAGTTTTTCGTCCAAAGCAAACGGTAGCTACTGCCGACCACAACGTACCGACACTCAATCAACATTTACCGATCAAAGAAGAGCTATCCCGTTATCAAGTTGATATGCTCACCAAAAATTGTGCTGAATTTGGTATTGAATTATATGGTTTAGGTCATCCATACCAAGGGATTGTACACGTTATTGGTCCGGAGCTGGGTATCACCCTACCAGGTAAAACGATGGTCTGTGGCGATAGTCATACCTCAACACATGGTGCTTTTGGAGCTATTGCTTTTGGTATTGGAACCTCTCAGGTTGAACAGGTCTTCGCAACACAATGTTTGTTGCAGTCGAAGCCAAAAACAATGAAAATTGAAGTCAACGGTACCCTTCAAAAAGGTGTTGGAGCAAAAGATATCATCCTATATATCATCTCTAAAATCTCTGCTGCGGGCGGTACAGGTTACTTTATTGAATATGCTGGTTCAGCAATCCGTTCTTTAAGCATGGAAGCACGTATGACCATTTGTAATATGAGTATAGAAATGGGTGCACGTGGAGGCTTAATTGCTCCAGATCAGATCACTTTCGACTACGTAGAAGGCCGTGAATTCGCACCGAAAGGTGAGGAATGGGATCAAGCCCTAGCATACTGGAAAACATTATATTCTGACGAAGATTCCATCTTTGATAAAGTGTTGACTTTTGATGCTGCAGATATTGCACCAATGATTACTTATGGCACCAACCCAGGCATGGGTATGGGTATCGCGGAACATATTCCAGCAACTAACGCACAACTAGAATCAGAACGGCCATCGTACCAAAAAGCATTGGATTACATGGGTTTTAAAGATGATTCAACAGTCTTAGGCAACCGTGTTGATTATGTGTTTATCGGAAGTTGTACCAATTCCCGTATTGAAGATTTACGTGAAGTAGCTTCATTCGTTAAAGGCAAGCAAAAAGCACAAGACGTTGAAGTATGGATTGTACCGGGCTCAAAACAAGTAGAAAAACAAGCGAAAGAAGAAGGCTTGGATAAAATATTTGAAGCGGCAGGATTCCAGCTACGTGAACCAGGATGTTCGGCATGTTTAGGGATGAACGAAGATAAAATCCCTGCTGGTAAATATTGTGTTTCGACTTCAAATAGAAATTTCGAAGGCCGTCAGGGACCGAATGCCCGCACCATGCTGGTATCTCCTTTGACAGCAGCAGCTGCGGCAGTAACAGGTAAAGTAACAGATGTAAGAGAGTTGATCTAAGCAGAAAAAAATGAAAAAATTTGAAACTTTAACGTCACAGGTAGTCCCACTACCTATCGAAAATATTGATACTGATCAAATTATTCCCGCACGCTTTCTAAAAGCGACCACGCGTGAAGGTTTTGGTGATAATTTATTCCGCGACTGGCGTTTTGACACAGACAATCAGCCTAAAACTGATTTTGTGTTGAACAACCCGACCTATACGGGAAAAATATTGGTTGCCGGTAAAAACTTTGGTTGTGGTTCAAGCCGCGAGCATGCCGCTTGGGCTATTCAAGACTATGGTTTTGATGTGGTCATCAGCTCATTCTTTGCCGATATATTCAAAGGAAATGCCCTTAACAACGGTGTATTACCGATTCAGGTACCTGAAGAGTTTTTGGCGAAAATTTTCGAATTGGTGCACCAAAATCCGTCAACGGCGATTATTGTTGATCTTGAAAAACAGACAGTCATGTTGACAGAGACAGGTGATCAATTTGAGTTTGAAATCAATCCATACAAAAAATCATGTTTGATCAATGGCTATGATGACATTGATTTTATCCTTAACCAAAAAGATTCAATCGAAGCATTTGAAGCAAACAGACAATGGTAGATCCTGTCGTCCATATTGCCAATTTAACCATTCAGTACGGTAAAGATACCGTACTGCAAGACTTAAATTGGCAAATTTTTCCTGGCGAGCAATGGATCTTAGGCGGTCCGAGCGGTACAGGAAAAACCACGCTGGCAAAAGCGATTGCCGGGCAATTGAAGTATGAAGGCCAGATTACATTCCATCTTGACCCAACGAGCCTATTGCCGGCAAAAATTCATTACGTTTCCAATTGGTTTCAGTTTACCAATCTTGAAGGCGATCGCAATTTCTATTACCAACAGCGCTACAATAAATTTGCAAAAAACGATACATTAACGGTTTTTGCCGAGTTGAAACATTTTGCAAAAGAAGAACAGCTTTCTTTTGAAAACGTACGTTCTTACCTGAACATTTTTGGATTCGAGAATTTCAAAGATCAGCAGTTGATTGAACTTTCGAGTGGCGAACACAAAAGACTGCAATTGATCAAGGCCTTGTGGCTTCAACCTCAGGTGCTCATTATCGACCAGCCTTATACAGGACTGGATGCACAGTCCAGAAAAGATCTCAATCAGATTTTCGATCAGCTTGCGGATAAAGGGGTCACCTTGTTGTTGATCAGTAATGATGACGAACAACCGGATTGTATCAATCGTTTTGCGGAAATTCAGGAAGGTAAAATCAGGATTCGCCAACGGAGTGAAGAGCTATCCAAAGGCTTGCCCCGAATAAGAAAGGCGCTGCCTTATTTTCTACAACAGGCACCTCAGGTATCTGCCCAGGTCATGGTAAAAATGAACAAAATCAATATTTCATACGGCGAAAAACAAGTCTTAAAGAATATTGACTGGGAAGTAAAAGCCGGTGAAAAATGGTTGCTACAAGGGCATAATGGTTCAGGAAAATCAACTTTGCTTAGTCTCATCAACGGCGATCATCCACAGGCTTACGCCAATGACATCCATCTTTTTGGCAAAAAAAGAGGATCTGGAGAAAGTATTTGGGATATCAAAGAACATTTGGGTATTATATCTCCGGAATTACATTGGTACTATGATATGAATGCCAACGTTGGGCAGACGATTGCTTCTGGATTTTTTGACTCCATGAGCCTATACCAACGCTTAGGATTTGAACAACAGCAAAAGCTCGAGCAAATTCTCTATTTTTTTGACCTCAAAGAGGTTAAACACAAAACATTGGGATCATTGCCTTTAGGTCAACAACGTTTGGTCCTATTGGCCCGCACGATCGTGAAACATCCAGAATTGCTGATTTTGGACGAACCTTGTCAGGGCTTAGATAAAGAGCAGACCCAGTATTTCAACGACGTCATCGATGACCTCAGTAAAAGTGGCCAGACGCTCATTTATGTAGGTCACTTCCAAACCCAGCTACCAACGTGCATTGACAATAAAATCGTGTTGGAAAAGGGAGAAGTAAAGGCTATATCCGAAGTTATCCACAAAAAAGAAACTTTATCAACATAAAAATTGTGGAAAACTTCAATTAATTCGAAAATAAGAACAAAAAATAAAAAGAGAATCAAGATATCGGAAAACACTGGAAATCAAAAGTCAAAAATAAAGATAACTCAATAGGTTTTAGGCCTATTTTCCAAAGTTTCATTAGACCTATCTCTGATAGCTCAATATTAAAAATACAATGAAGAAAAATATTTTAATCATACCTGGAGATGGCATCGGCCAAGAAGTAACAACTTGGGGTAAAAAAGTTTTAGAAAAAATAGGTGAAAATTATGGTCATGAGTTCAGCTTTGATGAAGCTATCATGGGCCATACTGCAATTGAAGCGACAGGCAACCCGCTTCCTGATGAGACATTATCTAAAGCAAAAGCTTCTGATGCGATCCTTTTCGGCGCCATTGGCCATATTAAGTATGATAATGATCCTTCTGCTAAGGTAAGACCTGAACAAGGCTTGTTGAAAATCCGTAAAGAACTAGGTCTTTACGCAAATCTTCGTCCAATCCTTTTATTCGATGAGTTATTGGATGCTTCGAGTTTAAAGCCCGAAATTCTTCAAGGTACAGATATTCTTTTCTTCCGTGAACTGACAGGTGATGTCTATTTTGGTGAGAAAAATCGCAATGAGGATAATACCTTTGCTTCAGACTTGATGAATTATCACCGTTACGAGGTTGAGCGTATCGCACGTAAAGCTTATGATGCAGCACGCACGCGTAACAAAAGACTATGCTCTGTTGATAAAGCCAATGTATTGGAAACATCCCGCCTGTGGAGAGAAGTTGTCCAGGAAATCGCAAAAGAATATCCGGATGTTGAAACCGAGCACATGTTTATCGATAATGCGGCCATGCAATTGGTGAAAAATCCAAAGAAATTCGATGTGGTATTGACAGCCAATCTTTTTGGTGATATCCTGACAGACGAAGCGTCACAGATCGCAGGCTCGATGGGTATGTTGGCTTCTGCTTCCGTAGGTGATGGCACAGGCTTCTTCGAACCTATCCACGGCTCTGCACACGATATCGCTGGTCAAAATAAAGCAAATCCATTGGCTTCAATTTTATCTGCTGCCTTGATGCTTGATATTAGCTTTGGTCTACAGGAGGAAGCTAAAGCGGTTACCAATGCTGTTGCAGAAACATTAAAAGCTGGTTGGAGAACCGGTGATATTGCCAACAGCAGCACAGAAGCTTCAAAAATCTTAGGTACTCAGGAAATGGGTGAAAAAGTATTGGAGTTTATTAAATAGTATACCCTTTTTAATTTGTAAATCTTTTGAATTAAGAAATTATGTTACACGATCCTAATCATCTTTACATTTTCGACACCACTTTACGTGATGGCGAACAGGTACCAGGCTGCCAATTAACTACTCCAGAGAAAATTGAGATTGCTAAAGACCTGGAAAAACTAGGGGTGGATATTATCGAAGCCGGTTTCCCAGTGTCTAGCCCTGGTGATTTTCAATCGGTCGTCGAATTATCTAAAGCGGTAAACGATGTCATTATATGTGCATTGACCCGTGCCAATCAAAACGATATTGACGTAGCTGCCGAGGCATTAAAATATGCCAAACGCCCACGTATCCATACGGGTATTGGTTCTTCGGACATGCATATCAAATATAAATTCAACAGCACAAGAGAAGAAATTTTAGAACGTGCCGTCGCGGCTGTAAAACATGCCAAATCCTATGTGGAAGATGTCGAGTTTTATGCAGAAGATGCGGGTCGCGCAGACTTGGCATTTCTAGCTAAAATGGTTGAATCGGTGATTGCTGCCGGTGCTACGGTAGTCAATATCCCCGATACAAACGGTTATTGTCTGCCAGACCAATATGGCTCAAAAATCAATTACCTCAAGGAGAATGTACGCAATATCGATCAGGCCATTATTTCGGCACATTGTCACAATGACTTGGGACTTGCAACAGCAAATTCTATCGCTGCGATTCAAAATGGAGCCCGTCAGGTGGAATGTACCATCAACGGTATCGGTGAGCGTGCCGGAAACACGTCACTTGAAGAAGTAGCCATGATCCTTAAAGTGCACAACCAGTCGTTTGGAAGCTTGACATCAAACATCGATAGCCGCATGTTTACGTACTTATCGCGCAAGGTAAGTGAAATGATGAACATGCCTGTACAACCGAATAAAGCGATCGTTGGTCGCAACGCCTTCGCACACAGCTCGGGGATTCACCAAGATGGTTTCCTAAAACACCGTGAGAACTATGAGATCATCAGACCAGAAGATGTTGGTTTGGTTGAAGCTGATATTATCTTAACTGCACGTTCAGGAAGACATGCCCTTAAGCACCATTTGGAGCGTTTAGGCTTCCATCTTGAAAAAGATGATTTAGCTGATTGCTATCAACGTTTCTTGGTTTTGGCCGACGAAAAGAAAAATATTTGTGATGATGACCTAAAAAGCCTCATCCAAGAAAAAATATAAAAAAAGGAAGGCTGCAGATGCAGCCTTTTTTTATCATAAATACATTTTTTTAAAAGGATCCAAATGATACGTTGCTAATTATTATTTTATCATACGTACAAACGATCTTCCATTTAAAATCAACTAAATTTAAATACTGTATAGGTAGAATCTCTCATATAACAGCGAATATCTGCGTTTTATTTGCTACCTTAACTAGGCAATCATCTAACAATGAATCTATCAACCTTAAACATCAATTCAGAAGCTACACTTGACCGCATCAAGTCTGTGGTCAACAGAACACCGCTTCAATATAATCGGCATCTATCCGAAAAATATGGCGCTGAAGTCTATCTCAAACGGGAAGATTTACAAGTCGTACGTTCCTATAAATTACGCGGTGCCTACAATAAAATTATTTCCTTAACAGCGGAAGAGCGACAACGTGGCGTTGTATGTGCCAGCGCAGGCAACCACGCTCAGGGCGTTGCTTTCTCCTGCAATAAACTCGACATCAAAGGCGTGATATTTATGCCGGGGCCGACACCACGCCAAAAGATTTCACAAACGGAAATGTGGGGTAACGGCAATGTAGAAATTATCTTGACCGGAGACACTTTTGATGACTGCCAAAAAGCAGCGCTGGCTTATACAGCAGAGCATGGCATGACTTTCATTCCGCCATTTGATGATCTCAAAGTTGTGGAAGGACAGGGTACTGTAGCCGTTGAAGCTTTACAAGATCTTCCCGATATGGACGCCATATTTATCCCAATTGGTGGCGGTGGACTTGCCGCGGGAGCGAGCTATTACCTAAAAAGTAAAAACAACGCAATCAAATGCTATGGTGTTGAACCCGAAGGAGCCCCCTCCATGCAAGCGGCCTTGACTCACGGCGCACCGATCGAGCTCGAGCATATCAACAAATTTGTTGATGGGGCAGCTGTTAAAAAAATCGGTGCAACGACATTTGAAATTGCCAAACAATTGTTGGATGATACACGCTCTATTCCCGAAGGAAAGATCTGTACCTGTATCCTAGAGCTGTACAATAAGGATGCAATTGTCGTTGAGCCTGCAGGCGCTCTATCCGTGGCCGCTCTTGAATTTCACAAAGATGAAATTAAAGGTAAGAAAGTCGTCTGCATCATATCCGGTGGAAACAACGATATCGACCGCATGAGTGAAATCAAAGAATTGTCTCTACTTTACGAAGGGTACAAGCATTATTTTATCGTTCGTTTCCCACAACGTCCAGGCGCCTTAAAACTCTTCGTTTCCGAAGTATTGGGGCCTAAGGATGATATTACCCGTTTTGAGTTTATCAAAAAAACAGAACGCGAAAGAGGTCCAGCGCTAGTCGGCATTGAGCTCAACAAGCCTGAGGATTACGAAACACTGATTGAACGCATGAAAGAATATAAGTTTGATGTCATTGAAATCAATAAAGACCAGACACTATTTGAATATCTTGTATAAATAATAGGTATAAACGAGAAAAGCCAGGATATGAATCACTGGCTTTTCTCGTTTATATAACCAAAATATCCCACTCAAAGCCTTCAAAAAAACGAACAATTCCATAACCTAAAAAATCGTATATTTCCGTTATTAAAAGATATTCAATAGCTTAGGAGAGAGCGATAAATTATTTTTATTTGACCAAAGGCATATTGCATATAAAAAGTAATTTATCTAAGTTTAATTGTTTAATCAATACTATACGAAAAATGAGAGTACTAATTTTAACGATTCTGACCTTAATAGGTCAACTTACTTTTGCTCAGACCGACAAAAGTAAACGCCCAAGTCCTCCAGACAACACTAAGGTAACCACCACCGATGGTGTCACGATTGACATTAATTATAGCCGCCCTTCATTGAAAGGTCGTCAGCTTGGTGTTGATATCGCCCCTATCGGTATTGTATGGCGTACTGGAGCAAATGAAGCGACCACCATCGAATTTAATAAAGATGTATTGGTTGAAGGCAAGAAATTAGCTGCTGGTAAATATGGCCTTTACAGCATCCCTGGGGAACACGAAACAACAATTATGTTTAATAAAGTGTGGAATCAGTGGGGAACAAAATATGATGCCAACGAAGATGCGCTCCGCGTTTCCGTAAGCAACGCTACTGCAAGTACCTCACAGGAACAATTTAAGATCAACGCTACTCCGCAAGGAACTATTTCTTTGGAGTGGGGACAGTATGTCGTTCCATTTACGGTTAAAGTGAGTAAATAGCAAAAAAACTTATTTATGATTACGCAAGTCTACCATTGTATAAATGGAAGCGCAAGGTTTATTCAGACCAATGAACTCGTTGCATTTCGCGATAAACCAAACGATTGATTCTATTGATACTTTAGTAAAAAAAACACAAATCAATAAAACAAATACTTCATTCAATATAAAAGGGGCAGTCCAAAGGGGGATAGCCCCTTTTATATGGAATTTTTACCGAATCCCTATACAGGTACTTTTCAAATATTCAATTCTCAGAGGGTTTGTTTTTACTTTTTAGACACCTTCTTTTACATTGAATCCTTGTACACCTTAACACTATTGCTTCTGGTTAATCGACCGGTTATTTTTTAAGGTATTTTTCCAAAAATTGATCCTGCTCCCAAAGTAAATGGAAGATATTTTCTTTGGCGACATATCCATGAGCTTCGCGTGGTAAAATGACCATACGCACGGGAGCTCCCAAATTTTTCAGGGCCTGGAAATAGCGTTCCGTCTGCAGGGTGAATGTTCCGGGATTATTATCGGCTCCGCCGTGAACCAACAAAAGTGGGGTTTTCATCCGATCAGCACTCACAAATGGAGACATGGTCATATACAAGGTTGGATCATCCCAGAAGTTTCGTTGTTCACTCTGAAAACCAAATGGTGTTAAGGTCCGATTGTATGCTCCAGAACGCGCAATTCCTGCGGCAAACAATTTTGAATTGGACAACAGATGTGCTGTCATAAACGCACCATAGGAATGCCCACCCACAGCAACTTTTTTCCGATCGATATAACCCAAATGATCTACCGCATCAATTGCAGCTTCGGCATTTGCCACAAGTTGCTCAATAAAGGTATCATTCGGTTCTTTTGTTCCCTCTCCAACAATAGGGAAGGCCGCATTATCCAATACAGCATAGCCCTTCGATACCCAGTAGATAAAAGAGCCATAACTTGGGAAGGTAAACTCCTTCGGATTGGCCGTGCTTTGTCCGGCTGTATTCTTGTCCTTATATTCCCGTGGATAAGCCCACATTAGCAGAGGCAACTTCTCTTTCTTCGTAAAATCATAACCGGCAGGTAAATATAATGTTCCAGAAAGTTCGACTCCATCCTTGCGCTTGTATTTTAAAATCTCTTTATGAACTTTTTCCAACGATTTAAACGGGTTTTCCAACGTGGTGAGCGTCACCTGTTTCCCCGATTTCATATTTTTCATGAAATAATTCGGATAAAACGATGCTGACTGAAGCGAAATCAACAGATCACCAGTTTTAGGGTTCACGAGTTGGGCGATACGTTCTTGCATTTCAGATGCTGGAGCAGTGTAGATGCGTTTTTTCTTCAATGAATGCAGATCAAGCTCATCCACAAAAGGAAACTCGCCATTTTTAGTAAAACCCTTACCTACAAACAACGCTTTATCCTTATCTATATACATCGAATAAGTGCCTAAACTATTTTTTTCCATATACACATCTCCCGGATCATTATAGACGTCCTGACTGTTCCGGTCATGCAATAGTTTAGATTCTCCCGAGGAAGGATTCACCACAAAAGTTTTTGCATTTCTCGTATCATACCATTGCGAATTGATCAATGCATATTTATCATTCCCCCATGTTACACCAGCATAACGGTCTTTGATTTTAAAAATAAGCTTTCCCGCACCATTGTAAGGGTAAGATAAAGTATATAAGGCATCACGAAACTCCGCAGGTTTGTTCGCATCCCCGCCATCCAAGGCTTCTACATAAGCCAACGTAGCTGGCTGATCACTCCGCCAATGCCAGGCCCGTTTTCCCGATCGTGTCGACGAAAAACCTTTCGGCATTACCTCTGTCAAGGGGGTCTCATTCACCAGCGCTATTTCCTTGCCCGACCGATCATAAATTCGAACCTGCTGTGGAAAAGACGAAACCGGAACTACGTAGGAATAAGGTTTTGTAATGGTCGTGACCATCACATATTCTCCATCCGGTGAGAAGCTGATCCCTGTATAAATGGCTTTATCTTTAAAGGAAGAAATCTTGCCGTCCAGATCTACAAGTTCAAGGTTGGATTGTACCAATGTTTCAAAATTCACTTCATCCTGCGGATTTTTAAGCAGGTCTTGGTATGTCCTCAATTGGGATACCTTCCCATCACTTGTTGAGACAATAGGTCCTGTCGGCAAATCTTTTGAAGGATCCAACAGTGCCGCCCTATCCTTTGGCAGACTTGTTATTATTAAACCGGAAGAATTTCTCAGCCACTGAAATGGTGCTGTCAATGTTCCGTTCAAATTGTAAGCAGTCAACTGTTTGACATTTCGCGTTGCAAGATCAATGACAAATAAGGCAGTTCCGCTTTCATTTGTATTGCTAAATGCCAAACGCTTATTGTCTGGAGAGAACACAAAATTGGCCATCGCCGCTTTTTCGGGCATTCCCGTGAAGTCGGAAAATTCCATATTTTGTCCTATTTTTTTCAAGGCAATCTTATCGAAAAAGATTGTCGAACTTTCCATGTTGGTCTTTGGATTAATCCGCAATCCCGCCAGTTTCATTTCTTCCTGGCCTAAGTCTGCCAGGCTTTTATACGTAGACCGGAACGTAAATAACATCCAATTTCTATCGCTAGAAATTTTTATCTGAGGGGGGCGCACATAATCGGCTAAGGCCAAAATTTCAGTAGAGGGTTTTTGAAAGGTAATGTTTTCCTGCGCTTGCGTCTGTAGCGACGTTAGAAGCAAGAGACCATAGAATAGTTTCTTCATAAATTTATTTTTCAAATTAGGGCAAAATAAGATAATAAAAATTTCATAAAAAAGCAAGTTTTGTAGCTTTTTTATGACAGTAAAATTAAACTTAAATCATTTGTAAAATAGTGGTAAAAATTACGAATTTAAAGTTATCCACATTTATAAAACACAGAAAAACAACAACTTACAAACACTAATCTGCAGCAAACGCATTCTCTGACAAACTTTTGCCCAAAATGTGGAAAAGTCAAACTACCGCATCGAAAGAAAATATAAGATATTTGTTAAGCTAATGAAAGAATTGGCAACTCAACGAAGTTTTTAAGTATCGAAACACAGACTTTTCTTTTTGACGAATTGTCTATTTTTAATGGCTAGATTAACCTTCAATCTGGTCTCCCCGATTAAAATTGATACCATTAACTTCGTACCGAGTTTTTCTATAAAGATTGGAATAAAAAAATAAACAAGTAAACATGGCAAGAATTATCAAATTTGAGAAAAACGATTGTGCTCCTTGTGCGCAAGTATCGGCTTATTTGGATCAAAAAGGTATCCAATATGAAACGGTTAATCCTTTTGATGAACCAGACTTGGCCGCAAGATTCAAAATCCGCACAGTTCCTACGGTAATTGTGTTGGAAAATGAAGAGATTCAACACCGTATCATTGGCTTTAAACCAGAGGAATTGGCTGCCATTGCACTTTAATAAATTCAGCGTATCATTAAAATTAAACAGTGACATGATACACATTTATTATGATTCCAGAACGGGGAACGTACAACGTTTTATGGATAAAGTAGCGCAGATAACGGGTTGGCAAATCCATAAGATCACCGCCGATTTAACGGTAAAAGCCCCTGGTCATTTGGTCACTTTCACCACAAATTTTGGACAAGTGCCCGAAAACACAAAAGAATTCATGAAACGCGAAGCTAAAAATATCTATTCTGTTACTTCCAGTGGCAACCGCAACTGGGGACCGAATTTTGGTCTAGCAGCTGATCGCATTTCACAGGATTTCGACATTCCACTGGCGTTCAAATTTGAACTGTCCGGAACAATGGAAGATATTAATCAATTTATTGACATCTTAAAGAACTTTTGCGATGGTAGCAAACGAAGTAGCAAAAAACTGGATATTGCTTAATAATGAAATCATGATTAAGCATGATGACGAATTCAGCTTACATAAAGATAAGGAAGCGGTTCGTGCATATTTCTTGGAATATGTAAATAAGAACACCGTGTTCTTTTATACATTAAAAGAAAAAATAGACTATTTGGTAGAAAACAACTATTATATTGACTTTTACCAATGGTTTACATTTGAAGAAATGGAAACGGTATTCAACTATGTCTATGCGAAAAAATTCCGTTTCGAATCTTTTATGGCGGCATTCAAATTCTTCCAGAGCTACGCTTTACGTGATGACTCTGGCGAGAAGTTTTTAGAGCGTTATGAAGACCGTGTAGTTGCTGTTTCCTTGTTCTTAGCAAGAGAAGAGGGTGTTCAAAAAGCAATTGAGTACGCAGAAATCATGATCAATCAAGAATATCAGCCAGCGACCCCTACATTCTTGAATGCAGGAAAGAAACGCTCGGGTGAATTGGTATCTTGTTTCTTGGATGAAATCGGCGACAACTTAAATGGTATCGGTTACGCTGTTGATTCCGCCATGAAGTTGTCTTCTATCGGCGGTGGTGTATCGTTCAATATCTCTAAAATCCGTGCTCGCGGAGAAGCTATCAAAGGTGTTGAAGGCCGTGCCGGCGGTGTACTTCCAATCATGAAGATTATGGAAGATACATTCTCATATGCTAACCAGTTGGGACAACGTCCGGGTGCTGGTGCAGTATACCTCAATATTTTCCACTCTGACATCGAAGAATTTTTAGATTGTAAAAAAATCAACGTTGACGAGAAAGTACGTATCAAATCATTGTCGATCGGTATCATCGTTCCCGATAAATTCATGGAATTGGCAGAAAAAGATGAACCATGCTATTTGATCTACCCACATACGGTGATGCAAGAGTATGGACAATTCTTGGATGAGATGGATATGGACAAAATGTACGACGAATTGATCACGAATCCAAACGTGAAAAAGAAAAAAATCAATGCTCGTCACCTTTTAGTTAAAATTGCTCAGACACAAAAAGAATCAGGATATCCTTATATTTTCTTCAAAGAGAACACCAACCGTGTCCATGCATTGAATGAAATCGGTCAAGTGAAATTCTCGAACTTGTGTACTGAAATCATGCAAGTATCTCAAGTATCCGATATTGAGATCTATGGCAAACAGGACACGATCCGTTATGGTATCTCCTGTAACTTAGGCTCCTTAAATATCGCGACTGTAATGGACAACAAACGTATCAAAGAGACCGTAAAAACGGCTATGCGCGCTTTGACTGTCGTTACAGACGTGACCAATATCGATATGGTTCCATCTATTGCAAAAGCAAACCGCGAGTTGCATTCTGTAGGGCTAGGTGCAATGAACCTCCATGGTTACCTTGCAAAAAGCTTCATCATGTATGAATCTAACGAAGCACTGGATTTTGCCAATACTTTCTTTATGATGATGAACTATTATTCATTGGAAGCATCGATGGAAATTGCCAAAGAACGTGGTAAAACATTTGTTGGATTTGAAAAATCAGCCTATGCCGATGGTACGTATTTCAACAATTACATAAACCGCGATTACATGCCTAAAACAGCTAAGGTAACGGAGTTATTTGAAGGAATACATATTCCAACAGTCGAAGATTGGTTGGAATTAAAAGCGAAAATCAAAGAACATGGTATTTATCATGCTTACCGCTTGGCTATTGCTCCAAATCAATCGACTTCGTATATCATGAATGCAACCGCATCAGTTATGCCAATCGTCGATATCATTGAGGTACGTGAGTATGGAGATAGTACAACTTACTATCCAATGCCATACTTGACAAACGATAATTATTTCTATTTCAAATCGGCTTATGATATGGATCAATTCAAGGTCTTAAAATTGATCTCGGTTATCCAACGCCATATTGATCAAGGTGTATCTACAATTTTGCATACAAACTCAAAGGATTCGACAAGAGATTTGTCTAGATATTATATCTATGCACATAAATTGGGGTTGAAATCCCTTTATTATACACGGACAAGAAAATCGACCATCGACGAATGTGTCTCTTGTTCAGCTTAATTTTGAGATTTTAGTATTTGGATATATAATGGGAGAAAGTCAAAAGTTGCCTACGCCATTGGCGGCTTTTGGCTTATCTAAAATCAACAATCCAAATACGTGATAATAAATGCCTAATACTTTAAACTAAAAATGAGTAAAACATATAAAGCTGTCAACTGGAATACCCCTGAGAACGATTATGTATTGATGTTCTGGGAACAAAATATCCGTCAATTCTGGATCGATACGGAATACATTCCTTCAAAAGATATCGATAGCTGGAAACGTATCAGCCCAGAAATGAAAGATGCGTATAAAAAAGCTTTAGGAGGATTAACCTTATTGGATACCCTTCAAAGCCACACAGGTATGCCTAAAATCATCGATCATATCGATACATTACAGAATAAAGCTGTATTGTCCTATATGTGTATGATGGAAGCTATCCACGCAAAATCGTATTCCACTATTTTCACGACAGTTTCTACAACCGCCGAAATAAACGACATTTTCGAATGGGTTCAACAAAATAAATATCTTCAATACAAAGCAGAAACGATTGATGGTTACTACCGCGCAATCGATAAAGAAGATGCTTCGGACGAGGAGATTTATATGGCGATGGCTGCATCTGTATTATTGGAGTCATTCTTATTTTATTCAGGATTCTTCTTGCCATTATGGTTATGTGGACAAGGTGAAATGGTTGCTTCTGCCGATATCATTAAGAAAATTATCGCAGACGAATCCATTCACGGTGTATTCGTTGGATTAATAGCCCAAGATCAATTCAAAAAATTAAAAAATCAAGATCAGGTAAAAGCTCGTTTCTTGGCCTTGCTTTACAATTTGTATGAAAATGAGCTGAAATATACAGAAGAGATCTATACTGAAGTTGGTTTGACAGCTGAAGTAAAAGAATATGTTCGCTATAATGCCAACAAAGCATTGATGAATTTGGGCTTTGATCCGATCTTCGAAGTAAAACAAGTCAACCCAATCGTATTGAATGGTTTGAATACTGAAACGACACAACATGACTTCTTCTCCAAGAAATCAACTAACTACGAAAAAGCAACGGAAATTGTCCATCTAAAAGATGACGACTTCAAAATGGATGTGGTCGTAGATATATAATATTGACGATTCGTCAAACAAAAAGCCCCAAAGNNCTTTGGGGCTTTTTGTTTGACGGGAAACAACTATTGTTGGAATGCTTTGATTGCCTGTCCGCGCCAAGCGGCATCAAGCGGTGCACCAAGCAACCAAGTTAACGTAGGCGCGATATCATAAATCATCAAAGTTTCCTTGATTTCTTTTCCTTTTGGCACACCTGGTCAGGTCATTACCCAAGAAATCTCCACCTCGGCCAGCGATTTACCACCGTGTCCTTTTCCGGTACCACCATGATCCGCAACAATAACAAAAATTGTTTCGTCTGCTATTCCCCCATCTTTTACAGCTTGCTGCAAGGTACCAATACGTCTGTCGACCTGTTTTAGTTCGGCATAGTATTCCGGTGTATTATGCCCGATATTATGGCCTACGCCATCAGGTTGGTCGAAATGCACAAAAGTAATCGTCGGTTTCTCCTTTTTTATGATATCCACGGTGGTGTTCAAATAGAAATTTTACAGCATCTATTATGTTAAGTAAACATTATTTAATCTCTCTAACCAATATGTTACAGAACAAAAAAAAGACGCTGAAAAATTATTTTCAGCGTCTTAACCTTATACCGTTTTACATCGATTTTAATACCCAGCTTTTGCCAACCGTGCGTACATTTCGACAAAAGCACACTGATCGAGCAGCCATTTCGATTTATGCTGATCCTTCAGGGTCCAGTCTGGACTGAAAAGCCCTGCTTGATCGCGCATATGCTGCCAGGCAAATTCAAGATTTTTCGCAAACACTGTGAGGTACTTTTGGTCGCCATTCACTACAGCGAGCTCGATGTAACCACGCATCATTACGGCATGAAACCACAAATTGCTATTTTTCAATTTTGGGAAATTCAATTTCGCATCCGTTTCGAAAAAATAGCCTAGACAGGCCTCAGCCAGCTGTTGTGCATCCTCAAGGTACCGTTTATTTTTCGTTAACTTATAAAGCAGGGCTGCTGCCTGCAACATTTGTCCGGCGTTGTACGAAAACTTAGCTTTTCCAATCTTTCCATTGAGCTGCATATTGTCCCAGTATAACTTATCTTCGGGATCCTGAAGATTTCTTTTTGTCCATTCATAAAGACGTTCCCCTTCTTGCAGATAGGACCTATCATTGGTTGCCATAAATAACTTAAGTGCAAATACACTTGCTGGTGCATTCGAACAGGTATTTTTAGATTCCTTTTTCTGTTCACACCAATAAATGCCACCGCCGAGTTTATCATCCTCCCCACTCTTTACAAAATTCCAGATCTCTTTGGCCGAAGACAGGTAGTTTATTTTTTTTGTATGGATATAGCTATCGGTAAAATCGATACCCAACCAGATATTATCGTCATAAAAACGATCCGAGGGAGGAGCTGTATTTAAATAAGAAGCATAACCAACCGGCGACCGACTTTCATCCCTATATTCCTGTAGCCCAACCAGGACTTTTTTGTCAAGTATGAACTGAAATGCCTTTTTTGTTTTTGGCAATTCCATCAAGGCATTTACAGCCGAGAAACTACCCGAGAAAGGCCATAGATAAGCATATTTCTTTTGCTGCGCTGCCTGTTGATTATTATCCAGATAATCAGCTTTAAAGTTTTCATCAAAGGGATATTTTTCAGCCAAGAGCTGATTCTTGGTATTTCCAAACTTGCTATAGATGCTATCTAAAGTTTGGATAGCATAGTTCTGAAAATTATTTTTCTGTGCAAATAAGGTTACACCAATAAAGTTCAAAAGAAACAACGTAAAATATCTTTTCATGTGTTTTAGGTAAAAGAATAGTAGATACCTATACGGCATCTACTATTCCTGAACATTAATAACCAGGGTTTTGTTTTAAATTGGGATTGATTGCCAATTGATCCATCGGTACCGCATATAGTTCTTTATTCTTATCGTTCGTAGCTTTATGATCCCACCAAGATCCGGATATATATTTTCCGAATCGGATTAGATCTGTCCGGCGCTTTCCTTCAAAAATAAATTCACGTCCCCGTTCCGCCAGTAATTCATCCAGCGTCAATGTAGCGACAGTATACTGCGCCATAGGCCAGTCAGCCTTACTAAATGCTCTTTTTCTGGATTCATTGACCAACTCCACAGCCTCACTACTGGCTTTTCCACCATTCTTACGCATAAGTGCTTCAGCTTTATCGAAATAGATCTCCGTTAAACGATAAATAATATAATCATTTTCCCAATAGTTGGCATCGTCCAAGGTACCTGATTTATATTTATTAAAACGAGCTCCAGAATTCTCCTCTCCTTTTGTCATACCACCTTCTGAAGTTTTATCACCTTCGCTTTCACGGCGTATCGAATTGACAAATACGAGCGGTTTGCCCGAATACTCCTCTGTGCCCAATACAGGTGTGGTCGTGCCGTATTTGTATTGTGGGCCAAACAAAAACCATTCTTTCTTTCGCAAATCATTTTCAGCATAGGCATTAAACGCAGTAGGGATAACGACAAATGCGTTCCATCCTCCGTAGCCAACTTTGAGCACTTCCTTCATATAGTCGTAGCTCATATAGAAGCCCGACCAGTCAAATGTAAAACCTGCCTGCCGGCTGTACTGAAACTGAAATAGCGATTCGGGATTCGCCGAATTGGTGTTACTGAACAATGCGTTCAAATCAGTGCTCAATTTAGGAGCTCCTCCGATACCGCCAGCTTGCCCGGAAATGATTTTGTCACAAGCAGCGATACATTCATCATTCATCGCTTTACCCGACCATTTCTCTGCATTAAGATAGAGTTCGGCCAGCATGGCATAACCAGCAGCCATAGACACTTGACCAATATTACTTGCTGAAGTTTTAGGTAATTTCCCAACATTTTCTTCCAGCTCCTTTTGTACAAATGCAAAGACCTCTGTTCTCGGTCTGGTTTCAGGGTTAATTGGATCGGCTACCTTTGTCACGATGGGAACGTTGCCCCAAAGATCCATTATCTTAATGTAGTGAAATGCCCGCATTACTTTTAATTGCACAAGTATTTGAGAGCGCTCTTCCTCCGTCAGATCAGCGATTTTAGTGATATCCAATTTCTCAATATCCTGAATAGCATTATTGACATAGCCAACGCCGCCCCACATCAACTCCCAGGCCCCACGCATTCGGCTTTCATTGCTTGTCCAGGTATGATAGTGCTGCCGGATATGGTCTCCACCGTCATATCCATGGCGTCCCTTTTGCGGCCAGGCCACCTGATCGGCACTTAATTCGGAATGATAATAAAAGCCATTTCCACCTGTAGGTGCAAGCCAGGCCTGCATATGTGTAAAAGGGCGGAGCGCAGCTTGCATAACCTCCCGTTTATTCTTATAAAAATTATCATCCTTGATCTTACTATACACTGTCTCATCCAACTTGGTGCAGGAACTAAAAGAGATACCTAAGGTAACAGTGCTCAGGATGGCGAATAAATATTTATTTGTTTTTTTCATAACCTTACTATTTTAAAATCCAACATTTAAACCAATTGTCCAAGATCTTGTTCTTGGATAGAAACTGCGCGAATCAATCCCTGCTTCAAAACCTGTATCCTGCAACTCTGGATCAATCCCCGTATATTTGGTCATGGTTGCGATATTTCTCCCTGTCGCATATACATATAGACTTTTGATATAATCAGTCTTTAGTTTAAAGTTATATCCCAATGTAATATTATCCAGTTTCACAAAACTTCCATTCTCAAGGTAGTAATCCGAATACTGTGGATCCTGTTTAAGGTCGGCATGTTTAGTAAAAGCACTTTCGAAAACATTATTAGGCAACCATTTTTGATTACCAAAGAACATATCCGCTGTATTTAAAATATCATACTTAAATTTCCCTCTGAAAAATACGGTCAGATCGAAGCCCTTATAGGCAAACCGGTTACCTAGCGACGCATTGAATTTGGGAACACCATTTCCAATATAGGCGCGATCATTATCATTTATATCCGCAATGGTAGCCTTGGAGCCGTCAGCTTTATAGAAGAGCCATTCTCCAGCATCATTCAGACCCGCATAACGTTTTCCATAGAAGGAACCAATTTCACCGCCTTCTTCAAGACGAATGGCATCTCCGAGATTACCTGGAGAGGGCAGACCGCCAAAAGTCATCCAATTACTCTTAAAGATATCATTGGACATGGTAACGAGTTTATTCTTTTGATAACTTCCCGCAAAATCCACCGTCCATTTAAAATCTTCTTTTTGAATTGGAACTCCAGACAATTGCAACTCAACACCTTTATTCGAAACCTCGCCTACATTGTACCAAATGTTTGTACTCACATAGGCTGGCTGTTGCGCCTTATATTGGTATAATAAATCTTTGGTTTTACGATTATAGACATCTAGAGACCCTGTTAGTCGGTTATTCCACAAACCAAAATCGAGCCCGATATTCAATTCGGCTTTTTGTTCCCATTTTAAGTCGGGATTGGGGTTCTGTGTCGGTCCATACGTTTGATAATAGATGCCATCCTGCGGATATACCCCACCTGTTCCCAACAAGATCAACGAATTGTAATTTGGGAAGCCCTGATTACCGGTTACCCCATACCCCACACGGAGCTTCAGATTGTTGACAAGGTCTTTATTGGAGAAAAAGTCTTCGTTTGTAATGGTCCATCCCGCAGAAATGGCAGGGAAATTACCCCATTTATGATTAGCACCAAATCGCGAAGATCCCTCTCGGCGAAGAATTGCACTCACAAAATACTTTTGGTCATAATTATAATTTACCCGTCCAAAAAAAGCAATCAATTTATTGTCTTCCTTAAATGAGCCCATCGATGGTCTTGGCAATTTGGTATTTGTCAGAGCCGTACCACTTCCCATGTCCCAATCTTGAAAAGCGTCTGTTGTAAAACCATTATTGGACATCTCAAACCGCTCATAACCATTATATTGAAAACTGTAACCGAGTAAACCCGTTATATTATGCTTGTCGTTGAATGTCTGGTTGTAATCAATTGTTGTTTCAAAGGTCTTGGACCAATTCAACTCATTTCTTTTCCAAGCATAGCCCATACCCTGATACTCAGAATTTTGGCGTTGGTCCCAATCTTTTATCGAACGAAATTGACGATCGTTCCAATTATTTCTAAGATAGGATCCGAAGGCTGAGATGCTCAATGGTTCTATAATCTTGAGTTTCATACGTGCGTCTCCCGAAAAAGTTTCCTGATTGCGTTGATCTACACGGTTGGCCATACGATCCAGCGGATTAAAATTATTATAACCCTGGGTTTGGTAAAAACTTCCATCGGGATTGTATAGTGGAGCAGTTGGATTACGCTGGATTGCCTGTTCGAAATATTCCGTTTTTCCACCCAAAAGATCTGCTTTATTGAAATTGGCAGCAATATTACCGGAGAAAGTCAATCGATCTTTTAATCCAGTTTGCGAAAAATTGACACGACCGCCAAATTGCTGACGTCCATTCTGTTTAGCAATGCCTTCGGCATTTTCATAGTTAATTGAAGCACGGTAGTTGGATTTATCGCCACCACCGCTGGCAACAAAATTATGGAATGTTGAGAAATTACCTTTATTGATCAATTCGTCATACAAATCTGTTGAAGCGCCAAGGTCAAGATCAGGTTTATTCTGTCCGTTGACCACATAATCTCTAAATTGCTGCGCACTCAGCATCGAAGGTTTCTTTGCGACAGACTCATGTTGACCATAGGTATAATATTCAAATCGTGGTTCTCCAGATTTGCCTTTTTTAGTGGTTACTAAAATTACACCACCATTACCCCGCGTCCCATAAATAGCCGCTGCAGATCCGTCCTTTAACACGTCTATGGATTCAATATCTCCTTGCTTGATCAAATCTAGATTTCCACCAGGAATGCCATCAATGACAATCAGCGGGGAGTTTCCGCCTTTCATGGAGGCCATACCCCGCAATTGGATATCTGAACCAGCATTTGGATTACTGCCCTGGGTTCTCGTCACGTTTAGCCCGGCAACTTTACCTTGCACCAGATCCATTGGGTTGCGCATACCACCTTGATTGAAATCCTTTTCTTTTACAGAGGCCACTGCTGAAGTCACTTCACTTTTCTTTTGCGTACCATAACCGACAACAATAACCTCCTCCAATTGGTCTTCTGTCGCGGATAGTCGAATATCAATCGGGGCATTTCCTATTACTTTGACTTCGTTTGTTCGATAACCAATGGACGACACGACCAGGACATCTCCTATCTTGGCTTGCAGGGCAAAATTACCTTGGCCATCCGATGTTGTACCTTTTGCTGATCCCTTGACGGTAACCGAAACACCGGAGATCCCTTCTCCAGTCTTTGCATCCTGTACCTTTCCTTTAATTAAACCCTGAAACTTAGCGACCTTATGGGTAAAGGTCTCTTTTGGATCTTCCCTCTTGGCGATGACATGCGCATTTGCCTGATGTATCGTCCCTGCGATAATAGCCAACGAAAAAAACAGCTTGGTATTTTTCGTTAAGCGGGCAAATGATTCTAAATCGATTCTGCTCATATAATTAGTGATTTTGGTTTATAAAACGTTTTAGCTTTGATAAGCTTAAACGGTCATGTTTAATTAGTATCATCTTCAATAATTAATACGAATACCTGATCCCCATCTCTATCGTAATAGATTAAATCTGGCAGTCTATTAATTATTTATAATAGTGATTTGGTTTATAAAAACGTTTTAGCAAAAAGATGCTTAGAACGCCTAGTTTAATTTAGTTTCCCTTAATTGATCGTTTTAAAATCGATCTGCTTTCTTAAAATTGCCTGCTATATTCCATTGCTTTCACTTAACAGAAAACGTCTGGGTTCAAATGTCTATGGTATTATTGCCGCATAGAATTTGCAATAAAGTCTGCTAAATCGCTTTTGCTTTTGTTGTAAAATTTTTTGGTTTCCCTATTTTGGTTTTTTAATTGCTTTTTTTTGATTACTTATTTGTTCATTAATTGTTTATTCGTTATTGTTTTCCTTTTTGGTTATTCTTTCTTGGTTTTAGCGTGCTATTCGGGTGGAAAGATAGCACTTTAATTTTACAGAGGAAAGATTTATTTTCAAAACCTTTCCCCTGTAAACTAAATATTTCCTTTCTTCATCTCGCTAATCGCATAATCGACAGATCGAGCCGAAAATGCCATATAGGTCAATGAAGGATTTTGTGTTGATGTGGAGGTCATACTTGCACCATCTGTGACAAAAACGTTTTTCACAGCATGCATCTGATTCCATTTATTCAATACCGAAGTTTTCGGATCGTGTCCCATACGTGCTCCGCCCATTTCATGGATATCCAAACCTGGAGCCTGCCAGTGTGTATCTGGCCGAATGTTTGTGAAACCAGCATCCGTAAACATCTCCGTCATGACGGCAATGTAATCCTTTTTCATTTTTTCATCGTTCTCATCATAATCGACAGCAATTTTTAACAACGGAATACCCCAGTCATCTTTCTTACTGCTATCCAATGAAACCATTCCCGATTCTTTTGGTATTGTTTCACCCATCATGTGAGATCCAACCTGCCAAACACCTAATTTAGGATTCAACAAATTGTTCTTCAGATCTAACCCTAAACCCGAACGATCAGATTCTTTACTACGTGAAGCACCGAAACCGGCGGCATAACCTCTTAAAAAGTCCGTTTCCTGTTTGTGCAAGTTTCTGAAGCGTGGAATATACCCTCCACCTGCGGGATTCCGTCCTTCGGCCGTAAAATCCAACATCCCTTCATACTCCGCGTAGATGCGTGCACTATAGTTGTGAAAGGCAACATATTTTCCTAACACACCACTATCATTGCCCAAACCATTTGGAAAACGGTTGGATTTAGAATTCAATAAGATTAAATTCGTATTGATTGCCGCCGCATTGACAAAAATCAACTTGGCATAAAAATCAATTTCCTCTTTTGTATTGGTATCAATAACACGTACACCCACTGCCTTTCCTTTTTGTTCATCATAGAGGATTGAATGAACAACCGAAAATGGACGTAAGGTCATATTCCCAGTCTTCGCAGCCCAAGGAATTGTCGTTGCATTGGAACTGAAATATCCACCAAAAGGACATCCTCGCTGACAAAGTACGCGATTCTGACACTGTACACGTCCTTGTTCGATGTGAATCTGATTTGGTTTGGATAAGTGGGCACAACGTGCTGAAATAACTTTCCGCTCCGGAAATTTCTTTTGGACGCTTTCTTTAAAATACTTCTCGACAATATTTAAGGGGTACCCTGGCAAAAACTCGCCGTCCGGCAATTCAGGAAGTCCATCGTGATTTCCTGCAATACCGGCAAATTTTTCGACATAAGCGTACCAAGGGGCTAAATCAGCATAACGGATGGGCCAATCTACTGCAAAACCATCTCTAGCCGGCCCTTCGAAATCAAAGTCAGACCAACGTTGCGTTTGTCTCGCCCATAATAACGACTTGCCGCCAACCTGATAGCCTCTGATCCAGTCAAAAGGTTTCTCCTGAATATAAGGATGTTCCTTGTCTTTTACAAAAAAATGGGCCGCATCCTCATGGAATGCATAACATTTGCTGACAATCGGATTCTCTTCTTTTACTTTGAAAGGCATTTCGTTCCGATGTTCAAACTCCCAAGGCATCATATTGGTGGTTGGGTAATCCTTGATATGTTGTACATCACGTCCACGTTCCAAAACCAATGTTTTCAATCCCTTCTCGCACAACTCTTTTGCGGACCAACCGCCACTAATTCCCGAACCGATCACGATTGCATCGTAGGTTCTGTTTTTTTCACTGTCAATATTTAGATTTGCCATGTGCTATTTATGCCTTAACTTTTACCGCACCATTGTACGGACCCGGAATAAGTTTATAGATCACCTTATTCTTCATCACGTATTCTGAGTTCATATACCCCTGAATTGCACGCGATTTGAAGGTCTCAAAAAAAGCCTTCTCGTCGGTTTTGTCTTTTAACCCCGCCAAAGTGGTCTCCGTCTCTTTGCTATTTTTTAAATTCAACTGTTTCCGCAACTTGTTGAAACCAGCGACAAATTTAGCCTGATTTTCTGGCGACTCACAGTCATCGACCATTTTAATGACGAAAAGATGTAAGTTCAGATCCTTCCCTCCTGGTGTATCCGATTTCGGAATCAGGATGTCAGCCAGATCGCCCAAAAATTGCTCATCTTCTGCCGAAATCTTCAGCTTATTCAATACAATTGATGCACCTCCATCATTCAGACAGGACGACAAAATTGTCAGTCCGCCAGCTATAATGAAAAATTGCTTTATTGCGGTTCTACGGTTCATAATTCAGAGTTCCCTTTACATTTCGGTAATATTACATATATACGAATAAAAATACAAATGCTAAAACGATTAAATTATTTTACAACCCTCAAATCCATTGCGCCAACAGGGCTTTCGCCTCGAATAAGTTTTCCACAATGTTCTCAACAGCTGTTAGTCTAGCACGTTCTACCTCTTGCTTCGTAACTGCAATCAACTGTAAGCCTGCTCCCAATGCCGATGTACTTCCTGTCGATGTATCCTCGATAGCCACACAGCGGTCAGCTGGTAGATCCAGATTTGTCAATGCCAAACGATAAGGTTCAGGATCGGGCTTTGGCAACTCCACACACTCACGCGTGACAAAAAACTCAAAATAATCCAAAAGCTCATGTTTGCCCAAAACAGTATCGACAGTGCTTCTATAACTTGAGGTCACCAGCCCAATACGGATATCTTCTGCTTTCAAAAAAGCTAAAATTTCTCGTGCTCCAGGCATCAATTCAATATCGCTCATGTTAGAATCGGCATAAGCCGCACGTGTACGCTTCCACATATGTTCTTCCGTCACGTCGTAGCCATAGTCCTCGGTAAGACGCTTGACATTATGTGCTAAAGTATGTCCAGCAAAATCGCGAATCCAATCTTCATAGCTGATCTGAAGGTTAAATTCCTGTTTTAATATAGGTGCCCAATTTTTGAAATAGAAATATTCCGAATCAATTAACGTACCGTCTAGATCGAACAATACCGCCTGTATTTTATTCATAGTGTTAAAGATACACAAGTAGGTGGAAAAATCCTATTAAATGACGCCACAATAGGTCGAATTTGAGAATGCACCATGATAGGTATCCCAAAACCCGATGTAGACATGATAATCAGCTTTCTGATTTAATTCAACTGGTACATTGACGAAACATTGACCATCCTTAGCAGATGCAACTGCTGGTTTTAAGGAACAGAAATCATTTAAGCTAACACATGCTAGATTTAACTTATAAATTTCATCATCATACGCTGGGTTTGGTATCCATTCCAAAAATATACGTCCTTCACTCACACTCACCTTAGTACCCTCAGGCGGTATTAAATCCCCCACAAACACGTTCAAATTTTCAAAATTCACGACGGGATTATAGTCAGTATCAAAAGCCAACACATCATTGAAAACATGCTTTTGCGCAAGCTGAAATGCACCATATTTAGATCCATTTTCTTTTTTTAACTCATAGCCAAAATCAAAGACAGCTTTGTTCTCTGCACAAAATTTTCCGACAGCCTTCATTTTTTGGCGATGTAATCGCTGAGCTTCAGTCGGAGGTTTACTACTTTTCCTCCTTGCACCCCGAATAATCCATTGCCCCATACGATTGTATCCATATATCGATCCAACTTTACCCCGGAAACCACCATTTGGACCATCTTCTAATATAGCCATATTTTAAGTTTTTTGTTTAATATCATCTTAATAACAACCTCCTAACAATTGATTTGGATTTATGTTTGAATTAAGTTAGGTATAACTTATTATTAGGTTAGATATAGTTTAGGTCTTAATTAGGTATAACCTATATTATACCTAACTAAAACCTAAACAAAACCTAACTAAAACCTATATAAATAGCAATCTTAATTTAAATTAAAATGGACTTGCTTCTCTTCATTTTTGGATAACCATCGGACATTTGCTAAGTTTGTTGTGGCAAGCGAAAACACAGGTTTACTGGGTATAAGTCCGCAACAAGCTTTAGGAAGATAGTCATATGATCTTCATGGAAGTTATATGTCTCCGCCACGTGTAAGACGCTCACATAAAAAGCGGAGCCATCTTTGGATCTGGCTTCAAACATACTCGCGATGAACGTCGAGCTAAAGCGCTTGCCAAGAAATCTGAAAGCTTCATTGCCTTAAAAATTTATATCATGAAAATAATTGCAATCGGTCGCAATTACATCGACCACGCGAAAGAACTCAATAATCCAGTCCCAGAAAATCCCATTATATTTTTAAAACCCGATACTGCGGTATTAAAGGATAACAAAGATTTCTATTACCCCGAATTCTCCAAAAACATTCAGTTCGAAACCGAAGTTGTCCTCCGGGTCTGTAAAGAAGGAAAGCATGTCACGCCCAAATTTGCGTCAACGTATTATGATGCCATTGGTCTGGGCATTGACTTCACCGCCAGAGATGTACAGCAGGAACTTAAAGCGAAAAGCCTTCCCTGGGAATTGGCAAAAGCATTTGACCATTCTGCAGTGATCAGCAACTTGATTCCTAAAGGAGAGCTTGCAGATGTGAACTCGATTGAGTTCTCCCTGCAGCAAAATGGACAAACAGTCCAGCAGGGAAATACCAAGGATATGATATTTTCCTACGAAGATCTGATTGTATATACCTCCAAATTTATTACCCTCCGCAAAGGTGACCTCATTTACACCGGAACTCCAGTTGGTGTCGGATCTGTAGCCATCGGCGATTTATTGGAAGGTTTCATCGGCGAACAGAAGATGTTTAGCTGTAAAATTAAATAAGCTCGGACATCTTATGACAACAAAAAGAATAGCATTACTGGCCTTCCTCACTTGTACGGCAGGCCTAAGCCAAGGGCAAGATATTATCAAAAGTCGCAATTATCCACAAAATTATTTTGTACGCCCCATGGATATTCCTCCACAGGCTTCGGGATCGTTTGGCGAATTGCGCGCGACGCATTTTCATGGCGGAGACGATTACCGCACACAACAACGCATCAATATTCCTGTGCATGCAGCGGCGGAAGGTTTTGTATCCCGCGTCAGGGTACAGATAGGTGGTGGTGGTAATTATGTTTACATTGATCACCCCAATGGTTACACCTCGGTATACATGCACTTAGAGAGTTTCAATTCAGATCTTGCTAAAATCATCAAAGATGAGCAGTACAAGCAGAAACGTTTTGATGTCGATGTATTCCTCAAACCAAATCAGGTCCCGGTGAAAAAAGGTGAGTTTATTGCAAATTCGGGCAATACCGGTGGTTCAGCTGGCCCACATCTTCATTTCGAAATCCGGGATACAAAAGCACAATTGCCGCTCAATCCGCAATTGTTTGGACTGTTGTTTCCAGACGGTGTCAAACCGATTATCCGCGGTATGACGGTCTACGATTTGGGTTCCGAAATATTCGACGAAAATACACCTCGAAGACATCAGACGATCAAGTCGGCTGGCAATGGTACCTATAGCTTAGCGAGTACCGCGCCGATACCTGTGAATGGTACCTTTGGATTGGGAATCAACACCGTTGATAAACGGAGAGGAATCTCTTTTACATATGGTGTATATTCGATTGAACTATTTTTAGACAATAAAAACATCAGCACGGTACTGTTCGAATCCATTCCTTTTGATCAGACCCGTGCGATCCAGTCTTACGTAGACTACCCTTATTTAAAAAAATCAGGGGTACGCGTGCAAAAGAGCTTCAAAGATCCTAACAATCCGATCAACATCTTCAAAAACTTGGATAACCTCGGTAAAATCACGTTGAAAGACAATGAGGTGCATGAGGTAAAATATGTGGTTAAGGATGTTCAAGGGAATACGAGTGAATTGAATTTTAAGGTGCAGAATAACCCTTCACTTTCCATCAGCCGCCCAAATGCGAAGGGGCTTAAAATGTTTCACTATGCCGATGAAAACAAATATGAAGCGGAGAATGCTCGGGTTTATATGAGCAAAAATATATTGTATGACGACCTTTACTTCAATTATTCGCAGGGAGCAAAACCTGCAAAAGGCTACTCGGCAATGCACTATATCCACAACGCTTATACACCGGTGTTCGGATTTTATAAGCTCATGATCAAACCAGACTACAGCTTGTCTGAAAATCTTTATGACAAAGCCTTGATTGTTTCTTCTGATGGCGGAGCACAAGGTGGTCAATATGAGAACGGCTGGGTGGTAGCCAACGTACGCGAATTTGGTGGTTTTTACATCGCTGTCGATACCATTGCACCAAATATCACTGCGCGTAACCTGACCGACGGCAAGAATGTTTCCAATCAACGCTCCATCGATTTTACCATCAGTGACAATCTATCGGGTATAGCTACTTTTGACGCTTATATTGACGGGAAATGGGCTTTAATGAAATATGACCCTAAAACAAGACATATCTGGCATGACTTCGAACCGGAACTCAGCAGTGGCAGACACGACTTTAAACTTGAAGTGAAAGACAACAAAGGGAATTTGAAGGTCTACGAGGCTTCATTCTCCACATCGCGTTAACAGCTAATTTCAAACTTACAACATTTCTCCGACCTGATCTGCTACATTAATTGCAATTTTCGATTTTTGGTTCAAACAAAAGGGAAATGATAAAATGAGTAAAGGAAAAGAGTCCTGGAATTGGCGAGGACTCTTTTCCTTTACTCAACAATAATCAATGTTACATTTTTAATTGTCACAGTACAATAAGCATGATGCATTCAATATACACGCTATAGAACGATTATCGTGTAGATTAAGATACCTTATTCTTTAATAATGATTGAATGATCTGTATTCCCTGTTGCATTTCTTTAGTTCCAAAACGATACGATGGGCCTGAAATACCAATTGCTGCCAATAATTTATTATTACTATAAATTGGTACCGCTACGCAATTCATCTCTTTTTCCAAACGTTCATAATCTTCAGCATAGCCTTTTTCTATTACATTATCGAGTTGCTTTTGCAATTTGATTTGTTCTGGCTCGATGAGATTAACCATTAATTGTTTGGTCAAACTCGGTGAATGTGCCATAAAAACATTGCCCAAAGCCGAATTCATTACATCCATTTCTTTACCTACTTCTAGACTTATACGTACAGAGCGTTTGGGATCGCTTTTTAGTTCGTGCCGCATATAGGATCCTAGCTGTATGGTTAGATAAGCGGTTTCACCGGTGAGTTCGGTTATTTTTTCTACGATAGGACGATAGTCTGTCTTCAGTGTAGCGGTAGAATATTCCGTTGGGATGAGGTGATGCATTTTGCCTGTGAGGTAATATCGGGTAGAAAGTTCCTCTTGATCTGCATAGCCCATCTGCACCAAGGTTTTAACAAAATTATGTACCGTAGATTTTTTCATATCCAAACCTGATGCAATATCTTGTATACGCACCCGATTACCGTTTTGTACCATATAATCCATAATGAGAAATAGCTTCTCGACCGACTGTATCATGTTATGTTCATTATTACGGAACAAATTTACATTTTAATGCTCAATAGTCGTTTATAATAAAATAAAAACAGAATTTTGCGATATATAAAATAGAAATATGCAAGATTTAAAAAATAAGAATGCCCTTATCACAGGTGCTGGTAAAGGGTTAGGTAAAGCGATGGCTTTGGAATTGGCAAAAGAAGGGGTCAATATCGCTCTGGCAGGTCGTACAGAAAAAGATTTGTTACGGGTAGCTGCTGAAATCAGCGCCATTAACAGCGATGTAAAAGTGCAAACTTATGCCTTGGATGTCTCAGATTATACAGGTGTACAAGACACGGTAAAAAGTATTTTGGAAACTTTTGAAACTATTGATATTCTTATCAATAGTGCCGGAGTTTTGGCTGTAGGAGGTATCAACGAATTGCCAGTTGAGCAATGGGAGCAATCTTTCAAAATAAATGTATTTGGAACGTATTATATGATCCACGAGGTATTCCCGGAAATGGTCAAAAACAATGGTGGTGATATCATTAACATAGCATCTACCTCAGGTTTGAAAGGTTCTGCAAAAATGAGTGCCTACGGAGCATCAAAAGCAGCGGTGATCAATCTTACCGAGAGTGTGATGCAAGAAGGCCGCAAGTCCAACATTCGTGTATCGACCATCAACCCGAGTACCATTGCCACAGATATGACGGTGAACGCCAACTTCACCGATGGAAACGAAGAAAAAGTATTACAGCCGGAAGATTTGGCGACCCTAGTCGTACACCATCTGAAATTGCCAAAACGTGCTTTTGTAAAAGAATTTAGTTTGTGGTCTACCAATCCATAAGGTTTTTTATTGTCAACGTTGTAAGAAGAGGCTAACTGAACTACGGTTAATTTAGCCTTTTTTATCATCATTATTTTGATAAACCTTTTTATCAGGAGTGTAGATGGTGATAAAGTGACTAATTATTTCCCGCCCCTAACCCTTGTCAGTGTTTTTCTTGAAATACCTAGGTAAGAAGCGATCATATAAAGCGGAATGCGATTGTAGATATTGGGGTAATTTGATACAAAATCTTCGTAGCGTTTCTGGGGTGAGTCTTTGAGTTGATGCATCAGCCGTTCCTTGTTAGTCAGCGTGTTTTTTGCGGTCAACTGTTCTACCAATTGGTGTAAGGTTGGCGGTTGCTGTAGCACTAAATTTAAATGCTCCATTTATCAAAAATACCAATCTATCTTCGATTACTTTGATGGTTTATTGATTGGGTTAACGGCTACACCCAAAAAAAATCTTGATAAAAATACGTATTCATTTTTTCAATTAGAGGATGATATACCCACTTTTGCCTACGAATTAGATACTGCCGTAAACGACGGCTTTTTAGTACCGCCACGCTCGTATGCTGTCCCTGTACAGATGGTAAGGGATGGCGTGAAATACAAAGATTTAAGCGATGAGGATAAGGCCGAATTAGAGGAAAAGTTGGGATTGACCGCGGTATCTGATGAAGCCCTTCAGGAATTTGAAGTTGGAGCGTCTCAGATTAATTCTTTTTTATTTAATGAACCTACAGTAGATCTTGTTTTGGATCACCTCATGAATAATGGGTTAAAAGTAGCTTCTGGCGATAAGGTCGGCAAAACGATTATTTTTGCCAGAAACCATCGTCATGCTGTTTTTATCGAAGAGCGATTTAACAAAAACTATCCCGAATATGGAGGCAACTTTTGCCGGGTCATTGACAATTACAATGACAAAGCGCAAGATTTACTTGAAAAGTTCTGTTATGACAAAGAAGAACTAGAACCTCAGATTGCTATTTCGGTCGATATGATGGATACAGGAGTCGATGCACCTAGCGTACTGAATCTCATATTTTTTAAACCGGTAAAATCATATGCTAAGTTTTGGCAAATGGTAGGAAGGGGTACTCGTTTACGTCGTGATTTATTTGGACCCCATGAGGATAAAAAATTCTTCCTACTATTTGACTACTGCCGAAACCTTGAGTTCTTTCAGGAGAATCCGGACGGTTATCAAACAAATACCCAAAGACCTTTAAGTCAACTGTTGTTTCTGGAACAATTACATGTTGCTAACCTTATTCAGGAGAATATGGATGCCAATAACCAAGATTTAGCTTTAGCAAAGGAATATATCAATCAACTACATGCCAAAGTAGCGCAGCTGGATACAGCTCGGTATGAGGTCAGAAAGCATCTCGCTGTAGTGCATCAATTTGCAGATAGAAGCAAGTGGGACAACCTCAATAAATCTGCTATCATTGCTATAGAAACGGAACTGTCTCATCTTATTCCTTACACTGAAGACATAGATGAAATGGCTAAACGATTCGATCTAAATAGTTATAAACTGCAAGGAGCAATGATTAATAAATCTCCGCGGCAGACCGTCCTTATCCAGAACTTTATGGATATAGGAAAGAGACTATTAAAAAAGCGAAATGTACCTGCTGTCGCTGCTAAAGAAATCGTCATAAGAGAGATGGCCTCCATAGATTTTTGGCAAGATGCATCAGTATCAAAAATTGAAAATCTACGAAAGGAAATTCGAGATCTAATACACTTGCTCAAAGAGGAGAATAACATTAAACCTATTTATACAAAGCTTGATGATAATCTTTTAAAGGAAGAAATTATCGGGTATGATATTATCGCAAATTTTAAAAATCTACAAAGTTATAAAGATCGAGTAACCGCCTTTATCAAAAAGAATAAGCATCATCTTGTGATCGACAAATTGCATAAAAATCAACCGATCAATGCTTTCGAATTACAGCAGTTAGAACAATACCTCGTAGCGGAGGCACTGGGGTCCAAGGAAGAGTTTATAAAAGAATTTGGTGATCAGCCGCTAGGAACTTTTATTCGGTCCATTATCGGCTTGGATCAAGAGGCTATACAGGCTCATTTCACAAATTTTATTGGCGAAGCTAACCTTTCGGCCAAGCAGATCAAGTTTATGGACACTGTAATACGTTATTTCGTAACCAACGGTTATCTAGAAACCGCCGATCTCATGGAACCTCCTTTTACGGAGCTAGATGACAGCGGGGTTATCGGATTATTTGACGAAAACAATGTTGTCAAACTCATGAGCTTAATCAAGCAAGTTAACCAAAATGCAGATATCGGGGCCTAGATGAACATGCATTCATCTACTCCCCCTGTGCATTGATTTTGTCCAGTATATTCGTTAATTCATCCATCATCGCAGGACGGTGCCTGTAGATCATTTTCCAGTGAAGCATTTGGGCCAAGAGTGTTTCCCTACCAGAAGGTATATCTTTAAATATAACGAATACGATGTCCATCAATCGTTGGTAGGCATTACGTTTATTGGCAGACTCAGCATGTTGATCCAATAGGGATGAGTACAATTTCATAAGTTCCGCAGGATGCAATTTATATAAATGCTCATGATAGTTTAGTATGGTTTCCAGATCGGTCTGCCGTTGCACCAGTGCAAGTAATTGGTCGAACATATTCTCTTCAATATAGATAGGACCTATTTCGTTCAAAAGCCAGTAGTCTTGGTGTTTCGAATAGGAACTCTTTTCTCCGGTTGATTTTGCGCGAATCGAGTTGATTTTGTCGTTAATGACACTTCTCCATTCTTCTGAGGTATAGGTGTTTTTCCACTGGTTGTAATAGTGGCTGCTAAAAGAGTAACCTATAGCGAATTTTTCTGTAAAAGAGCGCACCATTGGAATGTCATTTTGCAGAACGGCAATATGCAAAAGGGTTTCTTCCCAGTCCCTTATTACACGAGGATGCTGTGCTTCTTCCGCTAGTCGTATTCCTTCAACCAGCAATTCCTTGGCCTCTTCAAAGCGCTCGTTTTCAATAGCTTTTTCGACCTGAACCTTCCTCATTTGTGGCAAATGGATTTGTTGTTCTATCAATTGCTGTACCTCTTCTGTCCTGTTTCCTTTTTGAAGGATGGAGGCTTTAATCTGTATAAAAAAACTACTACGGTAATCATAACGGTCTAAACGAGCTTTATGAATAGCCACATCGGCAAAGTGCAGAAAATCATCTATTTTACTTAAATCCAGACATAGCTGCGCATAAAGATCTGTCATATCATATCCGAAATCGCCATAGTCAAAGTACAGATCCTGTTGCAGCTCTTTATTCAAATACACAGCAATCTTTTCTTTCAAATCGACGGGGGACTGCACCGCAATATCTGTCAATAAGGATATACCACTATCGATAGCATCTCCTATAGATCCATTGCTATCGTCGGCGTAAGTAATCACTGGCATAACTTCCTGTATATACGCCATGCATAACAAGCTACCGTTTAGGATGTTATTTTTGGATAGATAATATTGACCTTGCATCAGAATTTTTTGTAATTCCCGTGCTAGCTTACCACTTGAACCATAATCGATAAATTCGTGTTTGCTGTAGGTCTTGATCGCTTTCCTAATCTGATCCTTTATTTGCTTTTCTATGTCAAAGTTTTCATCTTTTTCTGCAAAGAATAGTTCCAAATCAGATTTAAAGCTACTGTCCTTTTTGCTGTACTGGACAATAAATGCTTTCAGCTCGTCGCTACTGATATTGTCCAGTAGTTTTTGAAAGGATAGTTTTGTTTTTTTCTTGGTAGTTTTAGGTACATCCTCAGGAGCAATCGCTTTTTCATCCCGTATAGCATACAAGACAGCAACCACGTGCTTGCACAAATCGCCATCGTAGGGACAGTCACATCCATAATCTCCTACTGATCCTTTTTTGCTAATTTCAATCTCTACAAAATAATCGTCCGACCCTGCTACCACTGCAACCCATACACCATCTTCTGTTTCTCCAAGAGATTCAACCTGTCCTTTTTGGTAGTAGACTTTACCTCGCTGTAAAATCGTACTATTGATCTGTTTTTCAAAAGATGATAGTTCCATTTCCATGTTTTTTTAAAAATAGTAATTTATGTGTCGATAGAAAAATTGATTTTCTAAAAAATTATCCTCACTGTACCAGCCGACAGATCTTTTATCAAATTACTTGGCGAGAACCAAGTTGTCGACTTCACGAGTAGCAGCAGGCACATTAACCAAAATGCTTAAGCATACCATCGGATAGATTTATTGTTATAATTTCGTATCTTAATCGACTAAATCGAAATACATATGGCAACACTAGAAATAGGACAACAAGCACCGGATTTTAGTGCAAAAAATCAACATGGTGAAACGGTACATCTTTCGGATTTCAAAGGGAAAAAAGTTATTTTATATTTTTATCCAAAAGACAATACACCAGGCTGCACCACGGAAGCCTGTAATTTCAGAGACAATTATCAGTCTTTGAAAAAAGATGGTTTTGAAATCATCGGCGTAAGTGTGGACAGCGAAGCATCGCACCAAAAATTCATCAGCAAACATGAGCTTCCTTTTCAGCTGCTTGTAGATGAAGACAAGAGCCTTGTAGAGGCCTATGGTGTATGGGTCGAAAAGAACATGTATGGCAAAAAGTATATGGGCACAGCACGTACCACTTTTGTGATTGATGCAGATGGCATTATCCAACATATCATCAAAAAAGTAGATAACAAAAATGCGTCCCAGCAGATCCGTGATTTAGGCATTTAAAGAATACCTCTTATCAAGAATCTTATATCTAAAATCTAAAACTAATATCTATATTTGCCACTTATGAGCAAACAGACAGACGACTTTTTCAAAAGTGTAGTATCACACGCGAAGGAATACGGTTTTGTATTTCAATCGAGCGAAATATATGACGGATTAAGTGCCGTCTACGATTACGGTCAATTAGGTTCGGAATTAAAAAACAACCTAAAGACTTATTGGTGGAAATCCATGGTGCAATTGCACGAAAACATTGTTGGTATTGATGCCGCAATTTTCATGCACCCAACAACATGGAAAGCCTCTGGTCACGTTGATGGTTTTAACGACCCAATGATCGACAATAAGGATTCAAAAAAACGTTACCGTGCCGATCAATTGATCGAAGATAAGATTGCACGTTATGAAGCAGATGGTAAGACAGCTGAAGCTGCTGCCCTATTAGACGCTTTGAATACCGCATTGAATGCAGACGATTTAGCTGGACTGAAAACCATCATTGAAGAACATAATATCGTATGTCCGGTTTCAGGTACCAAAAATTGGACTGAAGTACGTCAATTTAATTTGATGTTTGCAACCCAAATGGGTGCTATGGCAGATGGAGCTGATCAGGTTTACCTTCGTCCTGAAACTGCACAAGGTATTTTCGTCAACTTCCTGAACGTTCAAAAGACAGGACGTATGAAAATTCCTTTTGGTATTGCACAAATTGGTAAAGCTTTCCGTAACGAAGTAATTGCACGTCAGTTTATCATGCGTATGCGTGAATTCGAGCAAATGGAAATGCAATTTTTCTGCCGCCCGGGTACTGAATTGGAATGGTATAACAAATGGAAAGAAACACGTTTGAAATGGCATTTGGCATTGGGCTTCGATCCATCAAACTACCGTTACCACGACCACGATAAATTAGCGCATTACGCAAATGCTGCAGTTGATATTGAATTCAACTTCCCATTCGGATTCAAAGAAGTTGAAGGTATCCACTCCCGTACAGATTTTGACTTGAAACAACATCAGGAATTTTCTAAAAAGAAAATGCAATATTTTGATCCTGAAATCAATCAAAACTACATTCCATATGTCATTGAAACTTCAATTGGATTGGATCGCCTTTTCTTAACTGTATTATGTAACTCTTTGGTAACAGAAGATCTTTCTACAGCAGAAAAACAAGATTCGCGCGTTGTATTGAAATTTCCACCAGCATTGGCACCGGTAAAAGCTGCAATTTTACCATTGACCAAAAAAGATGGTTTACCAGAAAAAGCACGTGAGATCCTAAATACACTAAAATTGGATTACAACGTTCAATATGACGAAAAAGATGCCATTGGAAAACGTTACCGTCGTCAAGATGCAATCGGAACACCAATCTGTATCACAGTCGATTACGATTCATTGGAAGACAACACCGTAACCATCCGTCACCGTGATACGATGGCACAGGAACGTGTTGCCATTGCCGATCTTGAAAAAATATTGAATGACTTGGCTGGTTGGAATACCTTGCTAAAAAAATTGATATAGCCAATATGCTATCACAGAAAAGGTGTCCATTGCTGGACACCTTTTTGTTTTAATAGATGTAGGGCGGCTAGATGCTAAGTACAATAACTGTGCTAGTATTCTATCACAATATGATCGTCCCACTGTTCATTCTTCACGATCTGAAAACCCAAATTCCCATTGGCAGTCTCCAGCAATTTGCCCTTAAACTGTATTTGAACATTATTTCGGATTTCGCTTTCCAGTTCAAATGTACGCAGCAATTTACCTTCCTTGAAAACTTGGAACTGATATTTAATAGCGGTATTGTTGAGATAATAGCCCATAAATTGGTTGAACGAAAAACTTTGATCAGCTGCCGTAAAATGTGGGATAACCGTCAAAAGACTTTCATCAACCTGGTCGTTACTATGCGTCATAAAAGGATAATAATGAAACACAGGATGAAGCTGCTTCACCTGAATACTATCAATTGCGCTCAGATCTTCGCTGTCTGTAAAAGTCAACTTGACCTCACTGTAGATCCGACTTAAGTTTAGGACCCGTTCCATAGCCCCTTTAACCTCAAAGGTATCCCGGCTAGCAAATAACTCTGCAGATTGTTCTGAAAAAGCATTCGTCGCATAAAAGTGCTCAAAATCCACCGCCCCTGCCAGGATCAGCGGCAATGTCGAATTTTTAGCAATCAGACTTAGGTAATAGGTTCCGTTCGGCAATTCAACATCGAAAGCTTCCTGCGAATTAAGTACGCCCGATTTGATCATAGCCTTCGATTTTGCATCAAACACATGATAGTAAAATTTGCTGGGCAAAGCGGCCGGGTTGACTTGTCCGTAAACCATCAAGTTATCCATCTTGAATGTACCAGTCGTTGGGCTGTAACCCGCTCCTCCATCCCTGCTACCGGCAAATAATGAAATTTTCAACCAGAGCTCCTTGCTGTTGCCAAACGAAATATCTGCCAATGATGCACTCACAGGGATTTTGGCTGAAAGTGACACATTCGATGGATAATTGATTGTATCCGAGAGCATCAAAAAACTATTCCCCTTATCCAGGGAATAACTCAAAAGCAGTGCCCTTGGTCCTGTACTCGAACTATTGCAATCAAAGGTCCAGCTACCCAGCGAATGAATACCTGTGGCAGGGATTTTGACTAGGATCTCTTTACCACCTTTGAAACTAATGGCTTTTCCCGTTGCAGGCCAACCGCCTAAAAAATCATAGTCTGTCTTTCCATTGTTGTAATCGATCACAACGGCATCATCAAGTGCATTTTCGGGAACAACATCGCTGTTATCAAAGGTCCAATGATACAGCAATTCGTTTTCGGAAGAAGCTCTGCTCAGCGCAGCTCGTTTTGCCGTGGTTGATTGTTTTTTTAGAGGAGTAACAATCGCTTCAAAATCCTTGACTTTGAATTTTACCGCATGAATTGTTTCATCGTTTTCATCGGGAAGTTTTACATGCTTTTTGCACGAAGGCATTGCGGCTAAAACCAGGATGAATACACATGAAAGAATTCCCCAAGTTGACTTGGATTTTCTTTTCATAAATATAAATGATTTATAAGTTAATTAACCGGCAGATTAAAATTAACTTATAAATCATTTCACTCCAATAGTATAACTAAAAAGTTACAATCCTTTTTTCACTTTTGCCAGTGGTCTCTTTATCTATTTTTTGAACGTATATCTTTCCAGAAGAGGTTGTTAATTTCATTTTGAGCACATTATTCATCCCTGTTGGACGTACATACTCGCCATTAAATTCGTCCCATTCATAGATCGGATTACCTTCTTCATTCATCCAGATATAGCTATAACGCGCATCGACTTTATCCTTTACTGTCAATTGTTCTGTGTTTTTCTTCTTGTCGATTTTAACCTGAATATTCTTTGGCTAATCAATTTTGTCCAAATACCAACTCCGTCTTTTCCAAGCCAGCATTTCCAGTGGACCTGCTTTGCATCTGCCGATTGCGAGCGGTTTACAGACTCAATAGCATATGGATTACCAGTCCAATACTCATCGGAAAGCTGGGCAAAGGAATGTCCAATTTCGCGCATCGCGATGTCATTGCTCTTAAAATTAACAGTGACGAGTCTTTCTCCGATATTGTCAACAAAACCATTCTTCCGATTTCCGTGGAGGGGAGCCCACCAAAAATCAACGGTATGAGGATCCAGTTATAGCTCGGAAATCTCCATAGACTATTCCATTAAACGGCATAGTAACATCCGCCAAACAACCTAGTAGCGCATACGATGTTCCTGTACATATTCACTCGGCGACAGTTTGGTTATTTTCTTGAACACCCGATTGAAATTGACAACATTGTTAAATCCTGTTTTAAAAGCGATATTAGAAACACTTTCCGAAGATTCGTCAATCAACATTTTACAGGCACGTTCAATCCGGATTTCATTGAGGAAGGTAACATAGGTTTTCCGGGTATGTTTCTTAAAATACTTGCAAAATGCGTGTGGTGTCATGTGTGCTACCGCTGCTATATCTTCCAAGGAAATCTTGTCTCCAAAATGCTGGAAAGTATATTGGAATATTTCATTGATTCGCAATCCTTCGGCATCTGAGAACTTCTTTTGTGGAATACCTGTATACAGCGAAGTCCATTGATCTACTTTTTTACTTAAAAAATTAATCAGCTTCACAAACGAAAGGAGACGATCTATGCCCGCACTCACGTTAATCTGTACAAATTTTTCTTTCAACGCGACGGAATGCTCCGCATCCAATTTTTTACTGACGTTGATGTGTTCCAGGAAATACTTAACATCATCGAATTCAGGAAAATCCAGAAAGGGTTTAAAATGTTCGTAGTCGAAAAAAATATGGATGGCATGAATGCCATCCCTTATATCTTCCCCCGTTTTGAACATATGCGGTTCATCTGCATCAACGATATAGATCTCGTCCTCTTCAAAACTATGTGTAAAGTTGCCAATCATAAAGGTTCCCCGCCCTTTCAGGATATAGGTCAGCTGGATTTCCTTGTGTCGGTGATAGTTGCTGTAGAATGAAGGCAGAATGTCTTCCTGCACACAAATAGATCCTTGGTAAACAACCGGAACTGTAAATTGAACGACTTTCATTATGTATTGAAATAACAAATATTAAACAGTTAATTCAAAAGTAAGCTTTTTTAAGACAATAATCGTTAATTTTTAGCAAGAAATTCCTTTACCTTCCCTAAAAACTGTGGCATTGCTGGATCCTCACCACTCAAGGATAAAATTTGGAAGGTCTGCGGATTTATCCATAGATAACTTGGCGTACGATCTATACCAAAATCATTTTCCATCGTTGCCTGGTCATTATAATTCAAAAAGTAGCTCTGCTTCCCTAGCGCCAGCTCCTTACTTGATTTGATCCATTTATCCAGATCCTTATCCAGCGAAAAATAGATAACCCTTACCCCCATAGCGTTCAATTGAGATTCTTTTTTCCGTAACATCTCCATATCGGCCTTGCTATTGGTATTGGAAGTTCTCCAAAACGCGGCAATCAGCATTTTAGCCTTTGAAATATTCTTTAAATTCAAACTATCCCGTTCTACATTCATCGGGCTAATAGCAGGAAATACAGGCATATTTTCATAGAAGTCTTTCACCCTATCGACCTTTTCGCGGGCAAATTTAACATAAGGATGCTTCTGCAAATCCGTATTAAAACTCAGCAATGCGGCATCGAATTTTTTATAATTCGTCTGATCCAAGGAGATGTATTTAAAAAAATAAGGCAATACTAAGGATGAACGGTGGGTACTATCGAGAATAAAATCGGCGTATAGTGTGCGTGGATTAAATGCGGCATTACCACTTAAGCGCTGTATTTCATCGACTGTTTTCTCATAGGAACCATCATTTCTTGCAGCCATCGAAGGCAACTGACTCTCCAGCTGCCTTACCCGTTGGCTTTTATTTGCCGTTTTATTTTTTTCCTCCTCTTCACGCTGTTTATAGTTCGCATTGAACTGTATGAAATCCTTGGCATTCTGCGAAGAGGTTGTCAAGGTAAACTTGCCCTGGTTTTCACTCAGATCATAGTCACTCCCGCCTTCGACAAATAACGTATAGGCCTCCATACCCTTAATCTGAATATCGTAAAATCCGGCCATGGCAAGTTCGCCTTCCAAAACAAATTGCCCATTAGCAACCTGTGTTTTTACAAATTGCTGCAGTTTATTATCGTGATCGACGAGGCTCACCTGAGTCCCATCCCCGGCAGTGGTTTTTCCGGTAATCTTATAGCTAAAGCTATTCAACAAGGCGGCTGTCTTCGCCGATTCGGACTTTTGTGTACAGGCTGTCGTCCCCAAGGCCAGCACAGAAATCAAGCAAAAATAGTTAACGAACTTCATAATCTTTATAGTTTCCGTTTTCAAATAGACGAATCTTTCCTTTTTTACCTTTAATCTGGAGGTCGGAAACCTTTCCATTCTCCCATTTCATATCCACAGTGTAGTTTCCTCTGGTTTTGAGACCGCTAACTTCACCCTTTGACCAGGCTTTAGGTAGCGCAGGTAATAGATGGATATAACCATTGTGGCTCTGTATCAACATCTCGGCAATCCCGGCTGCACCGCCAAAGTTTCCGTCTATCTGAAAAGGCGGATGCGCACAGAACAAATTAGGGTAGGTACCTGCCCCGACTCCCTGATAGGTTGTTTCATTGGTAAAAGCGGGCTTAAGCAACTGCCTTAGAATTTCGAGTGCATGATCACCATCCTGTAATCTCGCCCAAAATAATATTTTCCATGCTCTAGACCAGCCGGTTCCTTCATCACCACGTACAGCTAAAGTCTTACGTGCTGCGTCAGCCCATTCAGGTGTCGTCTGTGGCGAGATAAATGCCGCGGGATACAGACCATATAAATGTGATACATGTCGATGTTTAGGTTCAACTTCCTGATAGTCCTCGAGCCATTCCATTACGCGCCCCGATGGGCTAACAACTACAGGCGGAGGGACATCCTTCAGCTTCGCTTTCAAGGCGCCGGCAAAACTATCGTTCGTCGTAAGGATAGAATCAGCTTTGATCACCGCCTGGTATAACTCCCGTACGATCTGGTTATCAATGGTAGGTCCCATCACAACCGCAGCAACTTTTCCATTGGCCATTCGGAAAGCATTTTCCGGCGACACCGACGGTGAAGTGACCCACCATCCTGTTTTAGGGTCCTGAACCAATGTATGATCGTAGAACTCTGCCGCTCCTTTGAGTATCGGATAAATCTCTTTGAGGTAATTTTTATCCCCGGTAAACAGATAATGTTCCCAGAGATGGTTACATAACCAGCCTGATGCCGTACTCGCTCCCCAGGAAGCCTGCTCACCCGGAGCGGAATACCCCCAGATATTCGTCATCATATAGACCACCCAACCCGGTGCGTTATAGTAAGCCTTTGCTGTCTGCTCGCCAGTTTTTGCAATCCGCTTTATCATTTCAATAAAAGGCTTATGATATTCGCTCAGGTTATTGACCTCCACGCCCCAATGATTCATCTGTGCATTGATATTGAGATGATAGTCACCATTCCAAGGTGTATTGATCTGATTAGCCCATAACCCCTGTAGGTTTGGCGGGAGCGCGTTTGTATTTTTCGGAGCAGCACTTGAAATATTCAAATACCTTCCATATTGGTAATAAATCGTCGCCAAATCGGGATCCTGAACCGGATTTTTATAAAAATTAGCAATGCGTTCATTGGTCGGAATGGCGTTATTCGCTGTATTTCCAAAGAGATTAAGACTTACCCGATTGAAGACCTTTTGATAGGCTGCGAGATGGTCGCGATATAGCTTCTGTTCGTCAGCAGTTTTTGCTGCTGCAACCGCTGCTTTGACAATAGGTAAGGGATCTTTTCCGTAATAGGAAGTACTTGCTGAGAAATAGATCGTAAGACCGCCTTTTGCAGACACCTCTAAGGTTTTATCTTTTTTGCTGATCTGCAGATTTTTACCTTTAACCTGAATTAATCCAACGAATTTCAGATTTTTACCACCTTTTCCATCAGGCAAAAATCCCTCGATCAGAATCCCATCGTCCAACAAGGTGTAACGGTCAATATTTTCCTGCCGCTGGAATGATATGCCTAACTGCTGTACCTCATCGTTATGTTGACTCAATTGGATAACACCTACATTATTGTCAAAAGAAGTATAATAACGACGTTGGAACTGTTGTCCGTTTATCTTGAATGAAGTTTGTGCCGAGGCAGTCGCTAAGTCCAAGGAACGCTTGTACTCTTCGATCGTTCCCGCGGGCAATTTATAATCCAGCAAAAGGTCACCGAATAACTGATAACAGCCATAGGGAACCTTTGCACCATTACCAAAACCAGATCCCTTGCCTTTGGTCACAAAAGTTTCATTGACCAGTTTTTCGGCTTCATCATTTTTACCAGCTTTAAGCAGTGCCTGAATGGCTTCAACATTTTTGTAGGCTTCATAATTATTGGGATCTTCTGGACTGCCCGACCACATACTGATCTCGTTGAGCACGATCTTGTCCTGACTAGGATTTCCATCTGGCATCATGCCGATGAGTCCATTTCCCAATGGCAGAGTTTCTTCCCAAGCCTTCGCGGGCTTATTATACCAAAGTACGAGTGGATTTTGTTGGGCAAAAAGCAACGTGGTATGACATATACATACCACGATAAACATTAAGAATTTATTTGCCATACAATTCAAGTTCCGCTATGGCCAATTCATTGCCGTCGATAAATTGTTTTGGTTCAAATTTGATAAACTTGGTTGCACTGTTTGTATCAAAAAACACCTGTTGCAAAATTGGATTTGCCTTAATATTGGAAAACTCGCCCTCTTTAACAAGGGTCCATGTTTTTCCGTCGGTACTGGTTGATATTTTATAATGTGTTGGTGTCCATATGTTCTTTCCATCCTGACGAGGAAGGAAGCCGATACCAGAAACAGGTTTGTCTGTAGCGACAACGATTACACCTTGATCGGCAACAGTCGCAAAAGTACCTGGTTTTCCGTCAGATATATAAGCATTATTATTGGATCTACCTGTCGAAATCTTAAATCCAGTCAGCTTTTTCACCTCTTTGGTATTAAATGCAAAGGGTTCGTTGTACTCCTTGAACAGTCCAAAATCACTGAGCGTGATTGCTACCGGAGCATAAACATGAAGACGTAATTTACTTGCAGTTTGAGGTTGCTCGAGTTTGATGAGGCGGTTTGCGCCGATACTTGTTGCTTTGGCCAAAGGCTTCCAGCTGTTATTTTCCCAACGTTCAATCGAAACACTATCGATACGTTGTCCCAACTTAATATTTTCTCTCAACTGAATAAGGTCGAACTTCGCTGGGGATTTTAATTTTATTTCCAATGTAGCCGATGTTTTGGAATCGTCTGTTGCCCAATAACTATAGCGGTCGTTATCGGTAATAAATGAAGTACCATAGGATTTTGAATCACCGTTACGGACATTGGATGCCGTGATGGACGCTCCTTTGGCTAAATTGGTACGGAAAGTTTCCTTCACTTTTTTCCCAAATGCCTGCAGCGACTTCACATCATTCTCATGTAATGTACCAGAAGGCATCGGTGCTAAGCCAAGATTCATGCATGCTCCTCTTCCAACGGATTTTAAATAGATCTCAAAAAGCTGATTTGGTGTTTTTACACGGCTATCTTGTTCTTCATGATAAAACCATCCCGGACGTTGTGGCACGTCACATTCAGCAGGTATCCAATATTTACCATTACGGTCACCTGTTTCGGCATTATGTGATTCTGTCGCTCCGGGTACAGCGACTTTTCCATTTAAGCCAATCGGCGTAAATGTTGCCCATGAAGTTTCAGCAGCAAATCCTTTCTCATTACCCACCCAACGCATATCGGGACCGATATCTGAGAAAATAACCGCTTCAGGCTGTAATTTTCGTACAATAGGCCAAGTTTTCTCATGCCACTCATAGTAAGTTGTTCGATCGATGATACGCTTCCCTTCATGGCCACCATAAAAGCCATCGCCGCCATTTGCTCCATCATGCCACGAGGTAAACAAAGAGCCATAATTGCTCATCAATTCGGTCAGTTGCTGTCTGTAGGCATCTGCATAGGCCGGTGTGCCGTAACGTTCATCGTGACGGTCCCAAGCAGAAAGATATACACCAAATTTCATCCCATTCCGATGGGTCGCTTGCATAAAATCTTTGACCATATCACCTTTTCCATTTTCCCATGGCGAAGAAGCGATACTATAGGATGTTGTCTTGGTTGGCCACAAACAGAATCCATCATGGTGTTTTGCCACACTAATTAAGCCCCTGAAACCACCCGCTTCCGCTGCCTTAGCAATTTGATTTGCATCAAAAGCCGAAGGATTAAACAATGAGGGCTGTGCATCACCATAACCCCACTCCTTATTTTGGAAAGTTGTCGGCGTATAATGAATCAAACAATACGTTTCCATCTCTTGCCACTTTAATTGACGCTCGGTTGGCAGAGCCCCGTAAGCTTTTAAAGTATCTGATTTGGCTACAGGCCCGCTGGAAAGTAAAATGGAGGATAACAAGATTGTCAACATAGTCTATATTTATGTGCTAGAAAATTAGGTTGTAAAGCCCTAAGATAAGAAGTTTTGCAAAATGCTGTATGTAACATTTGCGTACAAAACCGATCGATGATCAGCTCCAACAGAATTTATCCCTAGGTCAAATCGTATTCTTTGTTTTAATCAATCGATTGATTAAAATATGCAAAACATGAATGCTGTAATAATACTTGGCACTAGTAGAACAATTGTTCAGCACATGCGGCCCCGCCAGTTTGAACCCGCTCGCCAGTTTCAGAAATCGAAACTGTATTTTTTCTTAAATAATTGTTTGTCGACAAGGCTCGGGGGAGAAACTCTTCCAGCACCATAACTCCTTTGATCTCATTAGGCTTGGCATCATAGTCACTAAATATCTGAACAGTTTTAAAAGCTGAATTAGGATAACTTACAACGAGGCTATCTAGGTTCTTCGCTGAATTAAAATAGAACGTTTTTTAGGACCTGAGTTGCTCGTCGACGTAGCTGTACTCCCCTTTTAGCAAATCACCTATGTATTGATAAGTTCGACAATTTTCCCGCCCTCAAATAATAACTTCTGTCTGTCTGAAAATATAAGTTCCTTATTAAAACTCTTTTTTTCAAGTATCATCCGATTTCCGTTTACACGAACGTCCCAGTACACCTTATCCGTAAAAAAGGGGGCAAATCCGTTCGTGGTAGGTATCTCTAAAAATCCTCCTATAATGCGATCCAATTGTTTCCCACGATAACTCAATTTCATTTCGTTCACGTTAGACATAAATAATTCAGCGGTAGATGACTCTAGATACAAGATCGGAATTTGCATTGGTCTTTGTTCAAAAGTTCCTTCCTCATCCTTTGAACAGGAAAAGCAAAGCACTAGGAATATAGTACAAGGCAAAAGCCATATTTTTTTCATAAAATGGGTTATTTCATTGCTAATTATACAAATATAAAAATTTCATCTCGTACCTTTACACATCATGAAACAAGATCAATCTAAAATCATACGTGAACAGGTCGATCGTTCAGCACTTCGCGAACATTCGACTCCTTTATACCTTACATCAAGTTTTATCTTCGACAGCGCTGAACAAGGTCGGGCGGTCTTTGCTGGCGAAGAGGATGCAATGATTTATTCCCGCTATGCTAATCCAAATACTTCAGAATTCATCAACAAAGTTTGTATTCTTGAAGGTGCAGAAGCAGGATTGTCTTTTGCGTCAGGTATGGCAGCAGTATTTGCCTCCTTTGCAGGAATTATCGAAAGTGGAGACCATATTGTCTCTTCACGTGCAATATTCGGTTCTACACATCAGTTATTTACGGAACTATTCCCACGTTGGGGCGTTACAACAACTTACGTAGACGCCGCTAATCCCGAAGAATGGGAAAAAGCAATTCAGCCGAATACGAAAATCATCTTTTTAGAATCGCCATCCAACCCAGGTCTGGAATTGGTTGATTTGGAATGGTTGGGTAAATTCAAGGAGAAATATCCTCATATCATTCTGTCGATCGACAACTGCTTTGCCACACCTTATCTTCAGAAACCGATTCAATATGGATTTGACCTGGTTATCCATTCGGCGACCAAATATATGGATGGACAGGGTCGTGTTTTGGGCGGTATTGTTGTCGGAAAACAAGAGCTTATCGATAAATTGATGTTCTTTATCCGTCATACAGGCCCCGCATTATCGCCTTTCAATGCCTGGATCATATCAAAAAGTTTAGACACGTTGGGCATCCGTATGGATCGCCATTGTTCTAACGCATTGGCTTTGGCCGAGGCATTGGAAAATCATGCGGAAATTGAGGATGTAAAATATCCATTTTTACCAAGCCATCCACAATATGAGCTGGCTAAGAAACAAATGAAAGCTGGTGGCGGTATTGTAACCTTTGTTGTCAAAGGTGGTTTTGAGCGAGCAAAAGCCTTTGTAGATCATTTGGAAATGATTTTATATACCTCTAATTTAGGAGATTCAAGATCAATCGCAACGCATCCAGCTTCAACGACACACTCAAAATTGTCGGAAGAAGAACGTTTGAATCTGGGCATCAAACCGGGCAGTATCCGCCTGTCTGTGGGTCTGGAAGATCAACAAGATATCATCAACGATATCTTGCAGGCTTTAGAGAAAACGAAATAAACGTTCGCTTTGTAATAGTTAGCGAATATACATTAACTAAAAAAGCCTTTGCATAAGCAAAGGCTTTTTTTATTCACTCTCATCCTACTTAATTCAACGATGCGATCGCTGCAGCATAATTTGGCTCATCAGCAATTTCTGCGACTTGCTCTTCGTACAATACTTTTCCATTTTCATCCAATGTGATGACAACACGGCTCAATAAACCTGCCAAAGGTCCATCAGCGATAGCCAATTGATAAGCATCTGAAAAGTTTGAATCTTTATACTCTGATAATGTCACTACGTTATTTAGCCCCTCTGCAGCACAAAAGCGGCCTTGTGCAAAAGGCAAATCTTTCGATATACATAACACCACAGTGTTATCCAACTGAGAAGCCTCTTTATTAAATGCACGTACGGAAGCAGCACAAGTTCCGGTATCTACACTAGGAAAAATATTTAATACAATTTTTTTTCCTTTGAAGTCTGTAAGAGACTTATCGGAAAGATCGCCTGCAGTTAATTTAAAATCAGGAGCTTGCTCGCCAACCTGTGGTAAACTGCCTTTCGTGTTTACTGGATTGCCTTTAAAAGTGATTGTAGCCATATAATATGATCGTTTAATTTTTAGTATCCTTGCAATTAAAGGTACGAGCAAAAAAAATATTACACAACATTTATTAATTTTAGTCAAACATTTATTATGTTAGCATTGTATTTGAAAGAGGAATGTTAACCAAAAATAAACACTAGTATGAAGAAACTGCTATTTTCAATACTTTGTGCAAGTCCGTCACTCCTGTTTGCACAAGGATCTCAAGTGAATCTACAAAGTCCCAAAGCTGTGGGAATGGGGGGAGCAGGTTCTGCTTACTTTTTAGATGAGTCTTCCATTTTTTATAGTCCGGGTGCTTTAGCAAAAATGGACCATAACGCTATTTCAGTTGCCGGTAATGCCGTGATGTACAAATCTGGCTTTCAAGAGGTCGGCAGTACAGTTGTTTATCATACTAGAAATCAGATTTCAACTCCTTTTTCATTATTTGCTGCATTCGGCCCTAAAAACTCCTGGTGGAAAGCCGGTATTGGAGTATACACACCTTACGGTGGGGCCGTCGATTGGGGGAAAGATTGGGTAGGTAAATTCAGTTTGGTCAGCCTTTCGCTACGTGCAATCTATATTCAGCCCACATTGAGTTTCAAACTGACTGAAAATTTTAGTGTTGGGGGTGGTTTTGTATACAACGTTGGTACCGTAGACCTCGAAAATTCTGTTCCGGTATTCTATCCGGATGGTCACGCCGGATTGGCAACCTTAAAAGGAACCGGAACTGGCACGGGGTATAATGTGGGGATTCATTATAACTTAGAAGACGAATTCGCCATATCGGTAAGTTATCGTTCTAAAGTTGTCACTAAACTTAAAAATGGTGATGCAACTTTTGACGTACCAGAATCGGTGGCAAGCAATTTCCCTGCAGGTAACAAATTCAGTGCTGAGCTACCGCTTCCTTCGACATTTGCCGCGGGCATCGCCTTCCCTATTTCGGAGAAATTGAAGATGGCTCTTGATGCAACGCTCATCAACTACGACATATATAAAGCCCTAGATTTCGATTACAAAGAAAATACACCTGTATTGCAGGATACCCATTCACCAAAAAAATACGATAAAGCAGGATCTGTTAAAGCAGGATTGGAATATATTGCTTCCGACCGTTTGCAATTACGTATAGGTGGCGGTGTGATCGCAACTCCAGTACAGCAGAGTGCCTATGTTTATCCGGAGACACCAGACAACACCAGATACTTAATATCGGGAGGTTTTACAATAAAACCATCACCAAAATTTGATGTCACAGGTTCCTTTGCGTATCAACGGATTGTGGCTCGCCAGTCAACCAACGTGGAGAGCCATCTATCAGGTACGTATGCAACAAATATTTTTGCTCCTGGTATTGGTGTAAGCTATAAATGGTAATTAACAGCCAAATTTGACTAAGATGAAAAAAAACAAACTTTATATAGCTGCGGCGTTAGCACTTTTAGCGATCGCCTCATGTAAACCGACCTTGGACGAATATACGCCTTCGGCTGGATCGCTTAATTTTTCAAAATATGTTGCCATCGGAAATTCATTGACAGCAGGTTATGCCGATGGCGGACTCTACTTGGAGGGCCAAAAGGTAGCCTATCCAAATTTAATTGCTGAACAGCTAAAGCAAGTCGGTGGTAGTGAATTCAAATCGCCGTTTTTCAGTGAAGATCAAGCCAATGGTTCTGGTTATATTACACTTACAGCGCTCGTCAATGGCCAGCCAGTAACGGCACAGGTAACGGATAAATTGGCCTACCGTTCTGCTTCACCAAAATTATTGACAAGATATACCGACCCGATTAACAACCTTGGCGTACCGGGCATGCGTATGGATATGGCCTTTGCTGCTGGCGTGGGATCCCAAGCTGGAAACATGTATTTCGAACGCTTACTACCTGACGCAGATGCGATGAAAACATATTTTGCCTATTCAACGACGCAAAACCATACCTTCTTTAGTTTTGCTTTAGGCAATAACGATGCTTTAGGCTGGGCGACTAACGGTGGTGTAGAAGATGGACCAACATCAACATTGACTTCTACTGCGCTCTTCACGTCTTTATTGGGCAACTATGTAACGACATTAACAGCAGGAGGTCAAAAAGGCGTACTGGCCACAATTCCAGATGTAACAGCAACACCTTATTTTACGACGGTAACCCGTGCTGCTTTATTGGCAGCTGTGAATGCAACAAATCCGCCGACACCGGTAACAAATATCTACATTGCAACAAAGTCAGGTCCTCGTGCAGCTACTGATCAAGATTATTTTGTGCTCCCTTTCTCTTCAACAGGATTATTGGGGAAACCAAATGCGGCACAAATTCCGTACGGCTTACACCCACTGAACCCCGTGGAAGACAAATACGTGCTTGATGTAAGCGAAACAGCAACGGTCGTACAACGCATCAACGAGTATAATGCAGCCATCAAAGCTGCTGCAAATTCAAAAGGTCTAGCTTTAGCTGATGTGCATGAATTCTTGAATAATGTAAAAGGAGGTGTTCGTATCAACGGACTAGCGGTGAGTGCAAAATACATTACCGGAAATGCATTCTCTTTAGATGGTATTCACTTAACACCAATTGGAAACGCCCTAATGGCGAACATCTTTATCAGCGCCATCAATTCTAAATATGGCTCAAAGATTCCACAGGTTGATGTAGCGAAATATCGCGGTGTCAAACTACCCGATACCGTCACAAAATAAACAGTGATCAACATACTGACAAAAGGCAGACAAATAATCGTCTGCCTTTTTTGTATATTTCCTCTATAAATAAGTTCCTCAAAAGGCAGAGGAGAGATCGATAAATTACTTTTATATACTACGCAATTATATTGCATATAAAAGGTAATTTATCTAAGTTTGTTTAGTATAGATTGAACAGAAAAAAACTCGTTTCACGTTCCACAGCCTAAACGAGCAAAAAAGAATAAAATAGAATAAGATGAAAATCAAATTAAACCGTGTCAACCAAGCTGTGCATTTCGAAGCCAGCAGTGAATTATCCCCCGTGAAAGTCAACATCGATGGTTCAGAAGCTATCGGCGGTGAAGGAAAAGGTGTTCGTCCAATGGAATTGGTTTTAATGGCACTGGGTTCTTGCAGCGTCTTTGACCTCCATAGCATACTGGTAAAACAACGCCAGCAAATTGACGATATCCAGGTTGAAGTGGAAGGTAAACGCCGCGAAGAAATTCCTCAAGTATTTACAGATATTCACATTAATTTTTTCCTAAAAGGTGAAATTGATGAAGTAAAAGCAGCCAAAGCAGCTGAATTAGCTGTTAAAAAATATTGTTCAGTACACGATATGCTTGCCGCTGGCGGTATTAATATCACGTATTCACTGAAAATAAACTAAGAAATACTTTCCTTGCATCTGATAATCCTCCACATCGCATGTGGAGGATTATTGTTTTTGATCCATGCGGTATTTATTCTCTTTTACAGGCGTATGGAGAATATAACCAAGGAAATAGAATCTGCAGCAGGATTTGACTTTGCCAAAATTAACCGAATTACAAGCGGTTCTGCTCTTCTGTTCTTGTGGGCTGATTGCTGCTCTTGACTTTCTGGTTTCCAAAATGATACCGCAGCGTTAGATTCACCTTTCTAGTATCGCGGTAATCTTTATAAAAGTTGTTTTGGTCACCATATTTGGATGATATCGTCATTTTTTCTGTTTTGAAAATGTCCATAAATGAGAGATTCACTTCAAATTTCTTTTTAAAGAATTTTCGATTTGTCATCACATAGGTACTTGAATACCCTGTAATATGAAATGGCCCCTGTATCGTGGGTGATGTAAATGTATTAACCAGTTCAAGGTTCCAACCGGCATCCTTATTCAGCACATAGTTGGTGCTTACGTTTCCGTTGCCGATATACACATCATTCTTGTGCAATACGTCATCAGTACCCATAAAGTAATTCTGGTTATACATCCCCTCTAGCTGCAGATTCAATCCCCAGCGCCCGGTCAGCTGAAAACTCTTTCCTAAGTCTATCCCTGCCCCTTGTCCTTTCTTGATATTGGTATATTGGAAAATAAGTTGGTGATTGTTGTTATCTTGGCGGGAAATTTCCATATTCGGCCACTTCTCAAATCGGTAGAATAAATCGATATTCCAGTTGTTTTTTGTCCAGGTCAGATTCAGGTTATGAACGATCGTCGCCCTTAAACGTGGATCTCCCTGAAAATAGGAAAAGCGATTATAGTAGGACTTAGCCGGATTAAGCCAGGAGTATGCTGGGCGACTAATACGCTTTCCATAGGAAAAACCAAACTGCTGATCGTCAGTCAAGGCATATTGCATGTAAAATGTCGGAAAGAGCACAAAATAATCACGCTTATTGATATCAGCTGGTTCGGATACAATACCTTCCAAATCGGTATATTCTCCCCTTAGACCTGCTTTCCAGCTCCATTTTTTCCAGGCATAGTCCAATGAGCCATACAAAGCCACATTACGTTCTTTGTAATCAAACACACTACTCTTATCAGGCCTTTGCTCGAGCTCTCCTGATTCATCATCAAAGAAAGCAAGGGTACTCGTCGTTTTCACATCGCTAAATTTTCCACCAAACTCCAGCCCCAGCTTCTTTATTTTTCCGGTGAAATCTATCTGGGAAGAAAAAAGCCGATTTTTATTTCCATTATTACTGATAAATCGGGTATATGTGGGTTCCTCCCCCTTAAATCGCAGTGCCGTCAGCACGTCTTGATCATTTGTCGAATGATTGTCAGTGAAGTAGGATGACCAATTTATGCTCCACCTGGAATTAAGCTTCTTTGTTACCTGAAGGTAGAGGTTATTCGTTTTTGTCGATCGTTGATGATCATTGGTGGTAAAATAACTGGACTCCTGTACATGATTTTTATCGTATATAACGGTTGGCACTTCATAAATCCCATAGGTTTTCGGTCCATAATATCCATTTAGTCCAGCATTAACCGTCCAGGTTGTATCGGGTGTATAGTCTATCGAAAACACATAGCTGTTCTGACTGTTATTGGTATCAAATCGATCCATGACACCTTCCCATGAGGTTTGCTCATTTGGATAATAAACATAATTCGTTTCATAGCGTGCGTAAGTCCCTCGTCCGAAATTATACGTACCTCGAAGATTGAATTTTTCATTTTTATAATACTGGGTTAGTCCAAACAGTTGCTTCCAGGTACTGCTTTTTTCGGCCAATGCAACCACCGAGCCTCTATAGCCATATAGGTTGGATTTGGAAAGTTTAATATTGATAATCGTACTTCCCTCAGCTTCATATTTTGCAGGTGGATTGGTAATAACCTCTATCGATTGCACGTCGCTACCTGCTGTATTCTCCAGATAGGTTTTCAGTTCGTCTCCCGTGAGCATCACTTTTCGGTCATTAATGAGGACAACAATATTTTTGTTTCCACGGACCATTAAATCCGCACCATTCACCATCACTAAGGGCGTACGCTTCAAAATATCCCAGCTATTCAGTGCTGAAAGATTGGAATTCTGAACGTTGAACTCTAAGCGATCCAACTTACGGATCAATCGGGGAGCTCGACCCACGACCTGCGCTTCTTCAAGTACCTTTGCTTCGGGAATAAGTTCAAGTAACAAAGGGCGTGAAATGGTATCGCTGCGAAAAAAAAGTTCCTGAGACTTGAAGTTCAGATAGCTTGTCCGTAGATAGTATCCACTAGGATGATCCAGCGTAAGTAAGAATTTTCCAAAATGGTCCGTCTTTACTTCACGGATCTCTTGATAGTTGCTATCCAATAGCATAACAGTCGCTCCCGCCAGCACAATTTTGTTTGCATCCTGTACTTGTCCCCCGATTTGTTTGGTCTGTGCCGAAAGTAACAAGGGGAAAGCCAGAAAAAATAGGATCAATTTCATGTACAAATAATTAGTCTTTTAATTCTAGTATAGCTTATCCGCATTATTCTATTTGACAATCGCGGCCATTTCATACTGATATGCTATGCTTCAAAAGTGTCTATAGTGACGGCAAATAATGGTTAATAAAGGGTTAATACTGGGTTAAGGTACATTATCTTAGCCCTCAGCAGTTATATTTGTGTATGGAATTGAAACCCAAAAGTTATATCGTCCTATTCACGTTATTTTTTGCCGTACTTATTGGCATACAGGGGTATCAATTGTACAATACCTATCAGCTCAAACAGCGTGATATTTTTGCCACTGTAAAAAGTAAGCTAAGTAAGCTTCATGACAATGACAAGCTTTTTGATGATGATTTAATGAGCAAAGACATTGCTAGAGATTACTACATCAAATTGGTTAAACATGAGATAACGGCCGAAAAATTAAAGGAGTTATACCATGCAAACGCCCATAAAACATCCCAGAGGCTAACGCAATATGTCGACAGTCTATTTCAGCCACTTGGAATGGATGTCATTCTGAAAAAAGAAATTTTGGGCATCTATTTCAAGAGCTTAGAAAAACAGATCGCAGCGGGTCCCATTACCATCTACACAACGTCTGGAGCTTTTCGGCGGCCCGTTGAACTTTCCTCAAGCGAGTGGATAACAGAAAAAACAGAAACACAGAAAATCGAAAACAGCATCCAGAGCAAAGAGGTCTTATATACCTTTCTTGTACATAGGAAGACATCCTTTGAGGTGACGAATCTCAACTGGATATTGTTCAAAGAACTTACTTCGCTCCTATTGAGCACCTTATTTATTCTAGCCGCTTTTCTTTGGCTTTTTTATAGAACCATTCAGAATCTCCGAAAACAGCAGAAACAGATCACCGTACTGCACGATGTCGTCGACAATATTTCACATGAACTCAAAACACCTATTGCAACCCTGAAAATTGCTGCTAAAACACTTTGGAAATCAACAGACGAAAGCATTATAACCGTCATTGAACGACAAGTAAATCGCTTGGAACAAACCCTTGATCCACTTAACGAAAATCTTCACACTATTGATCAGCCTCCTGTTAAAAGCACAGAACTACAAGCTATTTTCGACGATTTTCAACTGACCAACTCCGCTATTGCATTCCAATTAAGTCTCTTGCCTGACGGCAAACTATGCCTGAGCCCAAATGATGCGACAACACTATTTCAGAACCTGATGAACAATGCAGTAAAATATGGTGCAACTTGGATTAATATCTCTTTTGAGGATCAGAAAGGCAAACTCTCGGTTTATATACAGGATAACGGTTACGGCATGGAGGAGTCCGAGCTACCCTATATTTTCGACAAGTTTTACCGCATCCAAAAAGACAATATTCACGACACCAAAGGCCTGGGAATAGGTCTTTTCCTTGTAAAAAAAATCGTCGATCGTTATCACGGACAGCTTACTGTAACCAGCGAACCCAATGTCGGGACTACGTTTAAAATCCAGCTACCGCATGCGCTTGTCCCATCATCGGAAATATGACCAAAAACAAGGATAAGCTGTGAAAAGACAATAGACGGCCATAGACTAAAGTATTTATATTAACTCAACTACTGAAAACAAAAATGAATAAAATATTACTCGTTGAAGACGATCCCGATTTTGGTTTTATGCTTAAGCAATACCTTGAGCTATCCACATTTGCCATAGACTGGATAGCACAGCCCAATGATCTTACGGAAAATTTCCAGCAGCTAGCCGATTATGATCTGGTTATACTGGATGTTATGCTTCCTCAAATCAGTGGTTTTAGCCTCGCCAAAGAAATCAATGCACTATACCCTACTTTACCCTTTATCTTTTTAACAGCCAAAGAGCAAAAAATAGATAAGCTCACGGGACTAAAAATCGGTGCCGATGATTATGTCACTAAACCTTGTGATCCCGAGGAACTATTGCTTCGCATACAAAATATATTAAAGCGGAATCAGAAAAATAGTACTCCAAAATCGATCGCCATCGGGAGCTATCTATTCCATCCTGAACAATTATTATTAAGCCATGCTTCGAAACAATATAAGCTCACTGAACGTGAAGCCCAACTTCTCCTCTTTCTATGGCAACACAATGATCAGCTTGTCACGCGTGAAGAAATCCTTGAAAAAGTATGGGGAAATGCAGATTTCTTCACAGGAAGGAGCATGGATGTCTTTATTACCCGGATCCGCAAATATTTAAGCCTGGATCCTAATCTGAGCATCAGTTCGAATAGAGGTGTCGGATTTACGATTCAATTTTAAGAGTTATCCAGCAATCTCTTCCTTCCGTTTGTTCCATAATTTCTCTGCCCAACGGCCGACAAACCAAAAGGACACGGCCAAAATTAAAAAGAACACTGCTCTATTGATATTATCCCAGAGATACTCGACATAGCGGGTATAGATATTGAGCACTAAAAATACAAATCCTACTTCTCTGCTGACGTTATCTTTCGCTTTTAAGCCGTAGACAACCAGGAATACCGACACGGCAGTGGATAAAATACCCCAGTAGAACATATGGTATTGACGTACAGTCGTCCATTCATAGAAATCAGCATAATTTCCAAAAATAGAAAGGGTCCACAAGGATACCATCAGATAGATCAATCCCACAATATAACTGATGGGCTGAAAGATTTGTAGCCTTTCAAACCTGGGTTGAACCCAAACAGCCAAGGCGGTTATCAGTGCCCCAAAAATGGTAAAACGCAGCGGATAGTTCATCCCCCAAAACTTAAATCCCCAATTGCTATGGTAGGCGGTCTCGGTCGCAAACCATACGCCCAAGGCCAAAAGCATAAACGTCCAAATCAGCTTACTCTCGAGCTTGACGGCAAGAAAGCCATAAATCGCCACGGAGAGTAAAAATAACAGCGAATAGTGCATCGTATCTTTATCCAATACTTTACCCATAAACCCGATACAGGCCGCAGTTCCGAAAACTCCAATCAGCATCATGGTTTCCGTGGATAGATTTTTATAAGGATAGCGTTTCTTATACCGAAAACCCAGCGTATAGAATAATACAGCCACGGCAGCGAAAAAGAAGCAAAATAGGATATTAGGTGCTTCGTAGAGGGTGTCCACAAAGGCCAAGAATGATGCATCTGTAAACAACGAAAAGACAGCGAAGACCAGAGATGCCAAGGCAATCCAAAAGGCATATCTAGCCAGTTGTCCCCAGTCAAAACTTTTTACGTCTAAACTATCCATCAGCTCGTTCGCTTTTTGCTCATCTAATAAGTTCTCTTTCTTCCAAAATTGGACAATATCGTCGATCGATTGTTTCTCTTGTTTGCTGACGTCGTATTTTCGCATAAATTTAGATTTACTGTGCAAGGTACATTATTTTTTTAAATCACTTGTATATCACATTTTGTTCCAAAAGTCAGAAAGGCTCGCATAATTCCTTTAAAATCTGTAATTTTGCATGTTTTGCATTTAATCCCTCACACGGGACCTTAAGGAGTTTTCATGGCAGTAAAAAGAAGCCCAGATTTGGGCGAACAAAGTGAAGTTCAGGTATTTGGAGCGCGTGCGCATAATCTAAAAAATATAGATGTTTCTTTTCCGAGAAATGAATTGGTTGTTATCACAGGTTTAAGTGGCAGCGGAAAGTCTTCCTTGGCTTTTGACACCATTTATGCCGAAGGACAACGTCGGTATATGGAGACATTCAGTGCCTACAGCCGTCAGTTTTTGGGCGGCATGGAACGTCCGGATGTGGACAAGATATCGGGCTTAAGTCCAGTGATCTCCATTGAACAGAAAACCACCAGCAAAAACCCGAGGTCCACTGTTGGAACCATTACTGAGGTGTATGACTTTATGCGTCTACTATTTGCCCGAGCAGGAGAAGCTTTCTCCTATGTGACTGGGAAGAAAATGGAGCGTATGTCGGACGATCAGGTTATCGAACGGATTTTGACTGAGTTTGAAGGACAGGCACTGAACATCCTGGCACCAGTGGTTAAAGGGCGTAAAGGCCACTACCGTGAGTTGTTTGAACAAATCCGTAAGCAAGGCTATGTGAAAGTACGTGTGGATGGAGAAATATTGGACCTTGTTCCAAAAATGCAGGTTGACCGCTACAAAATACACGATATTGAAATCGTCGTAGATCGTCTGAAAGTAGAGCGTGAAGATAAAAAGCGCTTACAAACTTCCGTGATGCAGGCGATGAAAACAGCGAAAGGTATCATCAAGGTCTCCACGAAAGATAATCAGGAGCAATTCTATAGCCGTTATCTCATGGATGCCGAATCGGGGATCTCTTATGATGAGCCACAGCCAAATACCTTCTCATTCAATTCCCCATACGGTGCGTGTCCGACATGTGATGGTTTGGGCTATATTTTTGAAATTGATAAGAATGCCGTTATCCCGGATAAAAAACTAAGTATTCAAAAAGGTGGTTTGGCCCCTTTGGGACCTACCCGGGAAAATTGGACTTCAGAAGTATTGAAAGCTGTCGCAAAAAAATTAGATTTTACCATTACAACACCGCTTGAAAAACTAACTGAAGAACAGATTGACCAGCTTTTATTTGGCAATAAGGAAGAGCCTATCGTTGTCACGGTATCTTATGGAAGTTATGGCACACGCGAATATCGTGTTGAATTTGAAGGAATCTTTAAGATGCTGGAAGAGTTTTCGGGAAAATCATCGGATGAAGCGCCTTCTTTAGATGACTTCAGAACGAAAGTGACCTGTCCAACCTGTGCGGGAGCACGTCTAAAAAAAGAGTCTTTACATTTTAAAATTGCGGATAAAAATATCCATGAGCTCTCAACGATGGACATTACATCCATCAAAGAATGGTTTGATCAGGTAGAAAGCAAACTTGATGAACGCCAGCTCATTATTGCAACAGAGATATTAAAGGAAATCCGTGCACGTTTGGGCTTCTTGTTGGATGTCGGCCTAAATTACTTGACTTTAGACCGTACAGCTAAAACACTTTCGGGGGGTGAAGCACAGCGGATCCGTCTGGCCACACAGATTGGTTCCCAACTGGTGAATGTACTTTATATTCTGGATGAACCGAGTATTGGGCTCCATCAGCGGGATAACGAACGTTTGATCAATGCGCTTAAAAACCTACGCGATATTGGCAATTCGGTCCTTGTTGTGGAACATGACAAAGACATGATCCTACATGCCGACCATGTTATCGACATGGGACCTGCTGCAGGCGTTCATGGTGGGACTGTGGTTGCCGAAGGTACACCAACAGAAATCCTAAAATCGAACTCTTTAACAGCAGCTTACCTCAACGGGACAAAAGAGGTTAAGATTCCCGAGAAACGCCGTGAGGGCAATGGAAAAACATTGTCATTACATGGAGCAACCGGACATAACTTAAAAAATCTGTCTGTCTCTTTTCCATTAGGAAAACTCATTGTTGTATCGGGTGTTTCAGGTTCGGGTAAATCAAGCCTAATCACAGGTACTTTATACCCGATTTTGAATAAACATTTTTTCAGAGCCAAAGCAATTCCACTTCCTTTCAAAAAAATTGAAGGGTTAGAACATATTGACAAAGTCATCGAGATCGACCAAAGTCCTATCGGCCGTACACCACGGTCCAACCCTTCGACCTATACCGGTGTATTTTCGGATATCAGAACCTTGTTTGTTCAACTTCCAGAAGCTAAGATCAGAGGCTATAAACCAGGAAGATTTTCCTTTAACGTCAAAGGTGGTCGTTGTGAAACCTGTCAGGGAGCCGGGCTGAAAGTCATCGAAATGAATTTCCTTCCCGATGTACAGGTTCCTTGTGAAACATGTCACGGAAAACGCTACAACCGAGAAACTTTAGAGGTACGCTACAAAGGAAAATCCATTTCCGATGTACTTGATATGAGCATCAACGATGCTGTGGATTTCTTCGAAAATGTACCGAGTATTTACCGAAAGATCAAAACACTGCAGGATGTAGGTTTGGGTTATATCACCTTAGGACAGTCCTCGACAACCTTATCGGGAGGTGAGGCACAACGGGTAAAATTGGCTACTGAACTTTCTAAAAAAGACACTGGAAATACATTCTATATCCTTGATGAACCGACAACAGGTCTTCACTTTGAAGATGTCAATGTCCTTATGGGCGTTATCAATCGTCTGGTCGAGCGCGGGAATACCATTTTGATTATTGAGCATAACCTTGATGTCGTTAAATCGGCCGATTGGGTCATTGATATCGGTCCCGAAGGTGGCAAAGACGGCGGGCAGGTTCTATTTGAAGGAACACCTGAAAACTTAATTAAAAATAATAAAAGCGAAACAGCACGTTTCTTAAAATTGGAAATGTAATGCCTTTGAAACGGCAGCCGCGAAGTATTATATTTCGTGACTGCTGTTTGCTCGGGATGGCTCGGTTATTGCGCAGGAATGTTTTCCAACTCCTTGAGCTTTGTCTTACATGGGGCAATAGATATCGCACACTGACTTTGACGGCCGAGGAATAGGGCGCAACTATTTATCAATGCCATCCATTTCATTTGTATAAATGAACACATTAAAGGTTTTTGCTTTTAAAGAACATACGGAATGTCCAGTTGATTTTCATCAGTGTTTATACGCTGTAAATATGGATATTTCTTAACTTTGTATTATATGTCGGATATTATTCAATTACTTCCAGATAATGTTGCTAATCAGATTGCGGCGGGAGAAGTGGTGCAGCGACCAGCGTCTGCCATTAAAGAATTGATTGAGAATGCTATTGATGCTGGAGCTGACAAAATAAAACTTATTGTTAAAGATGCAGGCAAGTCATTGATCCAGGTCATTGACAATGGCTGTGGCATGAGCGTAACTGATGCTCGTCTTTGTTTTGAACGTCACGCAACATCGAAAATTCGTAAGGCTGAAGACTTATTCGCTATCCGTACGATGGGTTTCCGTGGTGAAGCAATGGCATCCATTGCTGCGATTGCACAGGTAGAGCTCAAAACACGCCGCATTGAAGATGAACTGGGTACAGTTGTTGAGATAGAGGGATCAAAAGTTGTCAACCAATACCCGGAAGCTGTTGCTGCCGGGACAAATATTTTAGTTAAAAATCTTTTTTACAATATTCCTGCACGGAGAAACTTCCTAAAGAGCAACTCGGTAGAAATGCGTCATATCATTGATGAATTTCAACGTATTGCTTTATCAAATCCACAGATTTTCCTAACCTTACATAGCGACGGAAATGAGATCTACCATTTGCCGGCTGAGACGCTGAAACAACGTATTGTCCATATTTTTGGCAACAATTACAATCAGCGACTTGTCCCTGTGGAAGAAGATACGTCCATCATCAAGGTAGAAGGTTTTGTTGGGAAACCTGAATTTGCAAAAAAAACACGTGGTGAACAGTTTTTCTTTGTCAACAAACGCTTTGTACGTGATCCATACCTGCACCATGCAGTCATGAATGCTTATGAAGATATTTTACAGGCCGAAACATTCCCTTTCTATGTATTATTTATCGACATAGATCCTGCACGCATCGATATCAACGTACACCCTACCAAGACCGAAATTAAGTATGAAGACGATAAGGCTATTTACGCCATTATCCGTTCAGCCGTAAAAAGATCGTTGGGACGGTACAATATCATGCCATCTTTGGATTTTGAACAGGAAACAAGCTTCACCAATCTTATTACAAAAAAGGCATTGGATGAAATCATCGTTCCAACGGTAACTTTTAATCCAGACTTCAATCCATTTGATACAGACAAATCGAAATCCAATTCGAGCTACACCCGTTCAGAAAGCTACGCTGAAGGACTTAACAAGAAAACAGGTGGCATACCTAGCAATTGGGATTCCCTGTACCAAATCGTCGAAGAGGAGGAATCTGTTCAGCTGCCATTGCATGCGGAGCCGGAATTGCATACGGATAGCTCACAGGTCATTCAGGTCGAAGATAAGTCATCCTCAAAGCTCTTTTTTCAGCTCCATAATAAATATATTGTCTCTCAGATTCACTCTGGATTTATTCTAATTGATCAACAGGCTGCACATGAACGTATTCTCTTTGAGCAATTTCTTGCGCAACTGGACCAACATAAAGGGCTGAGTCAGCAAAGTTTGTTTCCACAGACTTTGGACCTAAATGCTGCAGATAATGAATTAATGAAAGACCTTTTGGAGGACATCAATGGCTTAGGCTTTCAAATTCGTGAATTTGGAAAAAATTCCTATATTATTGACGGAATTCCTGCAGACTTAGGGACAGGATTCGACGAAATAAAGATGATTGAGAAAATATTGGAGGATTACAAAAACAATCAATCTGAGTATAAGCTCGCTAAGCGCGAAAATCTTGCAAAAAGCCTTGCCCGTAATGCGGCCATTAAACCTGGTACCGCGTTGGACAATACAGCAATGGCAGAGCTTGTGGACAGACTATTTGCCTGTCACTCACCCAATATCTCCATCTATGGCAACCCTGTGATTGTAACATTTACATTGCAAGAATTAGCGGAAAAATTTGGCAAAAATTAGAAGATAAAATATATGTTTCCACAACTGACACCTGTTATCAAGAATTTATTGATCATCAATATCATATTTTATATTGGATCACAACTTGTACCTGTAGCATATGATTATCTTGCGGTCTATTATCCGGACTCCCCTTATTTTAAAATTTGGCAGGTGATCACGCATATGTTTATGCACGACAAGAACAATATTAGCCATATCTTCTTCAATATGTTTTCCCTGGTCATGTTCGGTCCTATGATTGAGCAGGTCCTTGGTTCAAAACGTTTTTTAAATTTCTACCTGGTTTCGGGAATCGGTGCCTGGTTTCTTTATACAGCTGTAAATGGTATACAACTCTATAATGCGACAGGTTCTTTCGCTCCACTTCACGGCATAAGCGGAAACGAACTTATTGCCATGGCCAATACCGGAAATAATGAAGCACTAACCTACCTCATTCCGATGTTGGGGGCCTCAGGAGCCATTTATGGTGTTCTATTAGCATTTGCCTACCTTTTTCCAAACATACCGCTTCAATTTTTGTTTATTCCTGTACCAGTCAAAGCAAAGTATATGATCGGTGGATTCATTCTCATCGAAATTTATATGAGTTTGTCTAGACCAGGGGATTCTGTGGCTCACCTGGCTCATGTCGGTGGTGCACTATTTGGCTATCTACTGCTTAAACTGTGGAAGATTAGAAAAGGAATTTATTAATATCGTGCGCAATGAATAACATCGGTTTAAAAGATTTTTGGAGACAAACCTATAAAACTGGCTCGCCCGTACCTTTGGTGATCAGTATTCAGGTCTGTTTATTTGTCCTCATTTATTTTTTAGACCTGCTCTTCGAATTAAAAATTGTACCACAAAGCTTTTTGGAACCTACGGTGCGTCTATTAAGTTTACCGAGTAATTTCTCAAGCTTTATTGCACAACCCTGGTCATTGGTTACATCGAATTTCGTTTACGTCAAGCTCTGGACCATACTTTTTGATAGTCTCTGGCTCTATTGGGTCGGTCAGATCTTCTTTACCTTCTTAAACAAACGGCAATTTCTATTTGTCTATATCGCCTCATGGCTGCTCGGCAGCGTGCTCTATATGGGCTTTGGGTCACTTATTCCCATGCCAAGTAACTTACAGCTTATGGGAGGTTCTCTTCCCCTGGCAGCGGTATTAGCCGCGATTGTGACTTTGGTTCCCAAGTACGAATTACGCTTTCTCCTTATTGGTACTGTTAAGCTAAAATTAGTGGCTATTATTTATTTTGGATTGGAATTCCTTACCCTTACGATGACCAATCGACCTGCTGCCATTTCGTATTTTGCAGTTATACTTTTTGGAATGGGATTCACTTATGCGCTAAAATCGGGAATGGACTGGTCTACGATTTTTCAGAAAAAACAACAGAAGCCTGCAAAAATGAAAGTCGTTGTAGGTAACAATATTCCGACAAATCGGAAACATCGTTATGACTTACCCAATCAGGACGAAATCGATGCTATCTTAGATAAAATTTCTGTTTCTGGCTACGACAGTCTAACGAACCATGAAAAAGAAACGCTCTTTAGGGCAAGCAATAGTGGTGACAAGGTTGATGGATAAAAGGACATTTTTAAGAAGAAAACTGGGCTTTATAAGTAAAACAATGTTCCTGGCAAATATGCTTGCGATCGTTGCATTGCTTATGAGCTATTCGGCTACCTTCATTAATCCCAAATCCTTTTGGCCAATTGCATTTATGGGCCTGGGCTACCTTCCAATTCTCCTTATCAATATTGGATTTATCTTTTACTGGCTACTCCGCAAACGAAAAATTGCACTTTATTCACTCGTTACAATCCTCATTGGATGGCCTTTTTTAACTAAGCATTGGAATATTCGCAAAGAGAATGCCCCTGTATCATCGGAGGTACGTACGCTTCGCATTATGACTTTCAATGCTCATCTGTTCAAGAAGGTAAACGATGAGAAAAAGAACTTTAAAGCCGACGTTGTCCGCATTATTGACAGCATCTCTCCTGATGTGATCTGCTTTCAGGAATATATTAGCAAGATTAAGGGAAAACATGTTTTCTCTGAGGAATTCAAAGATAAATTGGGATATGACTATTTTTTCTTTGAACCGAGCTCTAAAAACGATTATGAGGCGTATGGAATGGCTGTTCTTTCGCGTTTCCCGATCTATGATTCAGGAACCATCAGAGACAACGATTACGGAATCAACCGGATTAGTTATGTTGATATCAAAAAACAGGACACCCTGATCCGCATCTACAATATACATCTACGTTCTTTTGCGCTGCAAAATGAAGACAAGGAATTTATCCAAAACCTGTCCAATAATAATGAATCGGATAATTCGAGGACCCGTAAATTGAGCCGCAAACTTAAGAATGCCTTCGAGCTACGCAGCGAACAGGCGCATTCGTTAAAGAAGCACATGAATGAATGTCAATATCCTTATATTGCCGTAGGTGATTTCAACGATACGCCAATGAGCTACTCGGTCAATCTAATTGGAGACAGGCTGTATAATGCATTTAAGGAGAAAGGTAATGGCTGGGGAGTAACCCATCATGCCCTGCTTCCGATCTTTCAGATCGACTATATTTTTGCTAGCCAGAAATTTCAGGTAATGAATTATCAGATTGTCAAACAGAAATTATCGGATCATTACCCCGTGTGGTCTGATCTTAGGCTTAAACCTTAGGCATCTGATAACCCAATGTTTTAAGACCTATTTCAATAAATTTATCCCTTCGGTTTTTGATTTTGTAATATGCTTCACGACCAAAATAATAGCGACCGACCAAGGCCTCGATATCGGATTGAATCAAATCATGTAAGTTTTTTGCTTCTTTGGCGGTGACCGAAATCCGCTTCTGACTGTTGAGATATGAAATAAATAGATCAAATTCTGTTGTCGGTAAGTGGTAACCGCTAATAAAATTCTCGATAGAATATGCGGGCAAATGTTTCGTGAAGCGATCATAAACAAATTCTTCGATCGCATTGGAATGAAATATCTCGCGGTATTTGGCACTGGTTTCGTTGGTGTCAATCGGAATAGTAACATCCGGAAGAATACCACCACCACCAAAAACAAGTTTCCCTTTGCTGGTGGTAAACATTTCTTTTTGGCTGAATTCAGTGTCCATCGTCCATAAATCGAAGCCTGTCATGTATTTCGCAGCATCAAAATTGGCGCGTGTGTATTTTCGCTGAATGCATCTTCCAAGAGGGGTATAGTAGCGAGCTACAGTCAGATTGATTGCAGAGCCATCCGAAAAGTCAAATTGTTCTTGTACTAAGCCTTTACCATAGGACCTGCGGCCGACAATCGTTGCCCGATCCAGATCCTGAAGAGCACCGCTCAAGATTTCGCTTGCTGATGCCGTACTTTCATTGATTAGCACAATGACACGGCCATCACCAAAATCGCCAGCTTTCTCCGAATAGAAATCCTGGCGCAGCTCATTGGCACCCTCGGTATACATCAACAATCTTTTTTCTTTAAAAAATTGCCCCGCCAGATCAATCGCCGTATGGACAAATCCACCACCATTGTTACGCAGATCCAAAATAAGATCCTGCGCCCCACTTTTCCGTAAATCTATGAGCGACTGTCTGAATTCGTCTGCTGTCTTATGCCCAAATCTCCGAATTTTCACATAAGCTGTTTTCGGAGCGATCATATAGGATGCATCTAAGCTGGAAACATTTACCTGATCGCGAATGACTTTTATTGGATTGGCCATTACCACTCCATTACGTTGAATAGCAATCAATACAGCTGTTCCTTTCTTTCCACGGATTAACCTTTCAATTTCGGACTCGGTTACCTTTCTTCCGACAAGATCCTTATTCCCGATCTTTAAAATGCGGTCGCCGATACGCATACCTGCTTTTTCAGCGGGACCAGCAGCAACCATTCCAACAACAAGTAGCGTATCTTTCAGACGGAAATACTCCACACCGATACCATCAAATGTTCCTTCAAGCGTTTCCTGCTTTGCAAGCACTTGATTCGGCCTTAAAAAGGTGGAGAAAGGATCTAAACGGGATACGACATGTTCAATGGCTTCGTCTTGAACGGTATCTATACTGACATTATCAACGTAATTCTCAGCAATTAATTGAATGAGATATTGTAATTTGTCCGAGTTGCCATTCGAGCGTAGACTCGAAAAGGTTGTTTTTTGGTTGCTTCCCTGCTCCTCGGCATAATTTTGCCCCAACAGCAAGCCAAGAAGCAATACTGCAGCATATGTAGCGGCTACAAAAATATTTCGTTTAATACTTTTCTGCATGGGAAATCTTCATGAATTATCGAAGATGAGACAAACTATTCAACAATTAATTACTTCATCAAAAATAGCAAGTTTATTCGGTTAAACGAGCACCTGAACCCATATTTTTACATTAAAAATAAAAAGTTCCCTTCCTTGTTTTCAGGCGGAAACAGCGTCTTCCATGGCTAGAAGTCTTTGTAAAAAATTAAAAAATAACAACAGAACAGCCGATAAGGGCACCGAACATTTAATTTCAACAGATGAAGATGATGTCTATAATTTAACTTGCAAATGCGCGTAAATTTATCTTAGTTTGAATTGAAAAAGATTCCACTTTATGCACGAAATCGAACCTTATTACAACTGGCGGGACTATTACATTGCCGCTGAAGATGAACAATCCCCATTTTATGGTACAATCTATAGCGAATTCGATTTTGACAAGCAGATCTATAATTTTCTTTTGCACCCACAATGGGACGAATTCGGTTCGCTTACCTTATATCTAAAAATACTATTTGTGGACTATGAAAAACAATACTGTATTATCGAGCTGATTGGTGAATGGAATGATGCGATCTACAATGATATTATGTTGCTCAAGCGAGAAATTATCGATGTATTGATCAGTCAAGGCATCAAGTATTTTATTCTAATCGGGGAGAATGTACTGAATTTTCATGCTTCAGACGACTCTTACTATGAGGAATGGTTTCAGGATATCGATGATGGCTGGATTGCTGGCGTCGGTTTCCGTGAACATGTGATCGAAGAGTTCCAGCAACAGAATATAGATTATTACATTAATTTCGGTGGCGCATTGAATGAGCTACCTTGGCGGGCATTAAAACCGAAACAAGTTTTCCACCATGTGAATGATTCCTTAACAAAACGTCTTGGTTTTTAGATCTGCTTATTGGGTTTTATTCTCAATCCTTATTCTTTAATCCTTGCTCTTTACTGTATTATCCTGTAACTTTGTAATTGATGTATTAGGTGCTTCGCACATATACTTATAATTTTTACGTTTTACTTATACTTACATACTATGTCATTCAGAATTGAAAAAGACACGATGGGTGAAGTTCAAGTCCCTGCAGACAAATACTGGGGTGCACAGACAGAGCGTTCACGCAACAACTTTAAAATCGGACCGGCAGCTTCGATGCCACACGAAATCGTCGCAGGCTTTGCTTATTTGAAAAAAGCAGCTGCTTATGCTAACCACGAGTTGGGGGTATTACCTGTAGAGAAACGTGATGCAATCGCTACCGTATGTGATGAGATCTTAGCGGGCAAATTGGATGACCAATTCCCATTGGTTATCTGGCAAACGGGTTCAGGTACACAATCCAATATGAATGTAAATGAGGTTGTCGCAAACCGTGCACAAGTATTGGCTGGACATAAGATCGGTGAAGGCGAACCTGTGTTAAAAGCAAATGATGATGTAAATAAATCGCAATCATCTAACGATACTTTCCCTACAGGAATGCATATCGCGGCGTATAAAGCTGTTGCAGAGGTTACAATTCCAGGTGTAGAAAAATTGCGTGACACATTAGCTAAAAAAGCTGAAGAGTTTAAAAATGTCGTAAAAATTGGCCGTACACACTTAATGGATGCTACTCCGTTGACTTTAGGTCAAGAGATTTCAGGTTATGTCGCACAATTGAACCATGGTCTGAAAGCTTTAAGAAATACACTTTCGCATTTATCAGAACTTGCATTGGGAGGTACTGCAGTAGGGACAGGATTAAATACTCCAAAGGGGTATGACGTTGTCGTTGCTAAATATATCGCCGAATTTACAGGCCTACCTTTCGTAACCGCTGAAAACAAATTTGAGGCATTGGCAGCTCATGACGCAATCGTTGAAACACACGGTGCATTAAAGCAATTGGCTGTAGCATTAAATAAAATTGCAAACGATATCCGTATGTTGGCTTCTGGCCCACGCTCAGGTATCGGTGAAATCCTGATCCCGGAGAACGAACCAGGATCATCGATTATGCCAGGTAAAGTTAATCCAACGCAATGTGAAGCATTGACAATGGTCGCGGCACAAGTGATGGGTAATGATGTGGCTATTACGATTGGTGGAACGCAAGGTCACTATGAACTAAACGTGTTCAAACCATTGATGGCGGCAAACTTCTTGCAATCTGCTCGCCTATTAGGGGATGCTTGTGTTTCATTTGAAGAGCACTGTGCAGCTGGTATTGAGCCGAACTACAAACGCATCAAAGAATTGGTTGACAACTCATTGATGCTGGTAACCGCTCTAAACACAAAAATTGGTTATTATAAATCGGCAGAAATCGCGCAGACAGCGCATAAAAATGGCACTACGCTTAAAGAAGAAGCAGTGCGTTTAGGTTATGTGACTCCTGAAGATTTCGATGCTTGGGTAAAACCAGAAGATATGGTTGGAAGTTTAAAATAAGCTGTGACTTTTATTTCAATAAAAAATATACGAACAAAAACATACCTATTGGCGCTTGCCATAGGTATGTTTTTCTTTTTTACAGCCTGCAAATTCAATTCGGATATGCAGAGCGAAGGTGCCCCCTTTTTACAGGGAGAATGGGTCCAAGACAGCATTCCTGGACAGCAGCAGATGATGCAATACACCTTGACCGACTTCAAGTTTACCTGTGACTCTGTTTACGCGACCATGCACGTCAACAATAAAGTACAAACCATACCAGATAGCTGTTACAAAAATGGCTCCTGGACAGAACATGCAAAAGGTATTTATGTTTTGCGCGGAGACTCCATCATTGTCGATGGTATCTATACCAAGGAGAATGGCAAACAGAAGATTTCAGGTTGCTATCTTTCCGGTCAGTATATCCCCCGCTTTAAAGTCGTTTATCATACTGCAGATTCGGTGGTACTGGAAAGCAGGTTAGATCAACGTCAGATCATCTTAAGAAAGACTAAAAATATTACTTGTGTCCCTCAAAAAAGGTATCAATAATTTTTAGTACAATCTATTTACTATCTTCGTACCATTATCGTACAACCTCAACCTTAAAATACAATGAACAAAGGAATTATCGCTTTGGCATTTGGCGGACTTGCCATCGGAATGACCGAATTCACGATGATGGGCATCCTGCCTGACATTGCCAAAGATCTTCATATCGAAATCCCTACCGCTGCTCACCTGATTGCACTCTACGCACTGGGTGTCGTTGTAGGTGCCCCAACATTAGTGCTATTTACAGGAAAATATCCTCCGAAGAAGGTATTACTCTTTTTAATGCTGCTCTTTTTTATCTTCAATGGCCTTTTCAGTATTGCACCGGGACAGTTTTTGATTAGTCTCTCCCGTTTTATGGCCGGACTTCCCCATGGAGCATTTTTTGGTGTTGGGTCTGTCGTGGCAGCAAGACTGGCTCCGAAAGGAAAAGAAGCACAGGCTATATCCATTATGTTTACCGGAATGACTATTGCCAATTTGGCTGGAGTACCACTCGGCACCTATTTAGGCCATCATTATTCATGGCGTTTAACGTATGGTATTATCAGTATATTGGGATTAATCACTTTTGCAGCAATTTATGCATGGATGCCAAAAATTGAGGCCGCCAAAGGAAATAATATCTTTAGTCAGTTAAACTTCTTCAACAAAAAAATTGCCTGGTTATTAATGGCTATTATTGCCATAGGCACCGGTGGACTTTTCGCCTGGATCAGCTACATCGCGCCTTTGGTGACCAATGTGTCGGGCATCGCTGCTGATCGTGTCCCCTTGATTATGATCCTGATCGGTGTTGGTATGTTTTTCGGAAATCTTATCGGCGGAAAACTGGCTGATACAATCTCCCCAACCAAAGCGGCAATCGCGAGTTTCTCCGCTATGGCGATATGCCTTGTGATGGTCTACTTTATATCACCACTGGGCTGGACAGCCTATCCTTTAGCCTTTATTACAGGACTGGTGTCCTTCACTATTGGTTCGCCGACACAACTGATGTTGATCCGCGCCTCAAAAGAAGCAGCAACATTGGCCGCAGCAGGTGGTCAGGCAGCCTTTAACCTCGGGAATACCTTAGGTGCATTTTTAGGTGGAATCCCAATAACCTGGGGTTTAGCTTATAATACACCTTCCCTCGTTGGTGTGGGCATGGCGAGCATTGGAGCACTCCTGACTTTGCTATATTTGAAAGTCTACGACAATAAAACTCAATAAAAACAGCATAATCAAATGGCGCGAACAAGTTATATCAGTATACTACGTATTGTTGCGATATTCCTCGTTATCTTGATTCATTCCTCTTCGGGCTACTTAAACAGCAATGAATTTGAATCATTCGACTGGAGTTATGCCAATTGGCTCAATAGCTTCTCGCGCTTTGCGGTACCCCTGTTTGTCGTTATTTCAGGTGCCCTCCTGTTGCAGAAAGACGAAAGTACGGGACAATTTTATCGGAAACGTTTATTGAAAATTGTCCCGCCTTTTCTTTTTTGGAGCATCGTCTATCTTTTCTATTATTTTGTCCGTTATATCGATTTTGACTATATCGGTTTTCCACAAGTTATCAACATTGTGTTAATTCGCTTAAAGTCAGGAACGAATGCGCACCTTTGGTACCTATATATGATACTTGGGCTCTACCTTGCAGTTCCTTTCATACGCAAAATTGTGGGCAACTGCAGTAAGAGAGAGCTTGAGATCTTTTTGGGATTGTGGTTTGCAGCGTTATTTTTTACGAATAAATGGTTCAATAGTTACCTACCTAATTTTGACCTGACCTTTTTCTCGGGTTATGCAGGCTATTTGGTCTTGGGCCATTACTTACGTAATTACCCTATCCCAATGGTAAAATTGTCAAGTTTTACATTTTTTCTGATCTGCTGTTTAATTACAGCATCGGGGACATATTATCTAAGTAGCTCCCGAGGTGAATTTGATCCGACACTTTACAACTATCTTTCCCCCAACATCGCATTGAGTGCAGGCTTTTTATTCGTCTTCGTGCAAGGCCTTAAGCTCCCAGAACAACTCAACGCCTTCTGGGAATTTATCGACATCCACAGCTTTGGCATTTACCTTTGCCATATTTTGCTGCTCAATTATATTCATCCTTTGCTTCCTTTATCCACTTTGTGGAAAATCCCGGCAGCAACGGTGCTCACGTTGTTGGCTAGCGCCCTACTGACCTATTTATTACGAAAAGTTCCATACGGTAAATACATCAGTGGCTAATTCCGTTATCGGAGCTTCGTTTTACAATTTCTCGCCTTCGACCTTATTGTATACATAAAGATGCGCATTGGGGCCTTCAATCGCATGGCCTTCCTGATCTAGCCCAATCAGCTTGTTTTCACCCACCTTCAGTTTCATATTTGTTTCCTTCCCTGTGAGATGAACAACGGATCCGTTGTCGTGCCACATGACTTTACCACTATCTTCGACCTTGGTATTTTTATTAATATATTCACTGACGATGGCAAAGGTATTATCATTTTTTAAGGTGATATTTGTTTTGATACCTTCACAATCAGCACAGGGAATAGTAGCTTCATAGGTACCGGCCCAATCCAACGAATTCTGAGATGTATGGGCAGTATCCACCGCCACAGTCTCATGTGCAGTGGAATCTGCGGTTGTATGCTGACTATCTTTTGAGGTTTGATTACATGCACTTAGCGAAATCATTGCTAAGCAAGAGAACAATACGGTTAATTTCATATCTGTTGTTTTTGATGTACGATACCATATAGCAAGCAATTTCAGCGCCAAGAAAAATCAGGCACGCCTACTGGATTCCAAAGAAAAAAGGCTTCTTGAGGAAGCCTTTCTATCGTAAATAACTGTATTGCGAACAGTTTAAATAATCTATTTGCTACCGCGTGGCGATAGGCTATACAATCCTATTCAGATTAAAATGGTAGATCGTCATCATCTGATGAACCCGCCAAATCTACAGGGGCAGGCATATCTGCGTAACCTGGAGAAGATGGAGCTGGAGCAGCATTACCTAATTTTGTAACACGCCATGCTACTAATGAATTGAAATAAGTTGTTACGCCATCTTTATTAGTCCAAGGACGACCACGAAGATTAAAAGATACTTCTACCTCTTCACCAATTGCAAGGTTATCAAAAATTGACGTTCTGTCTTGTGTTGCCTCAAAACGGATATACTCAACAAATTGTGGGTTTTCGGCATAAGCTACAATCATATCGCGTTTTTTGAATGATTCTGTCACTTGTTGTGTCGCTCCTATCTCGTGTACTTTTCCTCTAATTTCCATAATCAAAAAAATAAATATTAAAGCGTAAAATTAAGCAATTTTTGAGGAAGAGTTTAATTAACTTTGTACAAAATATGATGGAAGTTTTCAACACCCCCAATAAAGTTATTATAACGTGCAATAAGCGCTTATCACCTTATTTGCAACAGGAAGTTAAAGAGTTAGGTTTTGACATTGTCAGGGCATTCCCTACAGGCGTAGAATTAAAGGTCAGTATAAACGATACGATCAAGCTTAATCTGAACCTACGCACAGCCTCTCAGATTTTGTATTCGTTAAAGGAGTTTACAGCCAATAATCCGACGGAGCTCTATGAAGAATTGAGTAAAATTGCCTGGGAAGAACTTATTCAATTTGACGGATATTTCTCTGTCAGCTCTAATGTTGATAATGAGACAATCAGCACGCCTTTATTTGCAAACGTAAAGGTTAAGGATGCAATTGTGGACCGTATAAAGGAAAAAAAAGGTCTGCGCCCTAATTCAGGTCCGGACAATAATAAAGCGGTTGTCCACTTGTACTGGAAAGATGACCGTGCTGAAATTTTTCTCGATACCTCAGGCGAGACACTGGCAAAACATGGTTACCGTAAGATCCCTGGAAAAGCGCCAATGCTGGAAGCTCTTGCAGCCTCAACAATTATTGCTTCCAAATGGGATGGTAATTCACCTTTTGTAAATCCGATGTGTGGATCCGGAACTTTAGCCATTGAGGCGGCACTGATAGCAACAAACAGAAAACCAGGGTTGCTGCGCATGAACTATTCATTTATGCATTTCATCGGTTATGATGAAACAGTTTTCTTCCAGGAGCGCCGACTACTCAAAGATCAGATCAATAAAAAAGCGGCTCCACAAATTATTGCAAGCGATATTTCAGAGGAGGCAATCAACGTCTCAAAGATGAATGCAAGAACTGCTGGTGTGGAGCAATTAATTTCGTTTGAAGTATGCGATTTTGCCGAAACACACGTTCCTAAAGAAGGTGGTGTCATTTTATTCAATCCTGAATACGGTGAACGTCTGGGCACGCACAGCAAGTTAGAGATTACCTATAAGCGTATGGGGGATTTCATGAAACAGGAGTGCAAAGGTTATAGAGGCTATATATTTACCGGAAATCCAGATCTGGCAAAGAAAATCGGGCTACGTGCGTCCCGACGCATAGAATTTTATAATGGTAAATTAGATTGTAGATTATTAGAATACGAATTATACGAGGGTACTCGCGAAAAAACAAAAGTATTGTATGAATAACATTATTGAGCGCACAGTAGCATTTGTGCAAGATCGATTGAAATTTGCAGAAGCAGGCCACGATTGGTCGCATATTCAACGCGTATGGAACAATACGAAGTTAATTTTAGAAGATGAAGAAGCGGATGTTATGGTCTGCGAATTGGCGGCACTGTTACATGACATCGCTGACAGTAAATTCCATGATGGTGATGAAACAATAGGCCCTCGTGTTGCCGGAGAGTTTTTGGCAAGTCTAGAAATTTCACCTGAAATCATTGACCATGTGAAGAAAATCATCTTCAATATGTCTTTCAAAGCAAGTTTGGGGGAAGTGTCATTCCATTCAAAAGAGATGGAAATCGTGCAAGATGCAGATCGTTTGGATGCTATCGGTGCAATAGGCATTGCCCGTGCGTTTAGCTTTGGTGGTAATAAAGGCCGTGAGATGTATAATCCGAACATTCCTGTTCAAGAATATAAGGATAAGGAAGCGTACAAACATTCGGAAGCTCCTACAATCAATCACTTCTACGAAAAGCTATTATTGTTAAAGAATAAGATGAATACAGAGGCTGCAAAAAAAATAGCAGCACATCGTCATGACTATATGCTCAACTTTCTGGATGAGTTTATGGCTGAATGGAATGGTAAAAAATAAATTACACTTAACAATTCCTAAATATAAAAGTGGTACTTTAGATCTTGTACATCGAGATAAAAAGTACCACTTTTTTTGTTCCATGTAAAATCAGCTTTTAAACAAATTTGTAAGAAACGATCCTGTCACCAAGGTCGATTTTTACTGCTAGTATCGTAATCGGTATTATAAATACGTAGAATAGGAATAAATCACCGAGTGAAACGTGCACATTATGCCGTTGAAAACAAACACTCATACATAATTATAGCATGAAAAAACATATTTTTAGTTGTCTGACACTGGCTATGGTAATCTCATCCTCCGCATTATTCGCACAAACGAAAGCCATTGCACATCGTGGCGTATGGAAAAACAGCCATCTTCCGCAAAATTCCATTGCTTCCTTAACAGCGGCCCACGAACTCAAGCTCTTCGGATCCGAGTTTGATGTACATTTGACCAAAGACAATATTCTTGTGGTCAACCATGACAATGATTTCTATGGCATTGATATCGCAACGGCAACCTACAAAGAGCTCTTAGAAAAGAAACATCCTAACGGTGAATCCATTCCCACGTTGGAAGAATATATTAATGTTGGAAAAAAATTAAAGGGTTTACGCCTTATCCTTGAGTTGAAAATCAATAAACTTGGGGTCGAGCGTACGCTTGAAGCGACCACAAAAACGGTTGAAATGGTCAAAAGCTTAAAAGCTGAGAAAATTACGGATTACATTTCCTTCAGCTTTGAAGCTTGTCAAAAGATCCACGAATTGGCTCCTAAGGCTAATATCCAATATCTTACAGGAGATAAATCTCCTTCAGATGTAAAAGCTGCTGGGATTAATGGGGTGGATTATCACTTTTCCGTCTTTAAAAAGAATGCGACATGGCTGAAAGATGCGCATCAACTTGGTATGAAAGTGAATGCATGGACCGTAAACACAGAAGAAGAAATGACAAATCTAATCGATCAGAAAATTGATTTTATTACCACTGATGAACCTGAGTTGTTGCTCCGCATATTAAAGAAATAAGGACAAACCGAGTGAACAAAGGACATTTATAGCGATGAAACTAAACACTCGTGTCGCCCGAGGCAGCATGATTGCCTTTATATAAAGAATAAATGATGAACAAATAACCGAGTGAAACGAGTTCATTTAAACACATGAAGATCACTCATAAATAGCATAAATAATTCAAATAAATGAAAAAAAGTCTTTTTCTCGTTATAGCACTGTGTTTATCTTTCCTATCGTATGGGCAGGAATTTATTGCAGGCAGTTATAATATACGCCAAAGAAATACCGTCGATGTCGATAACATGTGGAACGACCGGAAAGTCCCGCTTACCAATCTGATCAAATACCATGGTTTTGATATCTTTGGTATCCAAGAAGGTTTTTTTGATCAGGTTCAAGATCTCAAAAAGCTCCTTCCTGGATTTGATTACGTGGGTGTAGGTCGCGACGATGGTGCACAAGAGGGCGAGCACTCGGCGATTTATTACAATACAAATCGCTTTAAAGCGATAAAGAGTGGAACTTTCTGGCTTTCAGCCTCAGATACCGAACACCCGAATAAAGGCTGGGATGCAGCACTACCGCGAATCTGTACCTGGGGTATCTTTGAAGACAAGGCCAACAAAAAACGCTTTATCTTTATGAATACACATTTTGACCATATCGGTCGTACTGCACGTACCGAAAGTGCAATATTGATTCTGACAAAAGCAAAAGAGTTTGCCAAAGATCTACCGCTCATTTTAACCGGAGACTTCAATGTGGATGAACAAGATGAGGCTTATTTTACACTTGCCAATAGCAAAGTAGTTACCGACGTACATGAATTGGCTCCTTTCAAATATGAACCGAATTCTTCCTTCAACGGATGGGGCAAAAGCATCAGACCAACAGGCCGCATAGACCATATCTTTATCACCAAACCTTTCCAGGTAAAAAAATATGGTATCCTGACCGACACCTACATGAATAAATTTCCGTCGGATCACTTTCCAGTAGCAACGACACTCTCCTGGAAATAATGTCTTGTTAATAACAACAACCCTATAACACAAACAGCAGGTTCGCTTAGGATCTGCTGTTTTATTTTGTGGGACAGCTTTTATTTACACCGCATCAGGAATAGGGACTCAGCACGCTGTAGCGTATCTGCTACGATTCCCGACAATAGCTATGTTTCCTGGCAATTGGTTTTAACTTTCACATAAATTAACAGTCGATATGTTTAATTTTGACAGCAAAATAAAAACATGATGAAATTTCCACTATTATATTGTACACTATTTGTCTCCGGATTACTTTATTCCAATGCAAGCGAAGCACAGATTTTTAAGAAAATCAGTGAGACATTGGCAAAAGCAAATCAGGGCCAGACCGACAGTATCAAAACAACGACAACAACAAATACGACCGCAATAGCATCAAAATCGAATACCTTGGCATCTTTGTCCAATAAGGATGCATCGTTGGGAATCAAACAGGCTTTAAGCAACGGCTTAAATCTGAGTATCGAATCTCTAGCCAAGAAGGATGGTTTTTTGGGAGATGCAGCAGTAAAGATTTTGATGCCTGCCGAAGCACAGAAAGTAGAAAAAACGCTTCGTGCTGTTGGGATGGGGAAATTGTGCGATCAGTTTATACAGAGCATGAACAGAGCTGCGGAGGGAGCCGTTAAAGAGGCTGCCCCAGTATTTGTCAATGCACTTTCGAAGATGACGATTACAGATGCAACCAACATTCTTTTAGGTAGCAAAGAAGACGCCGCGACAACGTTTTTTAAAACAAATACATCGACCGAATTAACAAACAAGTTTAGTCCTGTTATCAAATCTGCCATGGGTACAAACAATGTGGACCAGTACTGGACCCAATTGACAACAGCTTACAACAACCTTCCTTTAGGCAATAAAGTGGAGACAAATCTTACGGCATATGTTACGCAGAAAGCAATAGATGGTCTATTTATCAAAGTTGCCGACCAGGAGTCAAAAATTAGACACAACATAGGCGGCAGTAGAAATACCAATATCCTGCAGAAGGTATTTGGTTACGCTGATCAAAAGAAATAGAACACGATTTACATGTAAAAAAAGGACCTGTCAACAATTTGATAGGTCCTTTTTTTATCTGAAATTGTCTGGTCTTATTGGCCAGGAAGAACCTTCAGTTTGCTTTCATTGCTGTTGGTGTTTGCGAAGTCATGAAGGTTTTAATTGATGCAGGACCCTCATGATTTCTTTTTTCCTATCCATGGATAAACCAAACAGCTCAAAAGATCTCCAGCACAATGCTATCTAGCGATACATTTTCTTTAGCGGTACATTCTCTTTAGCGAAAATTAGGATTCTATCCGCTCCGATCCCTTTCTGTTATTGCCCATTTGTTACAATAGCGTCAAACGCATGTATGAAGGGTAAATTGTTTGTAAATGCAACCAAATTAAATTGCAAATAAAAAGCAATTTATCTAAGTTTGACCACCCTTATCACATTAGGGCTATTAAAAAATGAGCACATTTGAGATCAACAACATAAGTGATTTTTCGGTATCCGAAAGATTTCAACGCTATGTACAGATTGACACACAATCTGATGCAAATTCACCAACATGTCCTTCTACAGAAAAGCAAAAGAACCTAGGAAAGTTACTTGTAACGGAGTTGCTGGCATTGGGTATTTCAGACGCGGCAATGGATGAAAATGGATATATTTACGCAACTATTCCATCCAATACCACAAAGCAAGTTCCCGTTATCTGTTTCTGTTCTCATATGGATACATCTCCGGACTCTTCTGGAAAAGATGTAAAACCACTGGTTCATGCTAACTATCAGGGCCAGGATCTTGTGCTTCCTGATGACAATAGTATTATCATCAAATATGCCGAACATCCCGATCTAGCCAATCAAATTGGCCATGATATCATTACAGCGAGTGGCACTACTTTACTCGGTGCAGATGACAAAGCAGGTGTGGCCGAAATCATGGATGCTGCCCGTTTATTAATGAAACATCCTGAAATCAAACATGGTGATATCAAAATTCTTTTTACGCCAGATGAGGAGATTGGCAGAGGGGTTGATAAAGCAGATTTAAAACGTTTAGCAGCAGATTTCGCTTATACCATGGATGGTGAAAGAGCCGGAACCATCGAAGATGAAACATTTTCCGCAGATGGAGCTACATTAACTATTCATGGCGTATCGGTGCATCCAGGTTTTGCTAAAGGGAAGATGCAAAGCGCCATCAAAATCGCCAGTGCAATAATTGAGGCGCTACCGAAAGATAGGCTTTCACCTGAAAGCACCAACAAAAAAGACGGTTTCGTACATCCTGTTCATATCAGTGGATCTGTGGAAAAAGCAGAAATTCAATTTATCGTACGTGATCACGTTACGGCCAATCTCAAGAAACATGAAGATGAACTGGAAGGTATAGCAAAATCAATCGTGGAGCAATATCCAAACTGTACTTATACTTTTGTTGTAAAAGAACAATATCGTAATATGAAAGAAGTGCTGGATCAGCATCCTGAAATTATGGAAATCGGGATGGAAGCCATCAATCGAGCAGGAATGGTAGCCGAAAGAAGAAGTATCCGTGGTGGAACAGATGGCTCCCGTCTTTCGTTTATGGGGCTGCCTTGTCCAAATATTTTTGCCGGAGGGCATGCTTTCCATGGAAAACAAGAGTGGGTAGCTGTACAAGATATGGAAAAAGCCGTCAAAACAATTTTGCATGTTGTATCTTTATGGGAAGAAAAAGCATAAAGGAAAAATAAATTATAATGAAAAACGACGTATTAAAGGCAATACACTACAGAAGATCAGTATTTCAAGCTTCCTTTACTGAAGAAGAAGTCAGTAAAGAAGATATCTTGAGTATCTTGGAAGCGGCCAATGCTGCTCCAACACATAAAAGGACACAACCTTGGCGTTTTGTCATCTTCCGCAAAGAGGGATTGGAACGTTTGGGCACGGAGTTATCACGTATTTACAAATCGGTAACACCAGCAGAGAAGTACACTGAGGCAACAGAAATAACAATGGGCAAAAAAGCAACACAGTCAAACGTTGCGATCGCTATTGTTGTCAATTATACAGGTGAAGTTCCCGAATGGGAAGAATTGGCCTGTACAGCTGCAGCAGTTGAAAACATGTGGTTAGCTGCACACTCGCTAAACATTGGTGGATACTGGGCGACTCCCGGTTTAATCAATCATTTGGGTGGTTTCTTAAATCTCGAAGAAAATCAAAAATGTATTGGTCTATTCTACTTAGGACACCATCAATCTGAGGCACGCGAACCTATCCGCACACCAATTGCAGATAAAATTCGTTGGGAAGAATAAATCTTCTCAACTTTATAATAAACAGCGAGCGGCTTAGAGGTATCTGAGCCGCTCGCTGTTTATAGGTTAATTAATTATGCATGACGGACCATCAAAACCCATTTTTATTAAATATTTCATAATGAGATCTTAACCATTTAACAATCTTGCAGAGATAATTTCGCAACATACTTGTGACAGACGCTAATCAACTAAAAAGTGAAATTATTATGCAAAGAAACATCGTTTGGTTAATGGTATTAACCATTATTACATTTTTCCAAATTCCAACCAACAGTTGGGCTCAGGGTACCGAAGCGACGATTACAGGTCGGATCATAGACAACAATGGGCCTGTAAAAGGAACATCTGTATCGGTAAGGAATGAATCAACAGGATTTAAACAAACGACACTGACCAACCAAAATGGTGTCTATACCTTTCAGCAATTACCTTTGGGTTCGCCATACAGCATCACAATCAACCACGTTGGCTATGCAGAACAAAAAAAGACCGACTATAAATTGAGCTATGGTGACGAACTCAATGTGGATTTCACCTTATCGTCAGCTGAAAATAAATTGGATGAAGTTATCGTTCAAGGCACTGCGGCTGACCTAAAAAACAAGATCAAGACATTGGGTGCATCTACCGCCATTACGGCCAATGACCTCAAAAAAATGCCTGTAAATGGACGTAATTTTTCCTCTCTGATTGATTTATCGCCTGTCAGCAGTGGTACAAATCTAGCTGGACAGCGCGCTTCATCGACCAATTTTACGGTAGACGGAATGAATTCGCGCAGCACAGTGGCCGGTGGAAATAGCGGCGGAGCTTATTCAATCTCCATGGAAGCCATTCGAGAGTTCAAAGTAGTGACCAATGACTACGATGTCACATTCGGTCGCAGCGGAGGGGGCAGCATTACCACCGTAACCAAATCCGGTACAAATACGTTAACTGGAAGTGCATTTACTTTTGCCCGGGCAGGTTGGCTTTCGAGTAAGTACAACCTCAATGGAACAGCCCGAAAACAAAAATTCTCCACCTATCAATATGGATTCTCACTTGGAGGTCCAATCATAAAAGACAAAGCTCACTTCTTTGTAACTTGGGACCGTCAGATGGACACCCGTCCTCTTCAGATCGCAGACATTCAAACAACGGAGGACATTGCACGGTACAAAGTAACGCAGGCTACATTAGATGAGTTTACCCGCATTGCTGTAGGTAAATATGGTGCAAGTGCCGATCGCCTGTTTGGTTCCTTTGACAAGAAGAAAAAGACCGACGCGGCCTTCGCCCGCATTGATTGGCAATTGAACGATAAAAACTTATTGACTATTCGGAACAACTTTGTCTACGACATGGACAATCAACAAGAGGGAGACAATACAGGCATCAATGCTTTTGAATCCTACACCAACAGAAGGTATATTAACAACAGCCTCATGGCCTCCTTGCGCACGTCGATCAGTTCCAAATTGACCAACGATTTGAAGGTGCAACATTTTTATGAGCGTTCTGAAGCACAGCACAATGTAGCTGGATTTGATCAGTCACACAGTATTCCACGTGCGATCGTTGAATCTGTTCAATCGGTGGACGGCACAAATAAATATACCAATTCAATACAGCTTGGTGGTCAGCGTTATGCACCAGAATGGTTCAACGGAAATATGTTACAACTGGTCAACAACCTCTATTATAACACAGATAAAATCAAATATACCTTCGGTGCAGATGTCATGTATACGAACATGGATTTCCGCTACGGCAGCGAAATGAATGGTCGTTTCTATTTTACTGGTCTACAAAATTTCGATAACCTGACTCCTTATCGCTATGCCCGTGATGTATATATGACTGACAAAGAAAACACCTTGGTCAACAATCTAGCTGTAGGTCTCTATGGACAGATGGAAGCTAAAATCGCTAGGGGTCTTGATGTTGTCGGCGGCCTACGTCTGGACAATACGAAATACCTAAAGAAGGCTACATTCAACCAAACAGTCTATGACGAACTGGGCCTTTCAACCGATAATGGTATCAACACTTTTCAGATACAACCCCGCGTGCAGTTCAACTGGGATATCAATGAAGAAAAGAAAAATATAATCCGTTTTGGCGCTGGTATATTCGGTTCGGCCCTCAACCCCTATTCTATGTTAAACAATATGTTGTTTGATGGCTCACGCATTGCCGGTGTAGATATTACTGACCCTACTTTAATTCCCAAACCAAATTTTGCAGGATATCGCCAAGACCCCGATACAGCTCCAGGGCGCGAACTGCTGGACAACCCGAAGATCGAAAAACTTGTTACCATCAATACCAATAGCAAGGATGTAAAAGTGCCAACTGTATATAAAGCGAATATTTCCATCAATCACTTTTTCACACCTTCGCTACGCATCGGTTTAAGCGCTTACGGAACCTGGGGGCGCAACAATTATATGTATGTAGATCGCAATATGGTGGAGGATCCTTACTTTAGGCTGACCGCCGAAGGTAACCGTGGGGTGTATGTTCCGGCATCAAGCATCAATACGACAAATGGTGCCGCCAACTGGACCAATAGCCGTAAAACAAAACAAATAGGCCGCGTACTGGAAATGAACAGTGAAGGAAAAAACAATTCTTATACGGTTGTGCTGGACGGAACTTATCGTTATTATAAAGACGGGCAGATAACCGTATCTTACACCTGGAACGACACAAAAGACAATACCTCCTACAACGGCAACGTCGCAAATTCCGCTACCCTTTCGCTGATGGTGAAAGATGATCCACGCGACTTGAGTACGATGACGTATTCGGACAATCAATTCCGCCATAAAGTTGTTTTTTATGGTACTATGCCATCGCTATGGGGTGTATCTATGGGTTTACGTTTTAGCGGAATTGCAGGAACGCGCTATTCCCTAGCGGTTAACGGGAATGTTAATGGTGATTTTGTAAATTCCAACGATCTTGCCTTCGTTTACAACCCCAGCAATAAAAACACACCCGATTACATCAAATCGGGCATTCAAGCCATTTTGGATGATCCAAAGGCAGAACAGAGCATTAAAAAATACATCAATGGTAACCTCGACCGCATCGCCGAAAGAAACGGCGGCATCAACGGTTTTTACGGCGTATTTGACTTACATTTGGCTAAAAATCTAAAAGTTTACAAGAAACATGGCATTGAAGCTTCGATAGACATTTTCAATGTAGCCAACCTATTGAAAAAAACTTGGGGTGTAGGACACAATCTGGGTAAGCAAAATCTATATGCCATCAAAAGCTTTGATGCAACCAGTCAACAATATATTTATAATATGAGTTCTGGTGTGGGAGTATCCAATTTAAATGGTAATCCTTATCAAGTACAATTAGGCCTGAGATATGCATTTTAAGTAATTCAGACTATATAAAAAAGCAGCGAGCCATTTCCTATGAAAGAAATGGCTCGCTGCTTTTTATCACTATTATTTTTTTTCGATTCCAAAACAATGCGGCGGTTTAATTACAATTACTTGTGCCGAGTTCCGTTCCTCTTTGACGGGGAACACAATTTTCAGACGCCCTTTTGTTCCCTGCCATTTTGGCCCAAACTGCAAAAGTCGAACCGCTTCATCAACGAGCGACTGATCTGGTTGTCCTTCAGCACTGATATGAGTAGGCACTCCATTTTTGTCGATTGTAAAATTGACAATAATTTCGCCTCCTCTTACAGATGTAACGGACTTCTGATTGAGGTACTGTTCAAAAATTTTCCATCCTTCACGCGGCGTTGCATCACCTCCATCCAACAATGGTTCAACAGACACCTTATTTTCAGGCTCGCTCAACTCTACATCCGTTGTACGCTCCGCTTTACCGCTAAAATGTTTAAAATAGAGCAAGGCCAATAAAGTCACAAAAAGTACCCCTGCGGTAGCACCTATCGCCAGACGCTGCCAAGTGAAATATTGGGCATGTCTTGTCGCAACTGTATCTTCTACACGACGATTGAGACGTTGCTGCAATAGACTCAATTGTCGGGCATCCACACCATTTTGTAATCGATAACCATCGATAGCATCTTGTAAAAAGGGATCTTCCAATGCTTCTCGTTCCAGTTGAAACATGTCCTCCTTAGTCATCAAACCATGGATGTAATTATGAATCCGTGATAATTGATAATTATTTTCCATTTTCTTTCCTTTCCATACAGATTTTTAGATTGCGCTTTCCATTTTGAATAGCACTCTTGACCTTATTCAAGTCATATCCGGTCAAATCTGCAATATCTTTATAACATTTTTGCTCGAGATAGAATAAACGTACACATTCTTGTTGTTCGTGGTTTAAAGTCTGCATACATCCCTCCAGTTTCTCAAAGTCTTTTTCTTCCCATTTGACTTCACTGGTATCATTTAACTTTTGTTCACTTTCGAACAAATTGTCTTCAATATCAACCTGTGTTGTCCGCTTATCTTTACGTAACTGCATCAGGCAATAATTTTTGCTGTAAACGTGTAACCAGCTCTTAAAATTATCGACTTCATATTGCCGAAGCTTCGTGATAAGTTCTTCAAATATCTGCATCACAGCATCCTGACTACGGTCGGGGTCTTGTAAGTATTTAAAGCACACACCATAAAGCAAGGACATATAGGGCGAATATAGTTTCCCCAGCGTAGACAAGTCACCGCTTGTTTTATAGTGTTGTAAAAGCTCTTTTTCGTTCATGCGCAAATCATTCACCTTAATGATGATTTAAGATACAAATTTCCATATATAAAAAAAGGAGCTATTGAAAATTAGCGCAAAACAAAAACCGTCCCCATAACGAAATGGAGACGGTCGATAAAAATATAATATGAATTACGGATTTAATTTCCTTGTTTCCAATTGTATCGCAGTGTAACACCGTAAGTCCGCGGATCGGCAACTACTCCTGCATACTGTCCATAGCTTCCAGGTGCTGCCAGCAATTGTTCGTAATAATCTTTATTGGTTAGATTTCTACTCCAAACAAACACCGAAATACCATTCGATCCCCTGAATCCTAGCCGAGCGTTCAATACCGAATAGGCATCAATGTTTAGGTACTGTGATGGTGAGGAACTGGATGAGAATTTAGACCGGTGAAATAGGTCTGCGCCCAAAAAGTAAGATCCATTAATTCCGATCAGCTTCCCACTTTTATTCGCTTCGCCGCCCAAGGACCAGGACCATTTGGAAACACCAGGAAGGACGCCACCAGAGATATCTTTAAAAGCTTGCGCTCCGCCAACCTCTTCTAAGGGAACAGGTGCGTTGGTAAATTTAACATATTTGGCATCAGTATAGGCCAATGCTCCATTCAATCGGAGAAAATGTCCGATGTTGATATTTCCATCCAATTCAATACCCTTTACACGTACCTTTTCGGCATTGGCCAGATAACCACGGTTTACCCCAGGCTCGGGTGTCTGCACTTGCGTTTGATAGTCTTTGATATCCGTTTGGTAGACGGTCAGATTGAGGAGTGAATTGCGTGTTGGATTTGTCTTCACACCAATTTCCTTATGACGGACAGCCTCAGGTTTTACTTCGGCGAGATCCAGCAACACCGCTCCATTGGCTGTGGGCAATCCGCCGACGTTGATACCGACAGGTTTATAACTGATTGAATACGTTGCGTAAGCATTTATCTTCGGATTGAAGCGATATCTTGCGGAGAGTTGACCAGAGAAATTGTCTGCATCCGCATTGACATCAAAAGTCTGATTGGTATATACACCGTTCTTTAAGGCAAGCAGGGCGGGATCTGAGGTCTGCAAACCACCATAGGTCTGTCTATCGTAGTTAGCCACCTTTTTATCGTAGTTGTAGCGCAGCCCTGGGAGGATATGTAATTTTGGCGTTACAGCCCAATCAATCTGTGTATAGGCTGCCAAGCTTGTGCTTTTAATCCCGTAAACGGTCTTGATTCCAAAATTATCAAATAATCCCGGTGTCTGCCACAAAGCACTGGTAGAGCTTTTTTGAAAACGCCAAAAGGCAGATCCTGTTTCTTCGGTATGTACAGGGTCTGTGCCCAGATCCTGCCAAAGACCAAATAAACCAACAACCCCGCTGACCTTTTCACTGATTTTACCAGAGTATCTGAACTCCTGTGACCACTGGTTATGGACGGAATTACCTGCTGAAACGGTGTATACCGGAAGTCCTAAATAATCGCGGTCATTGAGCGGAACCCATGTCCATGTCCGCCACGCAGAAGTTGAGGTCAGTGTCCCTTCTCCAATCTTGATATCGGCATTCAATGCGACCCCACCCAATTTATTATCAGCTTTAGATTGAGTATCCAAATCTATCTTACGTTCGAAAGCACTTTTATAGGGCAACTCGTAGCCAAGATCTTTAATAATTGCATCAAATTGTCTGTAGTCCGCACGCTGTGTTTTTACAACTCCGGCAACCGCCCAGCCATAACCGTCCGGTTTTTGTGATGACACGTCCCCAGAAAGTACGAGTTTGATATTTTCGGTTGGGGTAAACAGCAATTGCCCTCTAAAGCCCAGGTTGTTGATATCATTGATCTTCCTATTGGTATGTACATTAAACAAGTTTCCATCCCGCTGTGTACCAGAGAAAGAAGCTCTCGCAGCCAAGTTTTTGGCCAATGGTCCTGAGATTGAAGTCTTCGCCTGAATAAACCCCTGGTTTCCATAGCTGACTTCCACATTGGCCTCGGGTGTAAATTGAGGCAGACGTGAGGTGATATTGAAAGCTCCCGCGGTTGTATTTTTTCCAAAGAGGGTACCCTGTGGTCCCCGTAGTACTTCAATCTGATCAATATCAATGAAGTCTAGCCAAGTTGCGGCAGGACGAGCAATATATACGCCATCAAGATAAAACCCAACACCAGGATCAATCCCATCATTGGTGAGGCCATAGGTGGAACCAAGTCCGCGTATGTTAAGTGTTGTATTACGTGCGTTCGATGCATACAACTGAACAGTTGGCACCAGTTCTTTCAACCGGTTAACATTAAAAGCACCTGCATCTTCTAATGCTGCTCCACGAATAATTGATACGGGAATAGGCACGTCCTGCAATTGCTCTTTACGGCGACGTGCGGTGACGACCACTTGATCCAAAGCTTCCAATCGTGGCGTAAGTTCAATCACGGCCGGAGAATGATCTACCACGATGTGACGAGTTTGATAACCGACGATGGATACGATCAATGAAAATGGTAATTTTTGTCCAGTTACAAACTGAAAAACTCCTTTACTGTCTGTTTTTACTTGGTGCGTAACAGCTTCCAGCTGAACCGTTACCCCCTGTAATGGTTCTTTTGTTACGGCGTCAATTACGGTACCTGTTAATGAGGCATTTATAATAGGTTTAGGATTTTCTACTTGCGCATAGCTGTGGTAAGAACCCGTTAAAAGCAAGCTAAAAACGACGCTAATTCGAAAAATAGCATTTTTTTTCATAAATTTATTCAGTTTAATGGTGAATCTAAAACAAGTGCCAACGCCAATCGATACTTGCTTCATTGTTAAAACTTTGTAAAAGGGAAGCCTCGGCTTCCCTTTTCTAATATAAGAGAGTGTAAGAGAGAAATTTTAACAACACATTCGTTTCTTGTCACTTTTTAGGGTAACAACAGATCCTTCTACCGAAGCAACCAATAAACTTGTTTTTGGAGAGTAATTTTGTTTCATTCTTTTTATCTTGTTATTTTCTTTTATTTCCTGCTGCATAAACGAATCAGTATATGCACTTATCAGGCGGCAATTTCAAACAACTTTCATCACATTTCTTTGTTATAAAATCAATTTCATGGCTAGTTCGATTCATAATCAAGTCAGTCCTTTTTGCTCGCCTTCCTATTTACCTGTAAATCAGATAACGATACAAATATATAAATATTTTTTAAAAGACTACTAATTTGATAGATTTAATGATATTTTTTTTCAAAAAGCCATTAAACCTTAATTTTAAGACACTTAAAGCAAATAAAAAGCGGCTCAAATTTCTTTCAGCATGAAAAAAATCGCGAAGGCAACCATCCTAATCACCAACTACCCAGCGAAAATCAAGAAGCAAGCGATTGTATAAAAAACGAAGATCTGTGCTACGAATCAGAAAAAAATTCACGCATAAACCCTTGATGAAAAAGCATAAAAAAGGCCGTCCTAGTTAGACGGCCATCTTTACAGTCATATTTTAACGATCTATTTCACCTTGAAACACTTACCGTCTTAGCGAAATAGCACCAGAGCAATCAATAAGGTAATAATAACATTAAAAGTCTGGGCAATCAGAAAAGCATATAGCGGTTTCTTATTGTCTTGAGCAAAAAGATCCTTAAAGTTCGTTTCCAAACCAATGGATGTAAATGCCAAGGTAAACCAGAGGCCCTGTAAGTTTTTCAAACTTCCTTTGACGGCGTCGATCTTCTCAGGGGAGATAACGAATGAAAAGAGCAACGATGCAAACACAAATCCCAGCACAAACTTCGGGAAACGCTCCCATATAATTTTCAATGTCGGTTTATCGCGCTTGGTTTCATCATCAACAGATTTAGCGTAGGTCCAATAAATACTAATGGCAAAAGCAGCCAGCCCCAACAATACATTTTGGGAAAATTTCACAATGGTACTGATCTTCAACGCTTCTTCACCGACCAAGGAGCCAGAAGCTACTACAGCTCCGGTTGTATCAATACTTCCTCCAAGCCAAGCTCCGGTAACTTCTTGCGACAAGCCCATCCACTCCGCCATATAGGGCATGAAAATCATCATTGGAATTGCTGTAATCAGGACCAACGAAATCACATAGGAAAGTTTTTTGCTATCGCCTTTGATGGCTCCAGATGTTGCTATTGCGGCGGAGACGCCACAAATAGAAACCGCACTCGACAGCATCAGGGACATTTCCTTGTCAATCTTTAGCTTTTTACAGATCCAAAACGCGAAGTACCAAACAGACAGCACAACGGCCAGTGCTTGAATAAGCCCCAAAGATCCCGCTTTGAGAATATCTCCGAAAATCACTGTCGTTCCGAGCAAAATTAAGCCTATCTTGACATACAGTTCCGTACTGAGTGCCTCTTTAAACCAATTGGGCAGTTTAAAGCAATTGCTGATAATTAAACCGATAATCAAACTAAAAATCACAGCTTCGAGATTATATTCTTTCACCGTTGCGTTGCCTGCCAAAATCAGGGCAAATACCGTAAGGATAAATACAGTCGGAAATACAACTAATAAATATTTTACAGATTTTCCCAAAAGAAACGCGCCTAATATCGCCGTAACGAATACAAAAATAAACTGCTCAAAAAGCTTCAGTAAATTGGTCGGGTCGAATATCGTTGAGACGAGTTCGGCAGAATTACTCCACGAAAAACTAGGTACCGGCGCAACAATTCCTGAGAGAGCAAGAAATATGGTAGCAATCCCCAAAATGACGACTACCCAGTCTTCTGTAAATGCAAATGATTTTGAAGATGTCATAGAATGGTTAGGGTTTAAAGGTTAAATTTAACATAATTACCGTTACTTTCTAGTATTGTAACACAAAAATGGCCGAAGATTTCTCTCCGGCCATCAACCAAAACCAATAATCTATTATCAATCAAAAACAATATTTATTCTCATCGATCAATTTTTTTGCGATTCGCTGACGTGCATCTTTCACATTAAATGGCTGTGCTTTTGTGAATCTGCGCAAACCAACTAACATCATATTCAGTTCGTCGCCTTCGCCAAAAGAATATAATGCTTCTTTGCCAGCAGCGCTAACTTTATCAATAGCACCATACAGGTAAATTTTAGCCATATCTTTCGCATAGTCTGCTTTAGCTGATCCTGTATGCAGCAATTTTTCCGCACGCAACAAGACTGACTCAGTGATATAAACATACCCGATAATATCTGCAATGTTCATGAGGATTTCCTCCTCTTTGGAAAGAGACATCATCAATTTTTGCACAGCTGCTCCGGCAATCAATAGGCCTGCTTTTTTAAGGTTTGCCACAATTTTCTTTTCTGCAGCAAAAGGTGCGTCGTCCTCTTCACCAAAATCTGGAATAGCTAGAAGCTCTCCGGCTACAGCTTGCGCTGGTCCCATCAGATCCAATTCACCTTTCATGGCCCGTTTTAACAACATGTCAACCACAAGTAATCGATTCACTTCATTGGTACCTTCAAAAATCCTGTTGATCCGTGAGTCCCGATAAGCGCGTTCCATCGGCGCATCTGCAGAATAGCCCATTCCACCATAGATTTGCACGCCCTCATCAACCACATAATCTAACATCTCCGAACACCATACCTTGATGATAGCACACTCAATTGCGAACTGCTCCACAGACTTCAATTTTGCTTTCGCTTCATCCATACCACCAGCGATCAATGCATCATAGGCATCATCGATATTTTGACCCGCGCGATATGACGCAGATTCCACAGCAAACAAACGTGTTGCCATTTCAGCGAGCTTATAACGAATGGCACCAAATTTAGAAATCGGCAGATTAAACTGCACACGTTCATTGGCATACTGCACCGCATGATTAATCACCATACGTGCCGAACCAATTGTGGCAGCGCCCAGTTTTATACGTCCAATATTCAGGATATTTACAGCAATCTTAAATCCGTTTTCACGATCAGAAAGCATATTTTCTATGGGCACAGCACAGTCATTAAAAAAGATTTGACGTGTTGACGACCCTTTGATGCCTAATTTATGTTCTTCTGGATTCATCGTGATACCACCAAAATCCTTTTCGACAATAAATGCCGTCAGATTTTTATCATCATCGATTTTTGCAAATACGATAAAGATATCTGCAAAACCACCATTTGTAATCCACATTTTTTGACCATTGATCAAATAATGTGTTCCTTCAGCATTTAATTTTGCTGAGGTACGTCCAGAATTTGCATCCGATCCGGCATTGGGCTCTGTCAAACAATATGAAGCTTTCCATTCACCGGTAGCAAGCTTTGGAATATATTTCGCCTTTTGGGCATCATTACCATAATACAAAATAGGCAGTGTTCCGATTCCCGTATGAGCAGACAATGCGACAGCAAAAGAAAACCCACCACCTACCGCATCTGCAACAAGCATAGACGTGTTAAAATTTTTGCCGAAACCACCATATTCTTCGGGAATAGAAACTCCCAGCATCCCGAGTTCACCGGCCTTATCCATCAAACTAGGCATAAGCCCCTCTTCTTGTGCATCTATACGATCAAGTTTGTTCAATACCTCCGTATCCAAGAAATCCAAGCAAGTTTGACGAATCATTTTGGCTTCTTCATCAAATTCTTCCGGAATAAAAACTGCTGTATAGGGCGTCTCCCTAATCACGAACTCTCCGCCTTTAATTGCTTTATTTTCGCTCATTGTCTTTTTAGATTTGTATGGGCAGCAAAATCTTGCTATGCGACGAATGCTGTCCACAATGTTGTTAAATACTTCTATTCACTATGAGATCAGAGATCCATATTTTAATTATATCACTGTTTTTAAAGACCTATTTAGTCCAATAACTCAAAAATACCAGCTGCTCCTTGGCCAGTTCCAACACACATCGTCACCATGCCGTATTTTTTGCCTCTACGCTTTAACTCATTTAGGACCTGGACTGTCAATTTCGCGCCTGTACAACCAAGTGGATGCCCTAATGCTATGGCACCACCATTGACATTCACTTTCTCTTCGTCTAATCCGAGTTCGCGAATAACGGCTAACGATTGAGACGCGAAAGCTTCATTCAGTTCAAATAGATCAATATCTTCTTTTTTAAGCCCAGCTTTCGCCAAGGCCTTTGGAATAGCGTAGATAGGCCCTATGCCCATAATGCGCGGTGGAACACCTGCCACAGCAAAACTAACAAGCTTTGCAATTGGTTTAACACCAAGTTCTTTCACTTTTGCTTCAGACATCACCAAGACAAATGCTGCTCCATCAGAAGTTTGTGAGGAATTCCCCGCCGTTACTGAACCATTCGCTGCAAAGACTGGTTTTAGTTTCCCTAAAGCCTCCAGGGAAGTATCAGCCCGAGGACCTTCATCTGTATCAACAACATATTCGCGCGTTGCAATCTTACCGTCTTTCAGGTAATTTTCTTTTACAGTAATAGGCACAATCCCATCTTTCAAATGACCGTTTTGAATAGCTGCAACTGCCTTTTGATTTGATTTAAGTGCAAAAGCATCCTGATCTTCGCGTGAAACATTGTAATCTTTGGCTACGGCTTCGGCAGTCAATCCCATTCCCCAATACCAGTCAGGATGCTCTTTTGCCACAACAGGATTAGGCACAATCTTCCAACCTCCAAAAGGCATTCCGGACATCACCTCTACACCACCGGCAATGATAACATCTGCCATCCCAGTCTTAATCTTTGCTACCGCGGTTGCAATGGTTTCTAGGCCTGATGCGCAGTACCGGTTAACGGTTACACCCGGGACCTTATCCGTGTCCAATCCCATCAGTGAAATGAAACGGGCCATATTGAGTCCCTGCTCCGCTTCCGGCATGGCATTCCCAACAATGACATCATCTATATCTTCTTTATTTAAATTCGGCACAGTGGATACAAGATGTTTAATAACATCCGTGGCTAAATCATCGGCCCGCATAAAGCGAAATACTCCCCGGGGCGCTTTGCCTACTGCTGTACGAAATCCTGCTACTATATATGCTTCCATTATTTTTAATTTTTTCGTGAGTAGTGAGTTCTAGTTCCGTAAAGGCTTACCCTTGGTCAACATAAATTGAATTCTTTCAAGCGTTTTGCGTTCAGCACAAAGCTCAAGGAATGTTTTACGTTCAAGATCCAGTAAATACTGTTCAGACACTTCCGTCGGTGACGATAAATTTCCACCACACATTACCCAGCCTAGTTTCTCTGAGATCTTACGATCATAATCAGAGATGTAATTGCCTTCACGCATTGATGAAGCGCCCACATAAACGATTCCTAATCCTTGATTTCCCAAAACTTTGATATCATTGCGAGGAGCAGGCTGAACATAACCCTCATCTGCCAATTCTAATGCCTTTGCCTTGGCATCCGCCAGAAGACGGGCACGATTCATGGTGATTGCAAATTTATCTTTCTGCAAATAGCCGAGCTCATAGGCTTCATAGGCAGAAGTCGAAACTTTTGCCTGACCAATAGTCAGGAATTTATCTTTTAACGTATTTTGGACAATTTGATCATCTTTAAATTCCTCCGAGGCACGTAGCGTAAATTCTTTGGTTCCGCCACCACCAGGAATAACACCAACCCCCAGTTCAACCAAGCCCATATAGGTTTCGGCGTGAGCCTGCACAAAATCGGCATGCATGGAGAATTCACAGCCCCCACCAAGCGTCATTTGAAATGGCGCAACGACTACAGGTATTGACGAATAGCGTAAGCGCATGGATGTATTTTGAAATGCACGAACGGCCATATTCAATTCATCAAAATCCTGTTCGACGGCCATCATGAAAATCATTCCGATATTCGCTCCAGCAGAAAAGTTTTTTCCATCATTGGACACCACTAAACCGCGATACTCTTTTTCAGCAAGGTCAATGGCTTTATTCAATCCCTGGATAACATCCCCACCAATGGTATTCATCTTGGTATGAAATTCACAATTAATGATACCATCGCCCAGATCAATAATAGAAACACCCGTATTTTTCCAGATTGTCTTACTTTCCCGGATGTGATCCAATACGATCAGATCTTCGGTACCGGGAATAGCTTTATACGATTTGGTCGCAATATCATAATAGTGACGTACACCATTTTCTATTTTATAGAATGATTCACATCCGGCTTCCAACATCTCGTGTATCCAGGTAGCAACCTCTCCATCCTGACCCGGAAGTCGTTTTTCTTCGGTCTTAATTTTAGCTAAAGTCTCGCGAACACCTAGCGCATCCCATACTTCAAATGGTCCTAACTCCCAACCAAATCCAGCACGCATGGCATCATCGATCCGGAAGAAGTCATCTGTAATTTCGGGAACACGGCGGGATACATATTCAAACAATGGATAATGCATGGCACGGAAGAGTTCCGCCGCTTTATCGCTCCCTTGTTCATATACTTTCATCCGCTTGCGGATATCCTCCACAGGCTTGGTAGCTTCCAAGGTAGTGGATTTCACTTTTTGCTGTGAACCAAATTCCAGTGTTTTTAGATTTAAAGATAAAATCTCCGAATTACCATCGGCAGCTTTTACTTTTTCATAAAACCCTTTCTTGGTTTTCTCACCCAACCATTTATTCTCGACCATCTTGCTGATGAATGCAGGAAGCTGGAAAACGCCTTTGGCTTCATCTTCTGGGGCATTCTGCGCCAGTCCATTGGCAACATTCACCAAAGTATCAAGTCCTACCACATCGGCTGTACGAAAAGTCGCCGATTTGGGATGCCCCATTGCAGGACCGGTATATTTGTCGACCTCCTCAACGGTCAATCCAAGAGGTTCCACTAAATGAGTAACCGCCAACATCGAATAAACACCGATACGATTACCAATAAACGCCGGAGTGTCTTTACATAACACAACCGATTTACCCAGCATTTTGTCACCAAAGTGAAGTATAAAGTCAACAACCTCTGGCTTGGTATGCGGTGTTGGAATAACTTCCAATAAAGGGAGATAGCGCGGCGGATTGAAGAAGTGTGTGCCGCAGAAATGATCTATAAAATCTTCACTTCGCCCTTCTGTCATTAAATGAATAGGGATACCAGAAGTATTGGAAGTAATCAATGTCCCAGGTTTTCGAAATTGCTCAACACGCTCAAAAACAGATTTTTTAACATCGAGCCGCTCAACGACAACCTCGATAATCCAATCCACAGAAGCAATGTCTTTTAGATTATCGTCAAAATTCCCTGTTTTGATACGTCTTACAAATGACTTGCTATAAATTGGCGAAGGGTTTGTTTTTAAAGCCGTTTCTAAGGAGCTGTTGACAATTCGGTCCCGAACGATCTTACTCTCCAAAGTTAAGCCTTTGGCTTGTTCTGCCGGAAGCAGTTCGCGCGGAACAATATCCAACAGTAAAACTTCAACACCAATGTTAGCAAAATGACAAGCAATTCGCGAGCCCATAACACCCGATCCGAGAACTGCCACTTTTCTAATATTTCTGTTCATCATAACATATTTATCATGCACTTCTGTACATTTGGTTTAATTCCTAGATGATTACTTCTTCTTTGTAACTTGTTGCGAGCTCATTGAGTTTCGCTAAAGAAGCAATCAATTGATCCCGTTCATTTTCTGAAAAATTGTCCGCTAAATATTGATTGAAATTACGAACAACATCTTTAGCAATCCGTCTTTTCTCTCGCCCCAATTCGGTTAAATACACTTTTACGGACCTCTTGTCGGTCTCACTCGTTTCGCGGTATATAAATCCCAATGACTCCAAATTATTCAACACCCGAGACAAACTAGTTGTTTTAACTCCTGTCAAATTTGCAATCTGAGAAACAGGTGTACCCTCTTTATGGATGTTAATCAAAATATATCCCGCAGCCTGGGTAAAACCGTACTGCGAAGCAATTTGATTATATTTATTGGCTATTGTCTGCCAGCCTGTTTTTAAAAAATAATCGATTGTCTGATTTTGGTTCATAAGCGTACCCACAAGCTATTTATTATGCTTGCATAACAAATATACCAGTTAGCAATTAGAATAACAAGCTCGAAATTATAAATTTTGTCATATGTTCGTCAGCATAATTCGGCACACATACCTAACGATACTTGTCGTCAATTTTGAAATGTGGAAAACTTTTAAACACTGACATACAGCAAAATAAACAGAAACACAAAACTTTTATTAACAGTCCCTGTTTAATAATCAAAATTAATTCCGTTAACTTTGTCCTGAACAAACATCAACACTGTATGGCTTTAGTAAACATACCTCGCTTGGACTTGCTACATTATACACAAGGAACCCAAGAACAACGAAATCAATTTATCCAAGATATTGGCAAAGCTTTCAATGAAACAGGCTTTGTAACGATTGCAAATCATGGCTTATCAAAAGAGCTGATTGAGGAATTATATCAGGTGGTTCCTGAATTTTTTGCTTTGCCTACTGAGATCAAGGAAAAATATGAATTTCCAGAACTTGCAGGTCAACGTGGCTATACCGCAAAAGGAAGAGAAAAAGCCAAAGACGCGAAAACACCTGACTTAAAAGAATTCTGGCAACGCGGTCAAACGATTGTTGGTGAAGAATATTCCAAAGCTGATTTTCCGGACAATCCTGAAGTAGCTGAAATTCCTCGCTTTAATGGCGTAACCGCTGAGGTTTATAAAAAACTAGAAGATACAGGCCGCGACTTATTGAAAGCGATCGCGACCTACCTCGATCTGGAAGAAAATTACTTTGAACAATATGTCATCAACGGTAATTCTATTCTACGTGCTATCCATTACTTCCCAATAAACGATCCTGACGCCTTAGCCCCTGACGCAGTACGCGCAGGCGCCCACGAAGATATTAACCTCATCACCTTATTGATTGGAGCTAGTGCGGATGGTCTTGAAGTGATGACAAAAGACGGGGAATGGTTTCCTATCAAAGCCAAGGGTGAAGATATCGTCATCAATGTAGGTGATATGTTGCAACGGTTAACAAACAATAAGTTGAAATCTACTACGCATCGCGTAGTAAACCCACCACGTGAGAAGATGGGTACTTCCCGTTTTTCTATTCCTTTCTTTTTACATCCAAAATCCGCCATGAGTTTGGCTTCATTGGATTCCTGCATCGATGCGGAACACCCGAAGGCCTACGAAGATTATACCGCTGGTCAGTACCTGGATGAACGCTTAAGAGAAATCGGATTAAAAATGTAAAACTCCGCATCATTTAAATGAGCATAACAGTATAAAAAAGAAATGGCCGATCCTAGGATCGGCCATTTCTTTTTTATGGATATTAAAGCTATTTCAATTTATAACCTATACCAACATTCATAAAGATATTATGTAACCCGAAGCTAATACTTTCAAATCCGGTTTTCATAATATTATTGAAGCCATAATCCAACTGTGCCAACGCAAAGAATCTTCTGTCGATAGCATAATGTGCGCCCAAACTCATACCAACATCAATACTTCTAACACTCTCCGAGAAATCATAATCAGCATTATCTACAACAATCTTATTTCCGGTAGGCTCCTCATGCCTAAGATAGCCGTTGTAGGCCTCGCCATAGAATTCCTTTTTTACCGCAAAAGAAATGTAAGGACCTGCCTGTACATTCCAACGATTTGAAAGCTGATAGGTAGCTTGGATCGGAACAGTCAGATACAGGTTATGTACTTTTGTTGTGATATCACCCGTATAATAACCTCTCAGCTCCTCTTTTGCATCATTCACCGCATTGAATGTCGTCTTGTATCCTTTAACACTCGCCTATGTATCCATTCCCTTTCCTTCGAAGACGATTCCCAAAGATACTCCCCATTGGGAATCAATATGATAGTTTGCCCTTGCTCCGACAAAAAAGGGAACATTCGGATTATAGCTTTTAATCTTTCGAATTTCACGTGGCAATGATAGGGGGGCTGCGCCGCCGATCTTACCGCCTACTATCACATCAAAACCCAATTTACCCTCATCCGCTGTGTTTTCCTGCGCATTGGCAATAGATCCTATCAAAACCATCGCAGCCAGTGCGATTGTATATTTTATCATTTTCATTACTTCTTCGTTACAATTTTGAGATCATCCACCGTCAACTTACTACCGACAGCACCTATAAAATTATCACCATATTTACTCGAAGACATTACAATCGCAATGCTATAATCCAAATTGGCAACATCAGCTTCGTTTACTTTCGCCGTGTACTTAAATGGCAATGTAAACTTGACAAAATCACCAGCCTTGGTTGCGCCCCCATTTTCCAACCTGGCAATAGCCACAATACTTGGATCTTTTAAAATATTATGTCCCGTCAAATAGGAAACTTTCTTGTTGGGATCAGATTGCGAGTCCATAAGCTGCTTGCGATTATAGAAAACAGCATAGATATCACAAGAATCCTTGGTATTAACAGGTTTCATGTTTTCATCCGTCACCGTTGCGCCAGGACTATACTTATAGTAACCTTCCAAGGCCAGCGGTATCTGATTGAAAGGAAGGCCAAACTGCGTTGCCGATAACGAGTCTGTCAATACAGGTCCTGTATCAAACGCTCCTATAAAAAGATTTCCGGCAGCAATAGGTTTCTTGAACATCGCCCCAAAAGCACCGGTCAACTTCGTTTCCAATAAAGCCGCTTTCGATCCTGAATGTGCATCCGAACTCGTTTTAGTGGGGTATGATTCGGGATCCTTGGTACCTCCTCCTAAGCTCAATGTCAAGGAGAAACTTGGATTTCCGGAAGCCCAATTATAGAAATCCTGGCCATCAATTTTATTATAAAATATGGTGTATTTATCATCCTTATCAATCGCCGTATCTTCAAAACCATATGCTGTTGGAACAAATCCACCATCTGTTTTCACAATTTTAATCAGGTAGTTTTTTGTAAACTGATGATCTTCGGACGTAACTTTATAATATACGCCGTTTTTTAGGAATTCATCAATAATTACTTTATTCATATCCTGAGTTCCGGCAGGCATTTTCAAAGAATCCTTCAAAAGCTCAATGGAGGCACCAGGAGTCAGGTCAAAAGTCATATTCAATTTGGTAAGATCATGAATATTGGGCTGAAGGTAAAGTGTAACTTGCGTATTTGAGATGACCGGGTTCAGCAAAAAGATATCTTCATCGGCATGAACAGCGATAATATCCGCTTCCATATTGAGCGCTTCTTCCTTTATACAACTTCCCAAACTGAAAAGAAGCATAAAACAGATTATCCACGAGTAACTTCGTGTTCGTTTCATAAAAATAATATTTAGTGTAAATTTATCGACCAATGCTTTGAGCAATGCACTGATTTTAGCAAAAAAATCAATCCTAGCCTCAAAAAAAAGTCATTTAAACGACTTTTTCTGAATAGACAACTAATTCTTTACACGCAAAGTCCGGTTATAGCCCTTTGACTTCCGATCTGATTTTACTGGGCAGACTTTCAACAATAAGCTGATAGCTGTGTAAAATCAATTCCTCCAGCTTTCTATCATCAATCTCTTGATTGGCAACCACGGTATTCCAGTGCTTTTTATTCATGTGATAGCCCGGCAGTACGGTATGCTCATAACGTTCCCGCAATTCAATGGCCCTTTCGGGGTTACACTTAACATTAAATCGTAATCCATCAACCTGATCCAGGCCTACCAACAAAAAAATCTTACCGCCTACCTTAAATACCAATGTATCTGGCCCAAAGGGAGTCTCCTCCATCACCGGCCCAATCGATAAACAATAATCTCTTAGATCCTCAATATTCATATTTTTTTAGTTTTAGTTGTCGCTCAAGCAAACTGAAAAAGCCACCATAAAAATGGTCCATAATTCATATAAAGCTAACAAAAACACTGGATCGTTTTACTTAAAATCTTTTGATCTTTCGCAAAGGCGACATTAGGTCTATTTGCCCTAAAGAAATTACGTTACGCCGAAAATAGGTCCAAAATAAGCTGGAACTAGACAATAGCAAGAGTCAGATAACTTCAGCCTTTACAGGGATTAGCTACGGACATGAAACGTAGCTTCAGCGTTACTTCTTCGCTTGCAACCGAAGAAGTAACGAACAAGTACCGAGGAAGCACCGAACAAGCTCCGACTAATCTCCGAATATCGTATACTTGTCTTATATTGAGATAGGTTTACATAGCTCCGGGTTTAACAGCAGTTTTTCAAACCATGCTCAGGAAAGACCAGGTCTATTCCTGAGATGATGATCCGGTTAAACTTAAAAATTGCCAGTTTATTATAAGGATGGAATTTTCTTATTTTTCGAACAGTGCCTGGATTTCCTTTTGGATTTCGGTTCCTTTATCGGCATTGTACCACTTTTGAATCTCCTCTTTGATTTCGGAGAAATCTGCCCCTTGCGCTTTCATATGCAAAAACAGCTCCTGGCAGGCTTGAGGTCTTGGGCCCCAGACAGCCAAATCTTGCCCCTGTTCGTTGCGTATCACCAGAATTGGAATAGATTTGCCTCCGTTTGTTAGATAAGAATCGATCAGAAACGGAGCACTATCACGCAGTTGGATATCCACCGTGATATTGGGATTTTTTGAGGCCATCTTCGCCAACATAGGTACCGAATGCGCCGCATCCCCGCACCAAGGTTCAGTAATAATGATCCATTGTTGCTTTTCAGTAATTGACTCAACAAATTGTTCAAAAGTCGACGTTGGTTCGAAGCGTTTTAACCAACGGCCCATTCTTGTCCAGTTCATTTTTGTGTACTGATAATATTCATCATCTTGATAGGTAGGGTGATTCTCAGGATGATTTAAGATATCTTCGAATTGTTGTAAGTAATTTTCAAACGTCATAATACCAATTTTGTGCAAAGGTAAATTTTACTTCCAACTTTCTCAAACAACCTTCCGCCAACAATCTGTATTGAATGCAATAAAAAAAATGATGCTCAAAAAGCACATGTAGAGCAAGAAAAAATGTGATTTCCTCTGCCTTATATACCAAAGATTTTACATTCAGAAGAGATGTTTTACATTTATTAACGATTAAGTAAATTATCTTTGAAAGATACAACCCGTACATGAAAAGATTAGTTCAATTAATACTTTTACTATTTATCGTCGTCAACAGTGCTTACTCCCAAATAAACATCAAGGGGAGGATTCTAGATAAGGCGGATGACAAGCCCCTGACCAATGCTTCCATTATTTTACTGAACCGCGATTCAGTCCTCCGTTATTTTAACCGAGCCAATGAAGAGGGAAAATTCCAGGTTAAAAATATCAAACCCGGGAGCTACATTATTTTGGCCACTTACCCTAAATTTGAACTATATAGTGATACGATCCAAATTGCAAACAAAGATCTCGATTTGCATGATATCAAAATAAATTCCCAAAGAAATGTTTTGCAGGAGGTGATTGTCACCCGACGTCTTCCAATTACACTGAAAGGCGACACCATCGAATATGATGCGGCGAGTTTTGCAACAGAAAAAAATGCGAAGCTAGAGGATTTACTACGTCGTCTACCCGGTTTTACGGTTACCGGAGATGGAAGTATCACGGCTCAAGGAAAATCTGTACAGAAAGTGTTTATCGATGGGGAAGAATTTTTTGGTTATGATCCTAAAATAGCCATTCGCAATGTACGGGCAGATGCCGTTGACAAGGTGCAGCTCTATGAGAAAAAATCGGAGGAGGCGGAGCTGTCGGGCATCGATGACGGAGTAAGGATCCAAACTGTTAACGTTGTACTCAAAGAGAAAGCAAGAAAGGGTGTCTTTGGAAACATGGAAGCATTGGCTGGATCAAAAGAATTGTATGCGGGAAATCTCTTTGCGGCGAAATTTAATAAGACTGAGCGGATTGGCATCACCGCGAGTCACAACAACATGGGCAGTTCAAGTGGTCGTGAAGGTTCTTTACGGATGAACAACCAGATTACGGGCGAACCACTGAATACAAATCTTGGAGCAAACTATGAAAATCAGTTCTTCAAAAAGGCCTTAAAAGTAAACGCCAACTATGGTTACGACAACAACAGCAACAAGAACCACTCGGAGACTTACAATAAAAATGTGCTGCCTGATCAATCCATTCAGGAAAAAAACAGTAAAAACGATAGCGAGAGACATAGCCGAAGTAATGGTTTCAGGTCAAACCTTAACATGCGACTGGATTCCACGCAAAATATGGAACTCCAATCCAATGCCAATTGGGCTACCAACGCTAATCTAACTTACACAGACAGCAAAACGGGCGATGGATCGGGCAACCCAATCAGTGACTTTAGGGAGAACAATCAATCGAACTCCTCAAGTTCCAACAATAATTTTCGCCTAAATTATAGAAAACGATTAAAAGCGGGGCGTTCTTTAAATGTGATGGTCGGCAATAATCACAAAGAGTCAGATTCAGAGAGTAAAGTCAATTCACGGACTTATTTTTACAAAACCGGGGATAGTACAATTATCAACCAAACGCGACATGGCCGGAATAAAGGCAATGACTTCAACTCTTCGATCAATTTCAACAACCGTATCAGTGACTATATCAATCTGGCTTTAGGCTACAGCTTCAATCATTCGAAGAGTACAAATACCCAAAATTCAATAAACAATATTACCCAAAAGTTTGATTCACTATATTCTCAAAACCAGATCGACAATAATACCAATCAAGGTGTGAACGTGCACTTTTCCTATCGCAAAGAAAAGTTGGAGATCAATTTTTCCAACCGTACGTTCTACAAGAATCAACAGTTAAATGATAGTTATAGATCAATTGATCTTGCCCGGAATTTCTGGGATAACAATTTAAATGTTGATGCCAATTATCGCCTTTCAAATAGCAAAAATATACGTTTAGCTTATCAAAGTTCCAATATCATCCCATCGTTTGATCAGTTACAACCACTGCAACCTCAGACCAATCCGTTGTTTCAACAAGTCGGTAATCCCGACCTAAAACGCGCGGTGAACAATAACATTTCGGCCAATTATAACGCGTTCAGTTTATTGAAAGGAACGAATATCAATATCAACGGGAACTTGTCATTTGTTAATAATCCTATTGTCAACAAAACAACCATACTAGACAACTCGGCTCAAATCAGTTCTTATGAAAACCTATCGGGTAAATCCAACTGGAATGGCGGCTTGAACATCAATCATATGCAGCCATTGGCCAATCGTCGCATCAATTTTAACAAGAGTGCAAACGTCAGGTTTAACAACAGCTACAGCTATACCAAATTTGAAGGCGGACAGTCCGGCGGCGAGTTTCTACTGAATAATGCAAAGAATACCAACTTTAGTTTAGGTTCTAGCTTAAATGAGCAGGACTCAGAAGGATTCGACTTTGATCTTTCGGCGAATGCTGGTTTTAATGTACAGCAAAACTCGATCAACATCCAATACAACGCAACAAGTTTTCAAGGTGGGACTTCGGCGTACATCAAATACTTTCTACCGAAGAAGTTTAATGTCATGGCAAACATTTACTATAGCTATACAGGACCTACGAAACTTTATAAAAAATCAATCAATCAATTTTATACCAATATTGAATTAGAGAAAAAAGTACTGAAAGATGAAAGTATGACACTCAGCTTAAAGGCCTTTGACCTGTTCAATACATTTAACAACACACGTCGTAACGCGAGTGACACCAACTATTCAGAGTCCGTTCAACAGGTATTGACACAATATTTTTTGGTCGGTGTAAAATGGGATTTCAACAAATATCTAGGGAAAGGAAATGATTAAAAAAATATATTTGACCGTTATCATCTGCTGCCTGTGTGGTTTATCGCTTCAGGCACAATATGCCTATTTTGGAAGTAGGGGTACGATCAGTTTTGACAAAGTCACGTACACAAAAGCACGCATGCGGCAGCTATCCAACGACATGAGCTCGAAAGGAATGGACAGAGGGATGGGCATGATGGAATATCTCGACAAGATGCCGGATTCACATACGGAAAAATTAAACTTCTACTTTGATGAGAATTCTACCGTGTTGATGCCTGAGGAAAGCGTAGCTAACGAAAAACAACGTGGTGAAGTCAAAATGGCCGCACCTACGATAACTTCGGGCACAGGCAGAGGGGGCAGATCTCAGGGTGCGGTCCGAATCGGAGGAAACCAAAGAGGGCAATTTAGGGGTGGCGCCAACAAGAACGGCAAAGTCCTCTACCAGGATCTGAAAACCGGCACAGCAGACATTCAGCTTGACATCGACGAAAAATACATTCTTTCGGAAACTTTGGACAGCATTACTTGGCGTTTCACGGAGGAATTCCGAAATATCGCCGGAGTAAACTGCCGCAGAGTCAATGGTGCTACCAAAGACTCACTCTATCTGATCGCTTACTATTCGGAAGAGATTCCAATATCGGCAGGACCAGCATTAAGCCATGGTCTCCCGGGCATGATATTGGGTCTTGTCATCCCTGAAATGCATATTCAATATTGGGCTACAAATATCGCCTATACCAATAAACTTGTTCCTTCTGATTGGCGGGATAAAAAATCAAAAAAAATGAAACTTGCTGAATTTTCGGAAATCTTTGGCAGATATATGCCACGCAATCGCCAAAACGAGTCAGCTAAAAAAAGGATATTAGAGCAACTGGTGTATTGAAAATGTCAGTTTGGCAGTACCTAAAGACAAATTGATGACAAATAGTGTTTTTTTTACAAAACTTTTGGATTGGCATAAGGGTTGATAATAGACTGATAGAATTTATTTAAGTAAAAAATTAAAACACAAGATATGTCTAAAATTATAGGAATTGACTTAGGTACTACAAACTCATGTGTTGCCGTAATGGAAGGTAACGAGCCTGTAGTAATTACGAACAACGAAGGTAAACGTACAACTCCTTCGATCGTAGCTTTCGTAGAAGGTGGCGAGCGCAAAGTTGGGGACCCAGCAAAGCGTCAAGCAATTACTAACCCACATAAAACTATTTATTCCATCAAACGTTTTATGGGACTTTCATACGATGAAGCTGTAAAAGAAGCTGAACACGTACCTTATAAAATCGTTAAAGGTGACAACAATACACCGCGTGTAGAAATTGACGACCGCAAATATACACCACAAGAGATCTCTGCTATGATTCTTCAAAAAATGAAGAAAACCGCTGAGGATTTCTTAGGTCAAGAAGTAACTGAAGCTGTTATTACAGTTCCTGCATATTTCAACGACGCACAACGTCAAGCAACAAAAGAAGCTGGTGAAATCGCTGGTTTATCTGTAAAACGTATCATTAACGAACCTACAGCAGCAGCTTTAGCTTACGGTTTGGACAAAGCACACAAAGACATGAAAATTGTTGTGTTTGACTGTGGTGGTGGTACACATGACGTTTCGGTATTGGAATTAGGTGACGGTGTATTTGAAGTTAAATCTACTGACGGTGACACACACTTAGGTGGTGATGACTTTGATAACGTAATCATCAACTGGTTAAATGAAGAATTCAAAAGCGAAAACAATGGCTTTGATTTGAAAAAAGATCCAATGGCATTGCAACGTCTGAAAGAAGCTGCTGAGAAAGCGAAAATCGAATTATCAAGCGCAACTTCTACTGAAATCAACTTGCCGTATATCACTGCAGATGCAACTGGTCCAAAACACTTAGTTCGTTCATTATCACGTGCTAAATTTGAGGCTTTGGCAGCTGACTTGATCAAGAGAACAATTGCTCCTTGTGAGTCTGCATTGAAAAATGCTGGTTTTAGCAAATCTGATATTGACGAAATTATCTTAGTAGGTGGTTCTACGCGTATCCCTGCAATCGTTGATGCTGTAAAAGCATTCTTCGGAAAAGAGCCTTCTAAAGGTGTAAACCCGGATGAAGTTGTCGCTTTAGGTGCTGCTATCCAAGGTGGTGTATTGACAGGTGAAGTAAAAGACGTTTTATTATTGGATGTTACTCCACTTTCATTGGGTATTGAAACAATGGGTGGTGTGATGACTAAATTGATCGAAGCAAATACAACAATTCCAACTAAAAAATCGGAAACGTTCTCTACAGCTTCAGACAATCAGCCATCTGTAGAAATTCACATCTTACAAGGTGAACGTCCTATGGCAAACCAAAACCGTACAATCGGCCGTTTCCATTTGAACGATATTCCACCAGCACCTCGTGGCGTTCCTCAAATCGAAGTTACCTTTGATATTGATGCCAATGGTATCATCAAAGTATCTGCGAAAGATAAAGCGACTGGAAAAGAACAAAACATCCGTATCGAAGCATCTTCAGGTTTGTCTGACGACGAAATCAAACGCATGAAAGAAGAAGCTGAAGCAAATGCTGATGCTGACAAAAAAATAAAAGAAGAAGCTGACAAAGTAAATGCAGCTGACGCTTTAATCTTCTCAACTGAAAAACAATTGAAAGAATATGGCGATAAAATTTCAGCAGATAAAAAAGCGACAATTGAAGCTGGCTTAACAAAATTAAAAGCTGCTTACGAAGCGAAAAACTTTGCTGATATCGATGCTGCTTCTGAAGAATTGCAAAATGCTTGGAATGCTGCTTCTGAAGAAATGTACGCTGCTTCTCAAGGTGGTGCACAACAACCTCAAGGTGATGCAGGTCAAGCTCAAGGTGGAAACCAAGGTGGTGATGATGTAACTGACGTAGATTACGAAGAAGTGAAATAATCACTCCTCCTCATAAAAAAAGCTCCAGGATTATTCCCGGAGCTTTTTTATGTCTATTACTTTCACTATCTCGTTTAACCTTCACCGCAATACACTTATGCATTTCCAGCTACTTCTTATCCTTATAGTGACTTAAGATTCCTTTGTCCAAAGTAGCCCAAATACCTGCTGGCATCGCCGCTCTCTTTAAGGCATTATTGGTCCAGGTATTGCACGAATAAAACATGCTATAGGCTCCTTTTGCTTCGTAAAAGGCGTCTGAGTCGCCATACTGCGCATCTGTTTTCACCAAAATAGCTTCCGCTTGATTTCGATCCAACGAATCTTCTATATATTTTATCAGATCACGGTATTGGGATTTACTGATCTGATAAGCAAAACAGAATTCATCTTGCTGAACCGAATTGTAGTAGGTCACATGAATGGCAGACTCCCCTAATCCAAAGGCAGCCACAAAGGCTGTCGATGCTTTAAGATCCTTCCATTCTGGTGTATCCAAATAGAATCCTTTATCCCCCCAACCGATACCGACATACCGATATCCGCTATGTTTCCCCACCGTATTCCCATAAGGAAATAGTTGCGACCAATCCATCTCTTCGTTAACGACAGGCAATACGATATCGGTATGAACACCATTGGACTGAACAAAAACCTGAATCGTCTTCTCTTCGTCTATATTTTTCCTTGGAGCCGAAATTCTTGACAAACTGTATTCAGCAACAATATAGAGCACACAAAAAGACAACAATCCTAAAATAAGATAACCAAACACTTTAAGAATTTTTTTCATCAAAGATTTATTTCCGCTCAAGTAATCTAGCGCACAGGTCAAAAAAAACCTGTATTGCTTGACAATACAGGTGAAAGATAAGCTATTTCTTTTAGCTCTTAAAATAACTTTTCTGGATATACTCCATCAGCCACCAATTTTGAAATTGATTCTTGTACGATAGGTTTATCTTCCTTATAAGTTACGCCAAACCATTTCGAAGAAGTTGGGATTACCTTAAAATCAGCCAATTTATGCTTCACCATATAATCTGGTACAGAAGGAATGAAAAATTCTGCTTTTAAATTTTCCTTATTTTCCTCAACAAATGCAGGAAACATCGCCTGGGCTACTTCGAAAATCTTTGGTGTAAAACCCCAGAAGTTCATCGAAACACGGGTTTTAGGATCTAGATCTGTCTCCACCCCATTTTCCTCATAAACGATTTTGCGATCGTCGCCTTCGCCTTTGTAGTATATATTTGTACGTTCAGTTACACTTTCCATATGTCCAGAAGGGGTAACCTCACATACTCCGCGTGAAACGTAGCCATAATCGGACATGGTATTTCCAACCTGGAAGCCCATCAACGACATTTGTTGATCAGAAACCTCGGTTGTTAAGAACTCGGCCATTTTCTGAAAAGAATCCGATCCGTAGAAATCGTCTGCATTGATTACACAAAATGGTTCATGCACTTTATCTTTAGCACTCATCACCGCATGGGCAGTACCCCAAGGTTTTGTTCTTTCGATAACGTGATTAACACCGAATTTTGTTAAGTCAAAATCTTGAAAAGCGTAATCTACTTCTATTTTACCTTTCAATTTTTCATCAAATACTGTTTTCATCTTTTCCAGAAATTCTTCCCGGATAATGAATACAACTTTTCCAAATCCTGCGCGAATAGCATCGTAAATTGAATAGTCAATAATTGTCTCGCCGTGTGGGCCAAAACCATCTACTTGTTTTAAAGAACCATACCGGCTAGCCATTCCTGCTGCCAAAATCAAAAGGGTTGGTTTACTCATATTTAATTGCGTTAATAGAATTTTCTTTTCGTCCGCAAACTTAGCTAAAATTGCCCTCAAAAGCAAATTTAGCTAAGTTCGGCTCCGCCTTCAAAAGTATAGTATTGAAACGAAAAGAATCCAAAAATTAGTATTATTTCTTTTTTAAGAATGCGTTTAATAAACCCGTCGCTAGTTTGCCCAAAAACTTAACTCCCTCTCTTGCTAAGGTCGTTGTTGCCGTTCGTTGGGCAGCTTCTAGAGGTGTCTGTCTTCTGGAGCTTGGCCGACTTGCTTTTTCCGCTTCTTTTTCCTGGGCCGCGCGTTGTTCTTCCTGTGCTGCAGCCTGCATTCTTTCGTCTATGATTTCAGCCGCAGAGCGATTTTCTTGTCGCTCCTGATATTTTGCCCGCAAATCAGACTGATTGATAATTTGGCTAACCGTTGCATCATCTGCAGGTCCCATAACTGCACGCGCCGGCACCAAATGTGTAGCGACAACCTCTGTAGGAATACCTTTATCATTCAATACTGTGATTAATGCCTGTCCAGTACCCAAAGAAGTCAGGACCTGATCAATTTCATAAAAATCGGATTTTGGATAGGTTTTTACAGTCTTCTTTAAATTTTCAGCATCGTTGGGCGTAAAGGCACGCAATGCATGTTGCACACGGTTACCCAGCTGGGCCAATACAGATTCAGGTACATCGGTTGGAGACTGTGTACAAAAGAAAACGCCGATCCCCTTCGAACGGATAAGGCGAATGATTTGATCCACTTGAGTCAAAAAGGCTTTAGGAGCCCCATTGAACAGCAGATGGGCTTCATCAAAGAAGAAGACCAACTTGGGTTTGTCCAAGTCACCCACCTCAGGCATATTTTTAAATAGCTGTGCCAATAAGCTCAATAAGAATGTAGAATAAAGAACCGGCTGATCTTGCACGTCAGAAATATTCAATAGGCTAATCACACCCCTACCATCTACCTTCTGAAATAGATCGTTAATATCAAATTCTTTCTCACCAAAGAAATGCGCTAGCCCCTGCTGTTCCAATGCGACGATCTTACGCAGGATGGTTCCCGAGCTTGCCGAACTAATCTTACCATAATCACCTTTGATTTCTTCGCTGCCGGGTCCTTCAGAAAGGTAAGTAAGCAGTTTCTTCGTATCTGAGAAATCAATCAACGGCATTTGGTGATCCTGTGCATATTTGAACATCGCAGCCAATACGCCGGTCTGTGTTTCATTAAGTTCGAGTATCCGGCCCAACAAGACGGGCCCAAAATCTTCTACAGTAATCCGCATCGGAATCCCCTTATTGCCGGACAGTGAATACAGTTCTACCGGAAACGACGATGGCTCAAACGGCACCCCCACGGCATTTCCCCGATCAATAAGGGCTTGGTTGGTCACCCCTGGCACTGCTAGGCCCGATAGGTCACCTTTAACATCCAGCATAAATACTGGTACAGAGGCATCCGACAATTGTTCAGCGATCAATTGTAGCGTACGTGTTTTACCGGTTCCGGTAGCCCCTGCAATAAGTCCGTGACGGTTCATCATTTTCAAGGCTAAATTCACTTTTGCCTCTGCCAAAATTTCGCCATTAAGCATTCCCGCTCCCAGATAGATAAACGCTCCTTTGGGATTATAGGAAGCTTGAACCTTCTCTATAAATTGTTCTTTATTTGCCATACAAAAGGCTTAATATTTATAAATCAATAAAAATTGAAAACTTTTCAAAAAATAATCTCTTCGTCACAATTTCGTGCCAAATTTTATTTTTAGTGCACTATTAATTTGAATTTAACATAGAATTACTATTTTTACGATGTAAACAGTAAGATTAAAGGTAATAAAAAATGTTAAATAAGCAGTTTAGATTTGTGGCAGCATTCCTTTGTGCTATCATCTTTTTCACAAAGATGGCCATCTCTATTTCGCCTATTTTTTCAAACAGCTTAGATCAAAGTACCATCTTACAGGTCGTTTTACAACTGGAAATCGAAAACAATAACGGCGCAAGTAATGATACACTTGAAACTGCCTCAAAATTTTTCAATACAAAAACAGAAGAACCTATTGTATTTGAAACCATTCTCGTTGAGAACCAAGGAAAACAGAAGAATTATCTTAAAAATGAGAAAAGCATTTTAGCTTTCCATCCTACGGTTCCAACACCGCCTCCTAACTATTCATAAAGGCATCCCTAGGGATGTATCCCGTCAACCCGCATGCTAAAGGTAAAGTATGTGCGGTAATCTTTGATTTTTCTGAAGTAATCGGCTTTGGCTCTGTTGATGTTATCGTTGATTTGGCTCGGCACTAACGCTTTGTTATGCCGTTGAACGCCAAACGGTATACATGATACAACGCCAGTTAAAGGTCGCCTGATGAAAATTTTTTACAGATAAACACAAATTTTATGTTTGGAACTCGTACGTCGGCTTTTCTGAAACTATCGAAAAGAGACTTAAAATATGACTTCCCTGCTAGTGTTGTGGTGTTTTTGGTGGCACTTCCATTATGTTTGGGAATTGCAATGGCCTCTGGTGCGCCATTGTTTGCAGGATTATTGACTGGTGTAATTGGTGGAATCGTTGTCGCTTCAATCAGTAAATCACCACTCAGTGTAAGTGGGCCAGCTGCTGGTCTTACAGTTATTGTCTTAGGTGCTATTCAGAGCCTAGGGGCATATGAAACCTTTCTACTTGCCGTCGTGATTGCCGGTGTAGTACAAGTTATTCTCGGTATATTAAAAGCAGGGATGATCGGAAACTATTTCCCTTCAGCAGTCATTGTCGGTATGCTTGCTGCGATCGGTATCACAATTATCATGAAGCAGATTCCTTTGGCATTGGGCTTAGTGGAAACACATGCCTTCGAAATGGACAATGGTCATGGTATCGGTGCCTATTTTGACACGATAGCCTCTGCGATCAACTTTGGTGCATTGATCATTTGCGCCTTGTCATTGGCGATCCTAATCTTTTGGCCATCTATTCCAAAGCTCAACAAGGTGCCAGCCCCATTGGTTGTCGTGATGCTAGGCGTAAGTTTAGCTTATCTTTTCAACGGCTCAGCATTCCAGTTGCATGACAAGCAATTTGTACTAGTCCCTATTGTCGGTTCTTTTGCTGAATTCACAGGATTATTTACCCTCCCGGACTTTACACAGATTGTCAACAAAGATGTTTGGATAGCTGCATTTACGATTGCAATTATTGCAAGTTTAGAGACTTTATTGAGCATCGAGGCCGTTGATAAAATAGACCCCTACAAAAGAAATACGCCAACCAACCGCGAACTTGTTGCACAAGGCATCGGAAATATGACCAGTGGACTTCTGGGCGGTCTGCCGTTGACCTCCGTCATTGTACGCTCATCAGCAAACGTCAATGCAGGCGGAAAAACAAGGCAATCTGCCATCATGCATGGTATATGGCTATTGGTCGCTATGCTCGCTATCCCAACAATGCTGAACATGATTCCTTTGGCCTGTCTGGCGGCCATCCTTCTCCATACAGGATATAAATTGGCTAAACCAAGTCTATTCACCTCAATGTACAAAAAAGGCTTAGATCAATTTATCCCATTTTTTGTCACCATTGTAGCGATTGTGTTTACCGATCTCCTTATGGGGGTAGGGATAGGTATTGTCGTGGCGACATTCTATATCTTAAGAGCCAATATGAAAAATGCTTTTAAATATAATATTGAAAAAGACAATGAAGAAGATAAGGCTGTCATTACATTAGCGGAGGAAGTATCATTTTTGAACAAGGTTCCTATCCAACAAAAATTGTACAGCTTACCAAAATCGATCAGTAAGATCCGAATCGATGGGACATTCAGTAAATTTATAGACAAGGATGTCATCGAAGTCATCAAAGATTTTGAACAGAATGCCAGAAGTAAAGGCAAAGACATCGAACTTTTGCAGGTGGTCTATAAGAAACCTTCATAGGATACGGACCTTTGACGTATCTCGTAGGCCATTCCCTTCCATTGGTCGGCTAGCAAGCTGGATTGAAATGGGGGGGAGACGGTTATTGAATAGCAAGAACAGCTATTCAATAAAAATAAGTTGTTTGAAGTAAACAATGAATTTAGACATTTGTATTATTATAATAAAATTGAAACGATGCCTTCGGGCAAGAGTGAAATAAGAAGAATATGGAAAATAAAGATTTAAAAATAGGATTTGACAATATCATTAAGGGAAATAAAGAGTGGATGGAGTTTGTAAAGAATGATGCTACAGGGCGGTTCCAACAGCTTTCTAAAGGTCAAAATCCAGAAATTCTTTGGATCGGTTGTGCCGATAGCCGAGTACCTGCAAATGAATTGACAGGTACAAAGCCTGGAGAGGTATTCGTTCATCGTAATATTGCCAACATGGTCATTCACTCCGATATGAGTATGCTTTCCGTCTTAGACTATGCGGTCAATGTTTTGAAAGTAAAACATGTCATTATCGCAGGTCACTATGGCTGTGGTGGTGTAGCAGCCTCTTTAAGCCGCAAGCAGTACGGTATTATTGACAACTGGTTGGGTCATATCAAAGATGTATATCGCTTACACAGTGCAGAGATTGATGCGATCCAAGAGCATGATAAAAAAGTAGATCGTTTAATCGAGCTCAATGTACAAGAGCAAGTTTTCAATCTGTGCGCGACGTCAATCATTCAAAATGCATGGAAAGAGCGTGATGATCTTGCCGTGCATGGCATGATTATCAATATCGGCACTGGAGAATTGATCGATCAACACTGTACGTTTACCAATAATGACGAGCTAGGTGAAGTCTTCGCTTATAAATAGCGTAGTAATAAAAATCGGTAAAAAGGGACGAAATTTCGTCCCTTTTTTATTGTGGGTCCAAACCTTATTACGTCTTCCCATTCTTACCGATACAGCCAGCACATTCAATCACTCATACTAAGGCGAATATCTACGATCTCCTAGCTAATATCTCGCTACGAATAATTAACTTTGTATTATGAGTGAAGAAAAATCATTAAATTTTATCGAGGAAATTGTCGAAGAGGATCTTCGAACAGGAAAGCATGGCGGACGTGTATTGACACGTTTTCCTCCTGAGCCAAATGGTTACCTCCACATTGGTCACGCCAAATCCATCTGCTTGAATTTTGGATTAGCACAGCAGTATAATGGCAAGACTAATCTACGTTTTGATGACACTAACCCTGTCACTGAGGATACCGAGTATGTTGAAAGCATCAAGAAAGATATTCAATGGCTTGGATTCCAGTGGGCAGAGGAATTATATACTTCAGATTATTTTGAGACACTATATCGTTATGCCGTTGAGCTAATAAAAAAAGGTCTAGCTTATGTGGACGACAGCACTGCTGAAGAAATTGCAGCAGCAAAAGGTACCCCAACAGAACCCGGTGTTCCGACACCATATCGCGACAGGTCTATTGAAGAAAATTTGACCTTATTCGCAGATATGCGCGCCGGTAAATACCAAGATGGCGAAAAAGTACTTCGGGCAAGGATTGATTTGGCTAGCCCAAATATGCACTTGCGCGACCCTTTATTATACCGCATCAAGCACGCTCATCACCACAGAACGGGGAATCAATGGTGTATCTATCCGATGTATGATTTTGCACATGGCCAATCAGACTCCATTGAGAAAATTACACACTCCATCTGTACATTGGAATTTATTCCACATCGCCCACTTTATGATTGGTGTATAGATAAATTGGAGATTTTCCCTTCCAAACAATACGAATTTGCACGCTTGAATATGACCTATACTGTCATGAGTAAACGTAAATTACTGCAACTGGTCAATGATAAGTTTGTTGAAAGCTGGGACGACCCGCGCATGCCTACGATCTCAGGATTGCGCAGAAGGGGGTATACACCGGCGAGTATCCGCAACTTCTGTGAAAAAATCGGTGTTCAAAAACGTGAAAACATGATCGATGTCAGTCTTTTGGAATTCTGTATCCGTGAGGATCTCAACAAAACGGCATGGCGCAGAATGGCTGTCCTTGATCCAATCAAATTGGTGATCACAAACTATCCTGATGGTCAGGTAGAGGATCTTATTGGTGAGAATAACCCTGAAGTCGAAGGCGGTGAAGGTTCACGCTCCATTCCATTTTCAAAAGAGCTCTGGATAGAGCGCGATGATTTTATGGAAGATGCACCAAAAAAATTCTTCCGCTTGGGCCCTGGGCTTTCCGTACGTTTGAAACATGCTTACATCGTTACCTGTCATGATTTTGTGAAAGATGAAAACGGAAACGTGACGGAAGTTCATTGTACCTATGTTCCAAACTCAAAATCAGGAGAAGATACTTCAGGATTAAAAGTTAAAGGAACAATCCATTGGATCTCGGTTCCACATGCGAAAGAAGCCGAAGTAAGATTGTACGACAGATTGTTCAATGATGAAAATCCTGCCGCTGCAGAAGATTTTAAAGCATCGATCAACCCTGAAAGTTTACATATTATCCAACGTGCTTACATTGAACCGGATCTGGCTAACGCTACGCCTGGAAAGGGATATCAATTTATACGATTGGGTTATTTTACATTAGACACACAGTCAACGCCAGACCATCTAGTCTTTAACCGTACGGTTACATTAAAAGACTCCTGGGGTAAGGAAGTGAAGAAAAATGCGTAAAACCGTAACTTCTAAAATAGAACAGGTCGGATTCATTCCGACCTGTTCTATTTTAGGAGCGTTCCTATTCCATTCAATATGCATTGACATACCGGATTTGTATCCCCATTAGCCCTGCTAAACGAGACTCCAGTCCCCCACTTGCCCCCAACTCTCCTAGCAGTTATTCTGGTGCACAATCCGCAGTTGCGCGAATGACATACTTTCATAACGTTTGCTCGTCCTCAGGCGAGACAAATGCGTGTAATAGCCCTATTATCCCAATGTGGCTTGAAAAACTATTACAGCGGATTTACACCTACCCATACTTTCCTATTTTTTACAACAGTAATTTATAAAGGTACATCATCTGCAATAGGAAAAACATCGTATCATTCATTTTTCAACCTGATTATCGTCACTCTTTTGCCCTGATTTTAGCAATAGTTTTACAGCAAACAAAATACCCTTAATGATATGAAAAAGCTACTTTTAATTGCACTAACACTTACCCTAGGCGCACTAAGTTTACAGGCACAAACAATCCCTAATCAACGCTGGCAAATGAGACTCAGAGGTGTGACAGTCATGCCAAACGAATCGGCCAAGATTAATACCATAGGCGGAGACGTCGACATCAATACGAAATTTATCCCTGAACTTGACTTCACCTATTTCTTCACAAAAAACATTGCGGCGGAATTGATCCTTGGGACTACAAAACATAAAGTTAATACAACAGGTTCAAATTTAACTGCCATTGGTGGCAGTCCATCCAGCAATGTGGATCTTGGGAGTGTATGGCTCCTCCCTCCCACACTGACAGCGCAATATCACTTCCTCCCCGACGGTGCCATTAAACCCTATGTAGGAGCGGGAATAAATTACACCATATTCTATAGCGTCAATGCGGGGCAAACGGTTAAAAATGTAAAATATGATAATGCTTTCGGCTTTGCGACTCAACTGGGAATTGATTTTAAGCTATCTGAAAAATATTTCGTGAATTTAGATGCTAAGTATATTCTTTTAAAGACCGATGTCAATGTGGATGCGTCAAACCTCGCCCCCAACCTATCCATACCGGCAAAAGTTGACATCAACCCCTTCCTGCTCGGCTTTGGAGTCGGCATGAAATTTTAATAACTCGGCTCATTCCCTATCCTATATGTATCGAGGCCTCTTCCAATATTTTAGAAGAGGCCTCATCTGGTTTCTTATCTCAAATACGTTAATCCAATGCCCCATTAGGCGTGCCTGGTAATTTGGTTCAGTTCATCATCAAAATTATTCTACGCCGTACCAATTTTGATATTGCTGCCTCAACTGCTCAACACGTGCCAATCGTTTGGTATCCTTTGCTTCCAATAAAATAGCCTTATACCGGTCTACAGAGTCCAAGCCGGTCTGAATATCATTCCACTCAAAGCTCAGGTTTTTCTTATCCATTACCAATTGATGTAGGTATTCCATATTTTCAGCGACATAGTCAAGGTTACGGTCCATCATCCTGTTGGCCAGCTGAGGTTGCCCCGAGCGATACAGACTATCGATAATATCGGCATAATTGATGGCGTCCGACATCGCATATACGCGATCGGGCAATTGATCGTATGCTTTTTTTGCCACCTCCCCAGCTTGTTTGACCTGGCCATTGGCTAAAAGCATTCGGGCAGCTTTTCCAAATATATCACGGGCGTACATGCTTGCAAAGCGGAACGAATCTGTATCCAAGTATTGTGCATTTTTAACATTACCCCAATGATACGTATGCATAATATTGCTATATAACGCCTCCATATTAACTAGCCCACCCTGCTCACTTCGTTTTCCTGTCGACTGATCTGTAGCAGTGACAGGCATCAATCGAGAAGTAAAGCCCTCATTGACCAGGTATTTATCCAGTCCCAACTTAATATCACTTGGCAGCATATTCGAAAAATATATCGGTCTGTCCCAATGATTATTTTCAAGCACGGATAACAGGGTTAAATCCGACCTGGTCAGATGATCATTCGGAATTTCCCATTCCATTGCAGAAACTATAGCTCCCTGAAAATACGCCGGAACCGCATTTTTCTTAACCACCTCGTCTTTATCAATGCGCAATTGGACTTTCTTGGAAGGGAAATAGTTTTCCATATCACCGGAATTCAGCTGAACTTTATACTCCGGATCATCCGATGTGACAAACTGCAATAACTGCTGTATATCTACCGCATTGTCAAGTTGTCTATCTACGAAAGGGATATAATCACGAACGCCTTTTTTCGTCTTTTCAGCGGGAATCGTCACGGGGAGCCCTGCCGCTTGATACGTGGGTTGTTTGGCCTGTTGCATATACCAATCGCCTGTGAGATAGCTTAACACGACAACCCGAACATCCGGACGTACGCCCTCTACTTCTTGCAAATACCATACAGGAAATGTATCATGATCGCCATAGGTAAATAGAATAGCATTTGGAGCACAGGATTCCAAATAATTGCGTGCCATATCCCTTGCCAACGATTTCTCGGACCGATTATGATCATCCCAGTTTTGATGAGCCAAAATAATAGGGCCTCCCAACAGCGCAAAAGAAATACCTGTCGCTAAAGCGTAACGTGTTTGTACAAAACGGTTGAAAAACCGAACAAATGCTATTACTCCCAGCCCAATCCAGATCGCAAAAGCATAGAAAGACCCCACGTAAGCATAATCTCGTTCCCGGGGTTGCATAGGAGTTTGGTTGAGATAAACTACGATCGCTACCCCCGTAAACACAAACAGCAAGGTCAGTACCAAGGTATAAGGTTTATTGTTTCGGTACAACCAGATCGCACCAGCTATTCCGAGTAGCAGTGGAAGAAAAAAATAAGTGTTCCGGCTCGGGTCATGCTCCTGCGATCGAGATATTTTATCTTGCCCCCCTAAACGCCAATTATCCAATGGTCTGATCCCCGACAACCAGTTGCCGTCACTATAGGTCCCATATCCTTGCCTGTCATTCTGTCTACCCACAAAATTCCATAAGAAATATCGGGTATACATATCTCCCAGTTGAAAATTAAAAAAGAACTTAAAATTATCGGAAAACGTTGGCTGTTGCCCTTCTTTCAAATTGAGGTAACTTCTGTAATAAGCTTGATGGCTTCCATCTTGGCTATAGATACGCGGGAAAAAGGTTTCCTTATCAAATTGATATTTGTCTACCTGTGTGAAGGGAACATACTCCGACTTATCTTTCCGATAGCTCGTCTTACTATCGACGCCAACCACTTGCGAGTCATAATAAGGTCCTTTGAGTAACGGTTCCCGTATATATTGTTCACGGCTCAAATATCCTAAAAAAGAAAATACATTATCCGGCGCATTATTGTTCAAGGATGGATTTGCTTTCCCTCGGATCATGACCATGGTGTAGGAACTGTATCCAAATAAAACAAAACAAAGAACCAGCAAGGCTGTATTGAGTGTATATTTCTGCTTTTTATAGGAATAATATAGACCGTAAATTATCAATCCCCCCAATAATAGGCACGAGAAAAAAATTCCGGTACCAAATCCCATTCCCAATGAGTTCACAAATACGAGATCCACTTTAGCCGCTAGACCGACTAACCATTGAATAATTCCCCACAAAACGGCCCCCAAGATCAGCACTCCGACGAGGAAAGCTTTTATTGTCCCTTTCGCATTAACCTGTCTCGCTCTTCGGAAATAAACAACCATCGCGATAGCCGGGATTGCTAAAAGATTTAATAGATGCACTCCGATCGAAAGCCCCATAACAAAAGCAATAAAAACCAGCCAACGATCGCTACCGTCTTCATCTGCACGGACTTCCCACTTTAAAATTGCCCAAAATACAACTGCTGTACATAAGGAAGACATTGCATAAACTTCAGATTCTACTGCCGAATACCAAAATGAATCGCTGAAACTAAATGCCATTGCACCGACAACTCCTGCGCCGAAGATCTGCAGGTAGGTTGACAAAGAAGCTTGTTTGTCTTTGTTGAGTAGCTTTTTAGCAATGGCGGTTATTGTCCAAAATAAAAAGGTAACAGTAATTCCACTGCAAACTGCAGAACCTATATTCATCCAATAGGCGATCTGCCCCTTATTCCCTAAAGCGAGATTAGAAAATATATTCTGAATAAGAAGAAACAATGGTGCTCCCGGTTGATGTGCCACCTCCAATTTATAGGCACAGGCTATAAATTCACCGCAATCCCACCAGCTTACCGTCTTTTCAACTGTAGCGATATATACACAGGTGGCAATTAGTCCGCAAGCAAAACCGAGTAGAGAATTTAATCTATTGTACGTCATAAGGTCAATTGGTCTATTGTTAAAATCCTTTTTAGCACTTTAAGTTAAAAAGTTATCCTGACTCCGACACACGAATTAACACTATTTAACACCAGTACCTGACTGTAAACAGGCTATTCAACACTGAATATAGAGATCGACCTAAACCACGCTGCCGAGACTTTCAACCTATTTCAGGCTTTCACAATGAATATTATCATAAAAAAGGGAGCTTATCTGCTCCCTTTTTTATCATTTTATGAGTTAGGCTAGTTTTTCAACAATCTTCTTTGTTGGACCAGGATTACTCATCGTATAAAAATGTAATACCGGAGCGCCAAATTTAATCAGCTCCTGACACTGTTGTACCAACCACTCTTCACCTACCTGTCTGACGTCGGCATTCGTTTTACATGCCGCGACAGCGTCACTCAGTTCCTCTGGAATATCTAAATGAAAAATTCTTGGCAAGGTCACCAATTGCTTTTTTGTTGTCAGTGGTTTTAATCCCGGAATAATGGGCACATGGATTCCATTGTCCCTACATTTTGTTACAAATTCCTTGTATTTTTCAACATTAAAGAACATCTGAGTCACAATAAACTCTGCTCCCATATCGACTTTTTGTTTCAGATATTTAAAATCAGTATTGAAATTTGGAGATTCAAAATGCTTTTCGGGATACCCGGCTACTCCGATGCAAAAATCAGTCTTTTCCGACGTGATAATGTCTTCATGCAGATACTTTCCTTTATTCATATCGGTTACCTGTTCCAATAGGTCTGTTGCAAAAGCATGTCCACCATCGGTTGGTATAAAATCGGCATCGCCCTTACGTGCATCACCCCGCAACACCAAAACGTTATCTATCCCCAGGAAGTTCAAATCGATCAATGCATTTTCAGTTTCCTCTTTTGTAAAACCCCCACATATCAAATGTGGCACCGCATCCACTTTATATTTATTCATGATGGCCGCACATATCGCCACTGTCCCAGGACGTTTACGATAGGAAACACGTTCCAGTAATCCACTCGCATGCTCTTTATAGATATAATCTTCCCGATGGTAGGTGACGTCGATAAAAGGAGGTTTAAACTCCATCAGTTCATCCATGGTTTTAAAAATACTTTGGATGCCCTGCCCTTTCGCCGGTGGCAATAGCTCAAAAGAAAACAATGTTTTTCCTTTGGCATTCTGGATATGATCGATAATCTTCATTAAAAAACTGTTTTTAGTTTGGTTGGCTTACATCGAAACGCACACGTCGAGGAATCGTTTATCTACATGTAACTTATCTTTCCCACATGGAGTAGGGTAGAATTTAGCACCTTGAACAATACAGGTTGCTAAGGCTTCAACGGGTCTATTCCCTCGGCCTTTCTCTATAAGCGTTGCTAATATCGTTTTAAAAAATCAAAAGACAAAAATATTTTTTCGAAAAGGCAAAAATAGCAGCAAAAAGACTTCAATAAACGATGTTTCAACGTCACTTTAGCTTTGTGTCCATGCAACGACAGGATTCTTCGCGCTACCAAGAGTTAAAGACCTAGAAAAACCAGTAGAATTAACGATCGAGGATCATAGACAGCGAAGAGATTGACTATGCCACAAGAACATTGGCTAAAGATTAGCTGCCAAAGAATTCCGTAAATTTTTGAGATAAAATGTGATCAATAAGAGTCCCCGAACATGGTACTCTTCTTTCGATCCATATTTAAATCCGTCAAATAAATAGTGATAGGCGACTAATGCCTCTTTTTCGTTGTAAAATAATTCCTTCCAAGAATCAGGAACATCTGCCCATGCCTTGAGCACAATGCCATTCTCGGCATAAATAATTGGTGATTCGACACCATCCATTCGATAATCGTGATGGGTGCCAGAGCTTGATATGTGTTGGAAATAAGCGATAGAATAATCTACGAAATTCAAGGCCCTCGCTTTTATCTCCTTTTCACTTTCTGATTTTACCGGAGCATTTCGCCATAAATTCACTTGGCTATCAAATTTACTGGGCGTTTCCCGGATAAGGGTTTTATCTAACACAAAGTTGATATAAAGTCTTTCACTAGTGGGTATACGTGCTGAGCTAAACTGTGAAAAATCACCTCTCAGCTGAACAAAATCTTTTTTTATTTTAACAATATCCAAAGCGACACTACCTTTTTTCTCATCCGTCAATTCTAATCTATCACCGTCAAATTTGTACTTACCAAAGAGTAAGATATCATCAATCGCCATGACAAACTGGTCCTTATCATGAAGCGAAAGAAAGGATCGGTATAGAATAGGATCATTACCATAGGTATCTGCCTCCACATTTTGGGGAGATTCTCTTTTTAATTTATGATACTCATCATTTGGATAGCCCAATATCATTTGGTAGTTACCTTCAGGAAACTCCTTTTTCTTCCCAAAGAAAGTACACGAAGACAATGAGAGTGTGAATAACAGCAGTAATAACGGTTTCAAAATCAATTAATAATTATGCCCAATAGTAATATTAATATATAAGGACCAAGATAAGAAATTACTGCAATAGTAAGTATAGGATATTCAATTGAATAAGCTTGGGGATATGCCTATTCCTTATACAGATCGACCAATCCCTCAGGCAATTCAACTTCAATGATCTCCTCTTCGCCATCAATTCCTAAGATCAAATCGTCGGACAGCGGAAACATCAGTTCTTTGCCATCCATATCTACTGTGGCGACAAATTGTTGTGGGAATTCCTGAACATCTGTTATTTGCCCCAGTTCGCCATGGTTTTCATCGATCACTAAAAATCCGATTAAATCAGTATATCTAAAATCATCCGGGTCTCGCTCGGGCATTTTATCATTGGAAAGATATAGCTTTTTACGAACGAGTACCTGAGCCTTATCGATATGATCCACATCCTCAAATGTTACATAAGCAGTGCTATTTTTTTGAAATTTAATGGCATCAACAAAATAAGGAACAAGCTTTTTGTTCACTTCTACAAAGACAACATCGATATCCAAACTCTCGTATTCTTCGAATTCAAAAAACAGTTGTACTTCTCCTTTAAGACCTCTTGTTTTACTGATGTAACCGATGTAAAAGCATTGATCAATAGTCATATTTTTCTTATTTGGCGATTAGCTGTGAGACATGATTTGGCAAACGATTAGCCTATTGGCTGTTTCAAAAAAAGCCGGCTCAAGATTGAGTCGGCTTTCTCGAATACTTTATGAAAGAATTAACCTTCAGTTTCTTCTGATGCAGGAGCTTCAGTCTCTTCAGCAGCAGTTTCTTCTGCTACAGGAGCATTTTTAGCAGCAACAGCAGCAGCTTTTTCTTCTTTTTTCTTAGCTTCAGCCACTAAAGCAGCTTTTTTAGCTTCAGCTTTAGTTTGTGCTAAACCATCTTTTTTACCAGAGATTCTAGCTTCTTGAGCGTCAGTCCAAGCTGTAAATTTAGCTTCAGCAGCAGCTTCATCAAAAGCACCTTTTTTCACACCACCTTGCAAGTGTTTTTTGTAAAGAACACCTTTGTAAGAAAGGATAGCACGAGCAGTGTCAGTTGGTTGAGCACCTTTATTCATCCAATCCAAAGCTTTTTCAAAATCCAAAACGATAGTTGCTGGATTTGTGTTTGGGTTGTAAGAACCAATACGTTCGATGAATTTACCGTCACGTGGAGCGCGAGAATCCGCTACGACTACGTGGTAAAAAGGACGTCCTTTTTTACCGTGTCTTTGCAATCTGATTTTAGTTGCCATTTTTTAATTTTATTTTATGTATTCAACATATCCCCCGAGCTTCATACTAGAGGGGATGCAAAGATAGTTATTTTTTTTTAATCAGCGTTATAATTTAATAAAACTTCACTGAAAACGACAGGGTTAGCTTCTTTCAGTAACCACTTTCAGGTTAAACACGTCCTACGCACGTTAAGATTTTGCTCTTACCATACTGTAGGTGAAACAAGTCTTTCAAAAAATCAGTGTACAAAATAGCCCTTTTCTTCAAAACTTTCGTGACTTCGCAGATACCAACAGCAATGATAGCAAACTGAAAGTTTTTTCTAGCCAATAAAATAAGACACTTTCAAAAAAAAGCTATTTTACCAAATGTAAACAGGATGAACCGTTTGTGTACTTTCCCTTCGAAATAGTCACTGACATTTTTGCCAATTCACTTTTTACTTTCTACCTTCATTCTATGAAATCTGTTGCGCCATTAAAAATACTCAAAGCTTCGGCCGGTTCAGGAAAAACCTTTAGCTTAACTTTACACTATCTCACACTCCTACTATCCAACGAGAATAGCTATAAGGAGATTTTGGCGGTCACATTTACCAATAAGGCAACCGCTGAGATGAAGGAACGTATCCTTTCGGTACTCCATGGCTTGGCAACAGGCGATCGTAGCCCTAAAATTGAAGATTTCAGAAAGCTTCTTCTCGAGCAACAGCCAGATTGGAACCCGCATCTAATACAAGAGAAAGCTTACCGTGTCTACCGTCGTATCCTACATGACTATAGTCATTTTACCATAAGTACAATTGATGGTTTTTCCCAAAAAGTCATTCGTGCATTTACTTATGAACTCAATCTTGATGCAGCTTATAAGATTGAAATGAATGTCAATAAAGTGAAAAATGACTTAACAGTCATGCTTAATCAATTGCTGGATGAACGCCCCGACTTACTTGACTGGATTATAGCGTATGCGGAAAAGAAAATAGCAAAAAATGAAAATTGGAACTACCGCCAACAATTAATGAGTTTGGCAAGCCTTATTTTCTCTGAAAACTTCCAGGAATTTGACGGCTATATCAACTCTGCTAATCCCAAGGAGGTTTTTAATCTCCTGAATCAGGAGGTTGAACAGAAGATAAACTCCTTTACCGAAGCGCTCTCCATGACGATTGAAGCGTTTAGTGAAACGTTCAAAAATTTTAACATCTCCGAAAATGACCTGAAAGGCAAATCGCGCAACAAAATAATCTCCGCAAGCAAAACCAACAAAAAAACGGAAAAACTGAGCGCTTCTGAAATCGCCAAAGTATTGGAAAAATACCTCCAATTGATCGATAATGAGGATGCTTTTACAGATAGTGACAAAAATATACGTTATGATCTTATCGCCGCACTCAGCCCCATCCTGGCATCTTTCCAGAAGCTACATGATAATCTATCCGCTTACATTGCGTATCAAGCGGTACAAAATAATCTCTATTATCTACGCCTGCTCAAGGAAATGAGCGACTTACTGACGCAATGGCGACGGGACAATGGTGCTCAATTAATCTCTGACTCACAAATTCTATTAAACAAACTCGGATTGGATGAAAATAGCGATCCAACATTTATCTGGGAGAAGATTGGCAATCGTTTTAACTACTTTTTGTTTGACGAATTTCAGGACACTTCGCGTATTCAGTGGAAAAACTATAGTCCGCTTTTGATTAATGCATTGGCCGATGCCAAGGGCACAGTGAGCGAACACCTGATCGTTGGTGATGTCAAACAAAGTATCTATCGCTGGCGAAATGGTGATTGGCGAATTTTACTCCAACAGGTAGAACAACAGATTGGTCATACCTTTCACCTGGACGAGGATAGCAAAACAACCTTTATCGAAAACGGGAGCCTCGACACCAACTTTAGAAGTCTTCCAAATATCATTCATTTAAACAACTACCTCTTTAGTAGTATTCCCCAACATCTACAGCAGGTACTGAATGAAAAAGTATCCGAAAACCTCGATGAAGAAGGTAAACAGTGGTGGATTTCTGCCGGCAATGACAACATGTTGGTCAAAGCTTATGAAAACAGTCAACAAGAGGTCCCTGAGCATAAAAAAGGAAAACTTGACCAGTTAGGATCTATTGAAATCTCCTACATTCCTGTCACTGATGGACGCTATCGAAGAAATCAGGTTGTTGAAGAATCGCTCCTGCAGCTATGTCAAAAAATAGGCGACTGGATCGGCAGCGGTCGTTATCAGGCTCAACAGATCGGTATCCTGGTACGGAGTAATGCGCAGGCTAAATTGGTGATCCAAAAGCTCATGGATTTCAAAAAAGAGCAACAGCTTACATTTGAAGTGATATCAGGCGATGCATTATCCCTAGCGAGCAATGATGCTGTAGGATTATTGATCGAAACGTTGAAGGCTTTAGTCTATAATTCGGACAAACATACCATCCATAAAGCAAAGATGGTCTATCTCTACCAGCATATTCAAAATAAGACAATCGATCAAAATGCATGGTTAAAATTTGCTAGCAATGACATCCGTACCCTGAAAGATTATCTCCCTGAGGCGCTGATTGACTCCTGGGAAATGGCACAGAAGCAGCCTTTAGTCCATTTAATTGAGAAACTTATTGAAATCTACGGTTTTACAACCAAAGACAATATCCACCTCCCCTACCTCCTAGCTTTCAAGGATATGATCTCAGCTTTCTCCACCAATGGCGAACGTGGCATTATACAGTTCCTGGAATTTTGGGAAGAGGATGGCAATCGGGCTGTGCTCCCTTCCAACGGAGAAATTGATGCGATCGAGGTAACGACAATCCACAAATCAAAAGGCCTGGCTTATGATGTTGTGATGATTCCATTCTGTTCGTGGGATCTTGACGGCATGATTAATGGCGATTTTTGGATCGAGACATCAGATACCCCTTTTGCCCAATTGGGAAAAATTCCAATAAAATATACTTCCACGGTCGGCAAATCAGTATTTTTCAAGCAATATTTTGAAGAGATGCTGTTCAACTACATGGATGCCCTCAATACATTGTATGTAGCAACAACACGTGCTGTTGAACACCTCTATATTACGGCACCTTCCTTCAAAGAATCTGTTGACAAGAAGACGGGCGAAATTACTGGTTATGATATCAAAGATGAATATATCAGCGATGTACTCTATCAGGTCTTAGAGACTTCAACATCCCCGTTTACACTGGAAGAAAGAGGCATATATATCGATCAGATAATCGAACGAAAAAAAAGTCAGGCTCAAAAAAACAATATTATTTCCCTTCGCCATTATCCCATTTCCAAAGAATTGGAAATGGCCTTAGAAAAATCCAGTACGCGCAACATCAACGATATTATGATGCTGGAGAAAGCCGCGCAGTACGGCATATTGGCCCACGATATTATGGCCCAAATTTCAAAGGAAGAAGATATCCACAAACTGGTACGCCAGCTGATTCAGGAAGGCATCCTCTCCAAGGAAGAAGAGCCTTTTCTCATGCAGGAAATCAATCAGATCTGGCAGCACCCCATGATCAATAAATGGCTCACAGGAAACTATAAAATCTGGAACGAAGCGAGCATCATTACCGCCAAAGGAGAGACCATTCGTCCTGATAAAGTCTTCACTTCCAAAGAGGAAACAATTGTACTGGATTTTAAATTCACACAGACAGATTATATCGGACACAAATATCAAGTCGACAATTATAAAAAGAATTTGGAGAACCTGGGCTACAGCAACGTTAAAGCCTATCTCTACTATGCGAAATCAAATCAATTAACTGAAGTAAAATAACAGCACGATGCAAACAGCCTTTCTAAAATTAGTAGCAGCAGACATTCAAAAGCGTTTTGGAAACGACCTGAGTGAAATAGCCATCGTGTTTAATAATAAACGGCCAATTACCTATCTCAAAAAACATCTTTCTGAAGTGTACGGACAGGCCATTTGGTCGCCACAGTTCTTTACGATCCAAGAGTTTCTTAGGCTTTCGACCGATGATACCGAAGCCAGTCCTTTAACCCAATTTTTCCACCTGTTTAATATTCATAATGAGTTATTGGTCGCTGAAGGCAAACTACCAGAAGCGCTGGAAGAATTTTATCCGATTGCCGAAATTATATTGAGCGACTTCGGCCAACTGGATTACGACCTCGTCCCCATCGAGCAGATTTACTTAGAACTTTATGACAATACCAAAATCGACCTTGCTTTTCAACATCTCACACAAGAGCAGCAAGGGTTTATCCGTCAATTTTGGCAGTCTTTTTCTATTGCGGGGCATAGTGGAGTACAAGAACGTTTTCTTCAACTTTGGAAAAGACTGCCCGTATTATATGATCGATTCAAAGAAAAGCTTAAAACAGAGGGCCAAACAAACTATCCGACAGTCTACCGTGATCTGGTTGAAGGTAAGGCTACGCATCAGCAGTTTGCATCTTCCTTCCAGCACATCCTTTTTGTCGGTTTCAATGCACTGAACAAGGCCGAAACAAAATTATTTAAACAATGGCAGGATGAAGGCCGTGCATTATTCTACTTTGATGCCGATGCCTATTACCTCGAAGACACGATGCAAGAGGCCGGCCTTTTTATTCGACGTAATATTTTTCAAACAGGTTTGGTCAACGCTTTAGGCGATAGCCCGAATATTATTAGCAATAGGACCTCAACCGTAAATCTATATGCCAGCACCGGAAAGATCAGCCAAACAAAATTGCTGTATGACATTCTCGAACGCAATAATAAAATGGAACAAACATCCGCCATTCTCCTAGCGGATGAAAACCTACTTGTCCCTTTGCTGCAAAGTCTACCCGAGGTCAAACCCAATATCACAACAGGATATCCCTTGACACAGTCTCCTATTTACGGAATACTAGACCTATGGCTGGAAGTCCATTTGGAGATATCCCAGTTCAAGAAACGGAAGATTCCTTATCAGATAATAGAAACCTTCATCAACCATCCGCTCAGTATGGTTTCTTTAGCCGACAAACTTCAGATTCAGAAGGAGATTGCCGATAAACAGCTCTTTGAGATCGCATTGGAGGAACTTCATATCAAAAGCTCTTTGCCTCAATTTTTTGTACCGATTGACAATTCAGCCTATTTGATACCCTCGCTCATCCTGCTCGTTGATGATCTGTTGCACAGTATTTCTTCTCAGGAGCGTATCCGCCAAATTGACAACAACCTCCTGATTGAAACAAAGAAAACATTGAATCAGCTGCTATTGGGCTTTGAAACTGTTGCTCCATTAAGTATCAGCTTCCAAATCGGCTTGATTAAAAAAGCCATCGCCCCAATAAATTCGGCCATAGAAGGTGATCCCCTAGAAGGTATTCAGATAATGGGGCTCTTGGAAAGTCGTTGTTTAAATTTTGACAACGTCTATATTCTAGGAGCAAATGAAGGCATTCTACCCAAAACGTCAAATTCACCTACTTTTATTCCTAACAGCCTAAGAAGTGCTTATGGGCTTCCCATATTAGAAAATCAGGATGCCTTGTCGGCCTATTTATTTTATCGCCATTTTCAATACAGTGAAGGAATACATATTTTCTACAATGGCTTGGTTGACGAAAGCTCTACTGGCGAAGAAAGTCGCTTTATCAAACAGCTGGAGTTTGAAAGTAAATTTAGATTTGACCGAAAAATTCAGCAACAGACCATTCAATTTGCGGATAAAGCCCAAGCAATTGTTATTGAGAAGCGTGGCGAGGTTTGGGAAAAGATGTACCAGGACTTTATCGTCAACCAGAAACGGATATCTGCAACGGCACTGACGACTTATCTGCAGTCCCCGTTGCAATTTTTTCTAAAACATATTGCCGGCATTAAAGAGCCCCCTTCCATCTCTCAGGAATTTGAGATGAATAAACTGGGAACTGTCATCCACAATGTGATGGAGAAGATATTCCTACCGTTCAAAGGACAACAGGACTTTACGCCCACAAGTGTCTTGCAGAAGCAGTTCGACAAGGTAGAGGCACAGGTGATCCGTGAAATAGGCCTGCAATATCAGATCGAATTAAAGGCAACAAATGATTTAAACAGCTTGCAGCGGATCATGCTGAAAATTGCCTGCGAGTATGTCAAGATGTATCTCGAATATGACATCAACAACTACAAAGCATTTCGGATTATTGAACTCGAGAATGACAACGATTATGTACTGCCCTTTCCTATTCAGATCAATGGAGAAGAACAACAGGTCACACTTTACGGTATTATTGACCGGGTAGACGAGGTCGTAACACACGACGATCGTATTATCAGTAGAATTGTCGATTACAAAACAGGTGGTGATTCGATCATGTTTAAAGGAATTGATCAGGTATTTGCGCCAAACACCGAAAATAAGGCGATGGTCCAAACCCTATTTTATGCCTATGTATTCGAACAGAAGACAGGAAGAAAACAACTTGAACCCCATCTCTATGTTGCGCGTAAAATGCGGGAAGAGGGCACATTATTCAGTGGTAAAGAAGGGGTATTGACCGATGAATTCCTTGCTTTCCAGAAAGAGAATTTTGTCGAATTCTTGCGGGATACTCTTCAGGAAATCTTTAATCCGGCTATTCCATTTCGACATAATCCGGACACGGTAGTTTATCCAAGCGACCCTTATACAATATTCTACCGGGAAGCGAGTAAATGGGCTGATGCAGAAGAATAAGTACAACAAAGGCTTTAATAGGGAGAGATAAAACTAAATGCGGTACATCAGTGGTACATAAAGTGTATTTAAAAACAAAAGGGGAATGTAAAATTCCCCTTTCTATATTAACGTTTGTTTCTTTTGATTGCATTATTGGCTCGGCGTTTCGCCGTTTTGATTTTGTAGTGGAACCAATGGTCTTTGAAGATCTTTCGCATGGTATTGTCAAAATGTCTCGTGATAAACAGATTACGCGCCCCCTTCAACTTTTCACTGATCGAATTTGCTAATGCCCTAACAGAAATCGAATAGCCCTCTGTCTCATATTGAATGTAATGCCACCAGCCTGCTGGCATATATAAGGTTTCGCCAGGATGAATGACTGCTTCATAACCTTCTAGGTACTTAATTCCGGGATATTCCTCTTCACTACTATATTTTGGGTTGGCAATACTATGAAAATTGTAGGGCAATTTGTACATCAAATCAGATTGATCATTCGGAAAAAGCCAAATACGTTTTAATCCTTGAAATTGAGAGATAAATACGTGTGACATATCGATATCGAAATGATTACGGGTACTTGACCCCTCTCCACCAAAGAACATAAATGGCAACCATTGCAAGACCTTACCTCCCGTGACATCATTATAAATAACATCGTTTTTCAGTTCAGGACGTATTTTGAGCAGATTGAACAAAAACAACCGTAACTCAGTAGGTTCTTTTGTGATCAGATCCAAATACTCTGCAAATGTCATATGGCCAACAGGAGCACTGGCAGCACGGTCCATTGATTCCTCCTCTTTTCCATAGACATCTATTTTTATATCTCCTGCGATTTCCTTAAAGTAATCATAACTCCATTTCTTCCATGCTGGACTTTCTGCACTGATAAAATCTGATATAATTACAGGAAAACCTGGTTTCAGATAATTCTTTAAGAAGTCCTCTGATTGAATGCCCGAAATTTTATCAACTTGCTTTAACTTCACGACTGACTAATTTTGCTTAATTACAAACATAAAAAAAATATTTCTATCAAATTTTAAAAATATTGTCTATGCTTTATTTTTAATTGGAACAAATTACTCCTAGCAATTTAATAGAAATATATTTAAAATCTCCATGACCTTCGTCACTTTTATTACATTTTAACATCATCGATTCGACTCGCAACCATTTCTACCCCCTTAAGATAAACATATTATTCATCTATCTTTTATAAGAGGAACATACCACAGCTATTGATCATCTGCCGATACGTAAAATTGTCGTCGTACCGACATCGATTCGGAATGATAAAACGCCCTTCCCCATAGAAGTCTTTAGCGATTTTGTGGTCCTTAAAATTGCATAAATAACAAAAAAAGGGTCTTAAGAACCCTTTTTTTGTTATTTACCTTATGTTAGGCTACTACTTATTTACCTTTTTGATATATTCTTCGACAGCCATCGTCATACTTGGCGCTTTTGGTGTTGGAGCAGGGATATCTAAAATTAATCCGTGATCTAAAAGAGCCTGTTGCGTAGAAGCGCCAAATGCTGCAATCCTTGTATTATTCTGCTTAAAATCAGGGAAGTTATCATATAAGGACTGTACACTTGAAGGACTAAAGAACACGATAACATCGTAGAAAACATCTTTCAAATCCGTCAAATCGCTTACCACAGTTCTAAAAAGCACAGCTGGTGTAAATTTATAGCCGTTTTGTAGTAACCAATTACTTGTTTCCTCATTAGCAACATCCGAACAAGGGAACAAAAAATTCTCCCCTTTGTGTTTTTTCAATACCTCTTCAAGGTCTTTCGCGGTCTGTTTACCAAAGAAAATCTTCCGTTTTCTATATTGAATATACTTCTGAAGATAAAGGGCAATCGTCTCTGAAATACAGAAATATTTCATTTCTGCAGACACTTCAAACCGCATCTCTTCGCAAATTCTAAAATAATGATCTACAGCATTTCTACTCGTAAATATTACGGCAGAATAATCTGCTAAATTAACCTTATCCCTACGCACATCTTTGGCAGGAACTCCTTCTACGTGTATAAAACCTCGAAAATCTAATTTTAACCCGTATTTCTTTGCTAAATCATAATAAGGGGACTTATCGTTTTCAGGTTTTGGTAAAGTCACCAGTACACTTTTTACCTTCTTTGCTCTTTCTACGTCTGAAGTTTGCATATTAACCAGTTTTAGCTCAATAATCTTAACAGTATTAATATTGGTGCTATTTCTAGGCAACAAAGGTACAAAATTAAATAGGAAATTGAAAATTTATACATGGACATAATATGAGTCGCTGTCTTAAGAAATCGATAGAAAAAGAGTAAGGCCGCTCCAACGATGGCCAAATGCAGCACCACACCCACCGATGTCAACGGCACAAGACTCAAAATTAATAATACAGGAAGCATTAAAAAAAGTGTATTGAAATAAATCAGATACAGCACGGTCACATATTCTTTTACCAACTTTCTGATTTGAAACACAAAGGATAAGAACCGAATAAACCCGATTTTTAGTGCAAACAAAGCGCCAACCATTCCCACAGTCTTCATATAATTGGGAAAAGTAATAAAATCAAATCTATTTAATTCATACGCATAAAATAGACTTACAAATAAGCCCATTGCCCCAGAGAATAATATAAACAGAAAAATAAATGGCCAAGATGTCAGGATCGTATCCTCCTTACTTACTGATAGTAAGACCCGATCGTCCCAATAGCCCTGAAAAACCAATTTGATATCTGACGGGAAGAATACCCGAATCATCCCAACACCAAAAATTAATGCGAGAACTGTAAATAAAATCCAATTTTCACGATGAGCCTTGAGCGTGCCATATTGCCGATCCAAATTACTACTTCTTAATTCACCCTGAAAATACTGCTGTACATCAAAATTATAAATGTTATGAACCTTCAGCCCTTCCCCGTTTACGGTTACGATCCGATATTGATTCTGTAACGCAGGGTTCAAAGATGCCAAGACTTTCTGGTTTGGCGATTCAACAGAATCTTTTACTACATTTAGACTATCAGCCTTAACTGTGCTGCTGTTTTGTACAACCGCCCGAAAAGTCCGCCGCTGCGCATTCAATCCCGTAAAGGAAAATAGCAGAAGCACTACAAATAGAAGATGATATTTGAAGATAGTTACGCTCATTAAAATGAATTGTCTCTTAACGGCAATGAAATACTCATGAACCGTCTCTATTCGAAACTCTTTAATTTTGGTCGTAAAGTTAGGATAAAAAGTTATATTGCATTCAAAAAATCTTCAGAGAACATGTACAAAGAAATCATACGTTGTCAATGGTGCGGGTCTGATCCGCAATATGTAGACTATCACGATAAAGAATGGGGGCGACAAGTCCGCGATGACAAAACTTTATTTGAATTTTTGATCCTGGAGTCTGCACAAGCTGGCTTAAGCTGGATCACAATTCTTCGTCGAAGAGCAGCATACCAAGAAGCTTTTGCCAACTTTGATGTTGATCAAGTCGCGGCCTATACCAATGAACATGTTGCGAGGCTTTTGAGCGATTCGGGAATCATCAAACACAGGAATAAAATTGAATCCACCATTACCAATGCGCAACATTTCAAGAAAATTCAAGCAGAACATGGTAGCTTCTATGACTACTTATACAGCTTTTTGCCCGAAAAACAACCGATTGTAAACCACTGGAGCAGTTTGCAACAGGTACCTGCAACGACAGTTATTTCTGATAAGATAGCAAAAGATATGAAGAAAAGGGGGTTCAAATTTTTCGGCTCTACCATTTGTTATGCGTATATGCAGGCCGTTGGAATGGTGAACGACCATATCGAAACCTGTTCGTTTAAATAGGCTAGCCAGTAAAATGCGCATCGATTTCGCAAATCAATTTGAAAGAATCAAAACAAGTGCTCTACCCCATAAAAAACGAACCTTTAAGAACAGAAATGCCAGCTATGAATCAAATCGACCTAACACAAAACCAATTGGTATTAAAAGAAAAAAAGGGACCGCTAGTTGCCAGAATATTCATCTATTTACTGACCATAATGACGATAATTCTCCCATTAGGCGGCTTCATTGCCAATGTTCTCAATGACGGGGTAACACTTATGAGTGTTGTCTTCTATGGTATATTCGGATTAATAGCATGGTATATGATCCGGGTTTCACTATGGAATACCTATGGCACTGAAATTATTCATTTTCAAAAAAACAAATTTAATTACGCAGCTAACTACCAATGGTTTAAAGGAAGTCTAAAAGAATTTGATTTTGAAAAGATAGACTTTACAATACAAAAAGCGGGCTATGAAGAAGATCATAAAGGTGTCTTGGTCATTAAATTTGATGAAAAGGAAATGTTTGAAACTGTCTCTAAATTCCCCTTGTCTGATCTGGAAATTTTGCTCATCAATCTGAAAGCATTATACAGCGATCAAACGCTTGAATAGAGCGAAATTCTACCATTAAAATCTAACGATCACTTGATAGCACATTAGATTGCTACGTTTTTATAAATATCGGGGAGATTCCGACAAAGACCATTAAAGTCCATACCATACCCAACTACAAATTCCTTACTTATTTCAAAGCCAACATAAGTTAATTCCTCAAAATGATACTGCAGCGCCTCAGGTTTAACCAAAAGTGCGCAAGCAATCACACTGGCTGGATTTAATTTTTTTACAGCATCCAAGGTGTATTTGAGTGAATGCCCGGAGTCGACAATATCTTCTACAATAATCACATCCCGGCCTTCAAGGTCGATACCAAGTCCTAAAAGCTCGTTTAATTCAGATTGTCCCGTTCCAATATAAGATGCCAACTTAATAAATGACATCTCACAAGGAACATCAATTTGCTTAAGCAAATCTGCCATAAACATAAAACATCCATTCAAGACACCTATAAAAACAGGCAGTTTGTGTTCATAACGCCGGCTTATATCAATCCCCATTAGGCGCACTCGCTTCTGAATTTGTTCTTCTTCAAATAAAGGTTCGAAAAGCAATCCGTCAATTTCTATCTTTTTCATGTTAATATCCTTCTTTCGCCACAAACACTATTTGTGTGCGTCGTTTTGTTTTTCTTCTTTTTTACGTCCCAATATCTTGTCAAATAGCGATCGTTTTGGTTTCTCTGGTTCAGTCGCCTCCTCATCTTTCTTTTCCGTTAGATCCATTTGTTTTAGCTTCTTTGGAACAGATACACTTTCAAGATTATCGGCAGGAGAGCTACTTTCGAGACGATCGAACAACAATGGATCATCTCCCATATCAAATACATCAACCGAATCTACCACAGCTGGTCGAGCTGCCCGCAGATGCGGTTGCAGAACAACTTCATAAAAACCATAATTTGAAGTTGTTGAATCCACACTAATCTGCCCTGTTTTGGTCATAATATGACCATAGGTATTAAAATAGCGCAACATATTCCCTTTCAGGTGCCCTGTCCAATCAAAAAAGTTGAGTCCTTTTTTAGGTCGTGGAACGATACTGGACAAAAATATACTCTCTCCAAGCCCCAACTGTGCCGGTGTTTTTCCAAAATAATAACGCGCAGCTTCGGTGATACCATATACATTATTCCCCCATTCGATGACATTCAGGTAAACCTCGTACATGCGTTGTTTGCTGACTTGCTGTGAACGCTCCATCAGCCATACCAGCAAAATTTCTTCCAGCTTCCGCACAACGGTCTTATTCCGATTTAGAAAAACATTTTTTACCAGTTGCATAGATATCGTACTCGCCCCGCGCTTAAACCCTTTTTCCTTGATATTTGTAGCAATGGAGAGCTTAAAAGCCTTCTCCTCAAAGCCCTTGTGTTTAAAGAAAAAGGGGTCTTCTGTATTGATCAAACTAATCTGCATATAACGGGATATTTGATCTAGCGGTGTAAAATTAGGGTTTTGAGGCCCCACCACAATCTCCCGCATCGGCTTACCATCTTCGTAAGCTGTATACGTGAAAGGCGTATTTAGCATCGCAATATCAGCCTCTCCCCATTTAACGACTTTTAAATCCCTATCATCCATTTTGGAAGAGAAAAGAAGCTTTTCGGGCTTTTTTATTTCGAGCGCAAAGTTTAGATCGTATTGAATGTGCCCCTCCACCTGAATACCGTCTAAACCTGGAAATAGTCCAACTGGCATGGCATCAAAAAAGTGCTGAGCCTCGATCTTATCTGTGTGAATAGCGAAGAAGAGCTCTTTCTCCGGCTTGTGCACATATTTGACATAAGGTGAAAACACAAAATCTTTGACCTGTACGGTACTTTCTTTACTCACTTCAATCGATGATGCTCCAATATTCAATGCCCCCTGCATGATGGCTTCAGGAAAGATGACATCTTTACTAGAAATACGCCAGTGATTTACTTTCAAATTTTTAAAGCCCCATTGCCCATGCAATTCCAGCAATTCCTTATTCCTCCTGTGCGCCTTGTCCAGTCGGAAGGATATTTCATCAAAACTTACTGCAAGACCAAATTTGCGTTGCAACAAGGGAAGATTGACCTCCTTTTTATCAGAAAAAAGGCGAAGGTCACATTCTTGATTATCCGAATCTATTGTTCCAGTCAGATTCCAGGCCGCTTCATGGTCGTTTAGCAGGAACTTCGTTTCCATATCTCCACCGTCGATCACCGCAGAGGGAATGACAATGCGCTGTGAAGTGCTGTCATCGCGATAGGAAAGCTCAAGATTCTTGAGATCAAGATCATTTGGAACCTTAAAAAACACATTTTTCAACAATCGATCTGCTAAAGCTGCCAGATTCTGTTTTGGATTATCATTTTCTACGGTATCTTTTTTCTGTTTCTTGAATAAGAAATCGTAGTTACTGACCGAGTCTTTTTTAACAAGAGAAACGGTCCCATTATCCAAAATAACCTGCCCCAATTTTACATCTCCGAATAGCAAAGGCCACAATTTTACAGATACCGTAAGATCATTGATTTGTGCCAATTGATCGCGATGTCTGGGCAACAATTGTATATTCTTAAACTGTACTGCACTAATTCCCTGGAAGGCATAATATTGGATCTTCAATTCCATATCATACTTTTCAAGCAACTTTGCTTTCGCTTTGTTGATTGCTCCCATGAGCATGGCATCTCTTTTCTGATAAGCATAGGTACCAACTGCAATAGCCAAAACCAGCATAGCAGCTAGCGCAATATAAAGCCATCGCCACTTGCGGGACTTAAAAGATGTTATAAATCGATTGGACATAATTATTACTTAATGCAAATTCGTGCATATCAACAGTCAAACTTAGATAAATTAGCTTTTATATGCAATTTAATTGCGTGGCATATATACGTAATTTATCGATCTCTCCTCTGCCTATTGAGGAATTTATTTATTGAGGAATTATACATGAAGTTTTTCTAAGCACACATAGACGGATAAAAATGATAAAAGCCATTCCGACCAATGGCATGACAACTTTCCAATAAGCTTATTTTCTAGCAGGAATTTACAACTTATTTTATAGGGATTTAAAACGGGTTTTATAGGGGTTCATCCGAATGAAGTCCGAATGAGGTCCCTATCAGGTCCCTATTAGGTCCGTTTAAAGAATAGGAATACTCACTTCATGTTTTGAACCTGAACTATGGAAGATTAATGTCCCATCCCTTTTAGTGTAATACAGCTTTCTAAATCCCATTAAAAACAAAGAAATGACATGAAATTGATCTGCAATGAGTAGTTTTGTAATCCGTGATTACAAATGAATAACAGATGGTTACCAAAGAACAAGTATTAAATGCATTATCCTATGTTGAAGAGCCTGATTTGAAAAAGGATCTTGTAACATTGAATATGATTCAAAATATCGAAATCGAAGGCCAAAAAATTTCTTTCGATGTCATTTTAACTACGCCAGCTTGCCCGCTTAAAGACCATATTGAGCATGCTTGTCGAAACGCTATAGCCCATTTCATCGACAAAAATCTCGAAGTTCAGATCAATATGACTTCCAATGTGATTGGGAAGCAAGGTGCACAAGTGTCGGGTATTAAAAATATCATTTTGGTATCTTCAGGCAAAGGTGGAGTTGGTAAATCTACGGTTGCCGCCAATCTAGCTCTTGCTCTCCATGCCAAAGGTGCTAAAACAGGACTTTTAGATGCCGATATCTATGGACCATCGCTTCCGATTATGTTTGGATTGGAAGGCGCTAAGCCAGGTTCGGTAGAAATGCCAGACGGACAGGTTAAAATTGAACCGCTTGAAAAATTTGGGCTGAAATTACTTTCAATAGGATTTTTCACCGATCCAAACCAACCTATTCCATGGCGTGGTCCAATGACCACCTCCGCAATCAAGCAGCTTTTTAACGATGCGCACTGGGGCGAACTGGATTACTTGGTCGTTGATATGCCTCCAGGCACTGGTGACATCCATATCACCGTATCGCAGACATTCCCTATTGCCGGAGCTGTGATTGTCACTACGCCGCAGCACGTTGCCCTGGCCGACGCCGTCAAAGGAATTGGAATGTTCTTAATGGATAGCATCAATATTCCATTATTGGGCGTCGTAGAAAATATGGCCTATTTTACCCCGGCTGAGCTGCCAGAAAATAAATACTATATTTTTGGTAAAGACGGTGGAAAACGTTTAGCAGAAGAATATAAAGTTCCTTTCCTTGGTGAAATCCCTTTATTAAAAGGCATTTCTGATGCTGGAGATAATGGTTTCCCAGTTGCCATAGATACCGAAGACCCTGTAACGAAATCATTTTTAACGATTGCAGAGAAAGTTGCCCAGCAACTTTCCATTATCCATAGCCAGGGGAAATAATTAGTTAATAATGTCCCTCGTGCTTCACAAAAAAAAGGCTTTCATACATATGAAAGCCTTTTTTTGTGAGATGCCATCTAATTAGACGGCAAGCTCCAACAATACCGGGCAATGATCGGAATGGACAGCATCTGGCATTATGCTGGACGATTTGATTTTCTCTGCCAGAGGTTTTGAAACCATATTATAATCAATACGCCAACCTAGATTTTTCGCACGTGCTCCAGCACGGTAACTCCACCAACTGTAATGGTGCGGATCCGGATTTAAATGGCGAAAAGAGTCGATATAGCCCGAATTAATAAAATTCTCCATCCATTCGCGCTCCTCTGGAAGAAATCCCGAAGAATTTGCATTTGATTTTGGATTGTGAATATCAATAGCACGGTGACAAATATTATAATCACCACAAACGACCAAATTCGGTTTTTCGACCAAAAGCTTATCGCTATATAACTGAAAATCCGCCAGAAAACGGTATTTAAAATCCTGTCGCACGTCTCCTGTCGTACCTGATGGAAAATAAGTACTCATCACGGAAACCTGATCAAAATCAGCACGGATAATACGTCCTTCAAAATCATAATCTTCATGGCCGCAACCATACTCAATATGCTTAGGTGTGATACGCGTAAACAAGGCGACTCCGCTATAGCCTTTTTTTTGAGCGGGATACCAGTAATGCTCATAGCCCATCTGTTCCAACAAAGCAATTTCAGGAATTTGATCCGGTGTAGCTTTAATCTCCTGAAGACAGATGACATCTGCATTTACAGTTTTCAACCAGCCTAACCAATCTTTCTTCAAGGCTGCACGTAAACCATTCACATTATAGGTTACTATTTTCATTTTTTGAATATTGAGATGCTAAATAATAAAGGAAAAAGCTCTTCAACCCCTGATTTGCGAATCATAACGACATTAATAATCCTTGGAAGAGAACAGATCACCAATTTTAGAAAAGATACCCGTCTGAGGTTTTAGACCTTTTAGTTCTCGCTCCAGGTTTAACGCTTCTCGTCTTGTGAGCACGTGCATGCTCATTTTCTGGTCGACTTCTGGCCTATCGTGCTTATCGGTTTTCACAGCTGCAATCTGATCGATGACATCCACGCCTTTGACCAGCTCACCAAATACGGTATAATTCCAATCCAAATGCGGAGCTCCACCAATAGTCGTATACGCCTGACGTTGCACTTCCGAAAATTTCTTACCATTCATTCGTGTTTGCTCCAAACGATCGAGGTCTTCAGGGGTGAATACCTTTCCCTGAACGAGATAAAATTGAGAACCTGAAGAAGCCTTTGCGGGATTATTATCTCGAGCCGCTCCGATAGTACCTTTTTTATGGAATAAACCATCCTGAATCTCTGCAGGAATTGTATACCCTGGTCCTCCATTACCCAATTGAGCGCCGCCAACGGCATTTCTTGAATCAGGATCACCACCCTGAATCATAAAATTCTGGATGACACGATGGAACAAAGTCCCGTCGTAATATTTACTTTTTGCCAATTTGACAAAGTTATCCCGATGTTTAGGTGTCTCATTATACAACCGCAGCACACAGGTCCCCTTGTCAGTAACGATCTGTACATATTTAAACTCGGGTTTAGCCGCAAATGCCAAAACCTGCAGAAAGCAGAATACTGCTATTAAACTAGCCTTTAAAAATTTCATCTGTTAATAATTATATGCTCCCAATTAGAACTTCCAATTTTTTCAATTGTGCTATTTTCTAGATAACGTTTAATTCCTCAAAATAATTTATGATCAAGGACTTCATAATCAGTTCTTGTTCCAAAAGCGTATAGTTAGGAATAGGTTTTACCAATTCCCAATGTGGCCACCCCTCTTCATCCAGACCTTTCAGATTATAAAATCCCATTGCACTGAAAAGACGACAGGTCGCAATGTGCATCAATTCTTCTTTTTCCCGTTTTGAGAACTTTTGAGCACCTTTACCCAATTCCTGAACACCAATGAGGAATAAACAGACTTTGATGTCCGGCTTTTCCATATCGAATAGTGAAGCAATTTCATCCTGTAGAATACTCCACTTCTTATTTACTTCTGCTGCTTTCATTTTTTTGTTTTAAACAAACTAAGATAAATAAATACACTTATGCCGTTAGATTCCCTCCTTTTGCAATAACCTCTGCACAGCGCTGATCAATCATCTGAAAAACTGGATCGAACAAATTATCGTCAAAATACGGATCGGGAACAACATCATCTCCTAAAAACAATTTCACTTTGTTCAGGTCTTCCTTATCAATCACCTGAGCGCATACATCTTCATAATTTTGTCTATCCATCACAAATATAAGATCATATTCGGCAAAAAAATGCGGCTTGAAATGTCGGGCCCGCTGACCGGAAATATCGACACCATACTTCTTTGCAATGGCTATCGCCCTACGGTCGGGTGCTTCACCAATGTGCCAGTCACCTGTACCCGCCGATTCAACGACCCAATTTAATTGATTATCCGCAACTTTTTGTTTTAATATACCATGTGCAAGGGGCGAACGACAGATATTGCCCAAACAAACCATTAAAATCTTCATCTCTATAATTTTAAAAAACTATCAAGCAATCGCGATACCGTTGACTGATCCAACTAAAGGACGCAAAGAACGCCTTTAGCCCATATAATCAGGCTCTCATTCTTGTCGATAGCAAAATATATAATAAATCATCAGGCCAGAAAGACGCAGCTTAACAAGTACTGGCGCTGTTCGGCACTTCATTCCGCAAAATAGCTAAACTAAAATTATTAAGGAAACAACCAGCTTAAAATTGACCTACATGTTACCAAGTGACATAGCATTTCCACCAAATTTTCCTGATTTCGCATACAAAAACAGCGGAAAAACCCGCCTAAAAATCATTCTGACCAATAACTGAGTTCATTAAAGCCAATGAAATTAAACAATGCTTAGTAAACCAAGCATAGCGAGTTCATTACTCCCTTAATGAAAAAACGTGATCATAATACAAAGGATAAAACCTTCATGACTTCGCAGCCACCAATAGCAATGAAAGCAAACTGAAGGTTCTTTCTGGCCAATAAGATCAGACACTTTCAGAAAAAAAAGGTGGCCTAACCTTACGGCTAGAACCACCTAAACTATATTAATCAACCAATTCTTAATTCAACGCTTAATATTCTACTGGGAAGCTCAATTGAACAGCACCACCTTGAGGAGATACCCCTTTCAATCGCACAATATTACGTTGTGTTGCGCCAAGCGCAGTTTCAACATCGTCTACTGTATTTACAGCTTTTCCATTAACCTCAGTAATGACCAATCCACGCTCTACACCGAAGTAATCAAAGATGCCACCACGATTCACTTGGGTCACAACAACTCCAGAGTTGACACCCAGCTCTTTTTTCTTCTGAGCTGAAGCAGGAATAAAGCTTGCACCCAATTTATTGTAAATCTCCGTTGCACTTTTAGAAGCTTTACCGCCGGTATTTGCGGTCTTCAAGGATTCTTCCCCTTTCAATGTCATGGTTACTTGTTTTTCCTTACCATCACGTTTGTAGGTGACATTGACCTTATCTCCAGGACGCGCACGACCTATAGTTTCACTTAAGACAGGTGAACCTGTGATCACTTTTCCATTAATCTTGGTCAGGATATCTCCTTTTTTAACACCTGCAGCCTCTGCGGCACCACCAGCTACAACGTCTTGAACATACAAGCCATCAACATCTGTGAAACCTTTCTCTTTAGCAAGTTCAGGTGTTATTTCGGTATAGGTAACACCGATATAACCGCGTTTTACATTACCGTATTCGACAAAGTCATCGACAATCTTTTTCACCAAATTGACCGGAATCGCAAAACCATAACCCGCATATGTTCCTGTCGGAGAAGCGATAGCAGAGTTAATACCAATCAATTCTCCCGAAGCATTCGTCAACGCACCACCACTATTTCCTTTATTGATAACAGCATCTGTTTGAATAAAGGATTCTATCGCTGAACTCACCGGGATTTGATCCTGTCCACCACCAAATGGATTACCACGTTGTTGCTGACCTTCACTCAGAATACCGATCTGACGACCCTTTGCACTAATGATACCTGCGGTAACTGTAGATTGAAGCCCTAGCGGGTATCCAAAAGCCAACACCCATTCACCGACATTGACATTATCTGAGTTACCTAACTTGACCACAGGAAGCCCCTTGCCTGACACTTTCAACAAGGCTAAATCTGTATTCGGATCACGTCCGATCAATTTGGCTTCAAACGTACGTTTGTCTGTTAATACGACTTCAATTTTATCTGCATCTTCTACGACGTGGTTATTCGTTACAATATAACCATCATCCGAGATAATTACACCTGATCCGGATGCCTGCACAGGTTGCGCCTGCATTTGACGACGTCCACCACCTTGTGGCATGCCAAAAAACTCTTCAAACATATCGAACGGAGAACCTTGCGATTGCTGTGATCCTTTACGGCTATAGGTTGTCTTAATATGCACTACACCTGGCGACACTATTGCGGCAGCCTGGGTGAAATCAGGATTGCCTGTTGAAGACATAACTCCTGTAGGATTGTTTGCAAAATAAACTTTTTGTTTGTCTTCGAAAGACATACCATCCAACTTCTTATTCTCAATAAGCTTGTAACCACCTAATGCTACCGCTCCACCGAAAACAGCCGTTAATAGCGTTAAACCGACCTTATTCATAAACTTATTTCTATTTTAAAATGTCCTAATATATGCTGATAACTTTTGCTCCTAAAATTACCGATTTTATTCGGATATGTTCAAATGTAATACCATTTCAAGGCCTTCGGAAAATCCGACACGTTAAAAAATGTTAATTGCTAGACAAATGCAATCATTTTAACAAATCTTAACTTTTACCCGGTTTTTTGTAACAAAAAAACGTATTTTTGTTACTACAAATCAACGTAATGGCATCAAAAGTAAGATTTTCAAAATATCAGGGCGCAGGAAATGACTTCATTTTAGTAGACAACCGCGACAGTGCATTTGACCGCGCAGATGAAGCATTGGTAGAAAAACTCTGTAACCGTCGGTTTGGCATTGGTGCCGATGGCTTAATGCTGCTTCAAAACAAGGAAAATTACGATTTTGAGATGATTTATTATAATGCCAACGGCAGAGAAGGCAGCATGTGTGGTAACGGGGGCCGTTGTATCGTCGCTTTTGCACGCGACTTAGGCATCATTACTGACAAAACTGTCTTTTTGGCAGTAGACGGCATACACCATGCCTCGCTAGCAGCAGACCTTGTCAACCTGCAAATGATCGATGTACAAGATTATACACGTGATGGTGAAGCTTATGTATTACAAACGGGGTCTCCACATTATGTTGAGTTTGTAAAAAATCTGCAGGATAAAAATGTCTTCCAAGATGGCTACGCAATTCGCAACAATGCTACTTATGAAAAAGAAGGCATCAATGTAAATTTCATTGAAGCGGAAGGAGATGGTTATTTCCTCCGTACTTTTGAGCGCGGTGTTGAAGATGAAACCTATGCCTGCGGCACTGGAGCAACTGCAGCAGCGATGGCTGTTGCTCTGCAGCAAAATTTAGAAGGTGATATCACTATTCCTATTCGCGTATTAGGAGGGCAGCTTTATATTTCATTCCATAAGAAGGGCTCCCATTTCTCAGAGGTATTCTTAAAAGGTCCAGCACAATTTGTCTTTGAAGGAAACTATTAGATTTTTACTCCTATAGCGAGTCAAGCTAATTACAACTCAAATTTTCAACTCAGGTAAATTAAGCCGTGAAGGACGACCTGTTATCTTTGGCATTTAACGATACCTGTGAACAACTTCATAATGAAGGTTAGTACAGGATCTTAACGAGGCTATCCCTTGGAATCGATTTTTAAAATTTCAACGTGCAAATTGCAATTAATGGTATATTTTATTGTATATTAGAAACCTTTATTTATAAGGTCCGCTATTTTTAATGCAACAGTCAAAGTCATTTCCAGTATATAAAATCGTTTATTCTATATGTGAGCATCCCTATCTTGGCTATCTTATTGAGCCACACATGGTCAAACTCAATCCCAACGGGACTTACTCACTACGTTATCAGCGTATATTTAGCAATACTGTCGATGCTTACGCCGCGGAATTGGATGAAGTAGATTACAAACTGATTCGATTGCTCGATGAAATCGAACAAACGCATCTCATCAAAAAATACTATAAAAAAGCAATTAGACCTGTCGATTTCTTTTCCAAAGTTTTCGATAAAAAGTTGTATGAACTTCTTCGGCCTAAAATAGATGAAAAAATGATCCAATTTTTTGAAGCTATTGGAGACAAACCACTTTTCATGATGAGCAAAGATGGTTATCCAGCAGATCAAGAAATTAAATTGGCAACCTCTGCGGCATCGATTCTATTTCATTTTCGACGAAACGAAGAAGAAACACGTTATTTCCCGACAATCAAATACGAAAATCAGCGTCTGGAGTTTATGTTCAAAAATGCCATTGTCTTGACCAATGTACAAGCATGGTTACTTTTAAACAATACCCTATATTATTTCGATCAGGCCCTTGAGGGCAAGAAGCTCAGCCCTTTCCTGAATAAACGTTACATTTCTGTCGGTAGAAGCACTGAAAAAAAATATTTCGAAACCTTTGTATGTGGACTGATTGAACGTTATCATGTCTATGCCGAAGGATTTGAAATTCAGACCCACCAGCACCAAGCAATTCCACTCCTCCATTTGATTTATGTCGAGGATGGAGCCTCGCAATTACAACTGCAATTCAAGTACGGACCGCATACCTTTACCGCGGGAGCCGAGAATAAGGTTACTGTTCGCATGGAATATAATGCGCAAGATGATCAATATATATTCCACCGTGTCAAACGATCGTTGCAATGGGAAGAACAACAACATGAAAGCTTAAAAAAATTGGGACTACAGGATGTTGATCTCCAACTCGGCTTATTAACGCCAGCAAACCAAACTGGAAAACGGCTTTCAGTATTTGACTGGATGAACAACCATCAAGAACAACTGGAGGCTCTTGGATTCCACATTATACAAAATAGTGAAGAAAAACGCTTCTTCATAGGGCACACCTCCTTAGATATCTCCATTGATGAAGACAATGATTGGTTTGATATAAGTGCTATCGCAAAATTTGGGCCCTATGAGATTCCATTTATTCAGCTGCGCAACCATATCCTTAATAATATTAAGGAATTCACCTTACCAAATGGAGAAATTGCCATGATTCCGGAAGAATGGTTTGCAAAATACAACCATCTCTTCCAATTTTCTGCAGACCGACATGAGCTCAAACTAAATAAGGTACATATTGGTCTACTCTTTGAAATTAGTGAGCATACAAAACTGGTATTTACACGAAAACTACAGAATCTAGCCAACTTTGAAGAGATTGCTGATATTCCCGAACCAAAACATTTCAAGGGAAATCTTCGCCCATACCAAAAAGCAGGATACAATTGGTTTAATTTTTTGAAGCAGTATAAATTTGGCGGCTGTCTTGCAGATGATATGGGTTTAGGTAAAACCATACAGACTTTAGCGTTATTGCAACAGCAAAAAGAACAACTCCAAGACGAACAGGATGTCCGTACCTCACTTTTGGTCTTGCCAACATCATTGGTATACAACTGGCAAAAAGAAGCACAGCAATTTGCGCCACAGCTTAATATTCACCTTCATACCGGAAACAACCGCATTAAAGATGCCTCGCTTTTCGCTAAATATGATTTGGTCATTACTACCTACGGGATTGCCCGCATTGATGAAGAAACCTTGAGTGGCTTTTATTTTAATTACATTATCCTCGATGAGAGCCAGAATATCAAAAACCCAACTTCCAAATCGTTTAAAGCCATCAAAAGCCTAAAAAGCAAAAACAAATTGGCCTTGAGTGGAACTCCTGTAGAAAATTCCGTTTCGGATCTTTGGGCACAGATGCACTTCACCAATCCAGGATTACTAGGAAGCTATACCTATTTTCAGAAGGAATTTGTACAGCCCATAGAAAAGAAAAAAGATGAAGAAAAGGCGCAGCGTCTTCAAGCGATTGTCAAACCTTTTATATTAAGACGTACAAAAGATCAGGTGGCAACAGAATTACCGCCAAAAACTGAACAGGTACTTTATTGTGAAATGACTGAAAAACAATCCGAGTTGTACGAAAAAGTCAAATCTGAATATCGCAATGCCATTCTTGACGGACAATTGGACAGCAAGCCAAAATCTACCCAAATTGCGCTGTTGCAGGGCTTGACAAAGCTCCGACAATTAGCCAATCATCCCCGAATGGTGGATGAGAAGTTCTCGGGTGCTTCCGGCAAGTTCGACGCTGTCATTGAAACGCTTGAGATGGTAATGCAAAGGGGCAACAAAGTACTGATTTTCTCCCAGTTCGTAAAACAGCTCAATATCTTCCGTCAGTATTTCGATAATAAAGGAATAAATTATGCCTACCTAGATGGCGGCACAAAGAACCGGGATGAAGCCGTTAGCCAATTTCGTAAAAACAACGATACTAAGTTATTTCTTATATCGATAAAAGCAGGTGGGGTGGGACTCAATCTGATTGAAGCGGACTATGTTTTTATTCTGGATCCGTGGTGGAATCCAGCTGTGGAACAACAGGCCGTAGACCGTTCACACCGCATCGGTCAAACGCGCAATGTATTTATCTATAAATTTATCAGTAAAGATACCGTCGAAGAAAAGATACTGGCTTTACAGAATAAAAAGAAATCGATTGCACAAAGCCTGATCACGACAGAAGAAAGCTTTATCAAGTCACTATCTCAGGAAGATCTGCAGGAACTTTTGGCCTAAATAAAATATTACTGTTTATATTCATTAATCTTCGCCATATATATCGATGGACGGATACCCGTTACACGCGTAAAAATATTACTAAAAGAAGACAGCTCGTTGTATCCCACGCGCATGGCTATTTCTAGAATGGAATAGCTATTCTCTGACATCAGCTCCAAAGCTTTTGCAATTCGTATGGCTCTTAAAAACCGAATATAACTGATGCCCATATCGTCTTTAAAAAGTCTGGACAACGAGCGGCTACTCATTCCAAAGCGAGCCGCAATCTGTTCTATGGTAAAGGCCTGATCAATGTTGCTGTTCAGATATCTAGCCACACTCCTGAGTTTCTCACTTTTAGGATAGGGATGCTGCATCGGGAAAGCATCTATTGGTGAACTTGTATCCGGAATGATAGCCATCATCGCGCGCAAGAGACAGTATTTTGAATAATCGGTCGTTTTACTGACCCCTCCGCTCCAATCCTGAGCAAATAAAAACATTTCACGCACCAGATCATTGCTAAGAAATATATTCGGTACTGAAAGTACGGACGGCATCTGCTGCCGCTCTTTGAAATAAAAACTATATAGCGGGATACGGGAGCTTGTGCTTTCCAGATGATAGGTTGTATTTGCCGGAATCCACATGTAAAATCTTGCCGGTAAGTACCAGTGCTTTGTTGCTGTAAACACATGAACAATTCCACCTTCGGCATAGAGCAACCGTGCCTTTTTATGTTTATACTCCCGAGAATCGATACGATCGACATACATGTGGTCTACATAAAAATCATATTGATCAGCATCAATAGCTGCCAGTTTTTCCTCTTCCATAACTTAAAATTACACTTTTCCTACAACATGGCGCAAATGAACATATATTCGTCCGACTATACAAAACAAAACGTTTCTATCTCACAGTATCTTTGTACAGCCATATGCTCATGTGCTCAGAGGAAATTTGCTCGTATTCCGAGTACTCCTGTTTAAGTCAAATACAAAACCAGAAAAATTGCTACTTCGAGTACAGCATAGCTGAACTGGATGAATGGCTCCGAGACTTTTTGAGCTGGAAGCTTTGATGATTTTAAGGTAAAGGATACGTCAAGCACATACAAAGGAATAAGCACAGGCAAAGCAAACAATTGAAAAACGCGCAATTAAACAACAATGAATAAAGAAGATAAAAAAGACAAAACAAAGGGATTTAATAAAGTGCTCGTCATATTTGCCAGCCTATTATTATTGACCGGTATTGGCGTCTTAGTCAGACACCTCATTTTTACTAATCAGTATGTCACGACAAATGACGCTCAAATTGATCAATATGTTACACCCATTGCCAGTAGAATCGCTGGTTTTATTAAAGAGGTACGATTTGAGGAAAATCAATATGTTCATCGAGGCGACACGCTGCTTATTATAGACGCGAGCGAGTATCAAACCAAGGTGGATATGGCGAATGCCGAACTCCAAAGTAGTGAGAGAAATGCCGAGGTTCTCAGCAAAACAGCCGATGCGGCAGCTAATAGTATTTCGGTTCAAAAGGCAAGATTAGAGGCTGCAAAAGTAAGTGTATGGCAGACCCAACAGGATTACAATCGGTTCAAGAATTTATTTGAAGCTGAGGCTGCCACCAGACAGCAGTACGATAATGCCAAAGCAGCATACGATATCGCATTGGCGCAATTGCACGCCATTACGGAAGAATATAATTCAGCTCAACTGAACAGCAGCAAAGAAAAAGCAAACGAATTGCCGGCAAGAGCTAATATCAATATCAAAAAGGCTGCGAAAACAAATGCACAGCTTTTTCTCTCCTATACCGTAGTAACCGCTCCCTACGATGGCTTTGTTGGCAAACGAACGATCCAACCAGGACAATTTGTAAAGGAAGGCCAGACACTAGCCAACGTCATTAGCGAGGAAAAATGGATCAACGCTAATTTTAGAGAGACTCAACTCGAAAACCTTTCAGAAGGTACTGTAGTCACGATACAGGTTGATGCCTTTCCCAAACTTAGTTTTAAAGGAAAAATTCACTCTTTTTCCCCAGCATCAGGTTCCAAATTTTCCGTGATACCTCAAGACAATGCAACCGGAAATTTCGTAAAGATTGAACAACGGATTCCTATTAAAATTGTATTTGATCCAAAACAGGATCTTAAGAAATTGCGTGCCGGTATGAATGTGGTTATCCATGCTACCCATCAATCCTAATCATCATGCGTATGAATAAATCTTTATACTATAGTTGGGTGCCCGAATGGATAAAACTTCCGTTAATGATATTAGCGATGTTCCCACATCTCATGTTAATGTCTCTCTTCCATTCCAATACGGCATTTACCGCTTCGGTACTGGACATTGAAGCCGAGGATATTCAGTATTTTCTATCCCTGATGTATGGCGCCATTGTCGTTGCTTTACTTCTATTTCAGCGGCTATTTTCCTTCTTCAGAGTAAGAACATATATTCTTTTGACCTGCAGTCTTTCCATTTTGATCCTACTAGGCATTTCGCTGACAAGAGATCCATTTCTTATTGGCATTCTGCGCGTGGTAGAAGGTATTTTCTGTGTATTGGAAGGAGCTTGCTTTCTTCCCTTGCTTATGATGCAAATTAGGCATGCCAAAAGCCGTACGATTGCTTATTTTTTCCTGTACACCTTTATGCTTACGGGATCAACTTTAACGACCTCCTTACTCAAAGAAAGTATTATGGATTACGGATGGCAAGATATGATCCACGTCGTCCTCTATTGGCATTTGATTGTGATTGCAATAGCTTTGCTGTTACTTAACAATAATCGCTTGGGTAAAAAATTCCCCCTCTATCAATTAGATCTGGCAAGTTGCTTGTTTTTATTGATATCATTGAGCTGTGGAGCTTATGTCTTAATTTATGGTCGCAAATACTATTGGTTTGAACACGCCAATATCACCATAAACTTCGCCCTTTCCCTTATTTTCGGCGCACTCTTTATGATTAAACAAAAGACGGTCAAAAGACCCCTTTTTCATTTTGAGATCTTGAGATACAAAAATGTGATCTTTGGTGTTACCCTGTTTTTTCTGTTTTATATTATTCGTAGCTGCCTCAATAATGTTTATACTGTAATGGCTACAGTTTGGAAGTGGCCCTGGCATTATATTATTGATGTACAGTACATCAACGTGTTTGGCACAATACTGGGTGTCGGTAGTTCAGGTTTTTTACTCCTGCGCGATGTATCTCCTAAATATATCTTTGGTTTCGGCTTTTTGATTTTGGCGACCTCATGTTTTCTATTTGTACCCACATTTTACCCTGACACCACAATTTGGGCAATCGGTCTTCCTTTGTTTATTCAAGGAATAGGTCAGGGATGGCTCTTTACACCGCTTGTTATCTATATCTTGACTGGTGTCGAATCCCATCACGTTGGCAATGCAGGTCTTATGGGCACAACAGCTCGGTTCTGGAGTACGAATGTCGGATTTGCTCTTATCCAAAACGTCAGTTATGTACTAAATCAAAAACATTATATTCAACTCGAACAAACATTGAATACAAGCAATACCTTAACAATAAACTATTGGGATACATTAATGGAGAAATATGCCGGAATATATGGCGATCAGATAGCAAGCCGTATTGCCAGCAAAAGTATTTTGGGAACCCTAAGTCAGCAAGCAACGTTAATCAGTAACATGGAGATATTTACTTATCTAGGGATACTAGGAATACTAATAACGGGGCTAATATTTTTATTCGGCCCAGCCAAAACACTTTTCATGCGCCTAAGGATACCATACTTGTAAATGAGGCCACTCCCCCCTATAGACAAGCTCCATGATTTCGCGAGCAACAACAGTTAAGAACCCGAACGGAAGATTCTTTTTGGCTAATCAACCGCGTATCGGGCGCGCATTGATGACTTAATCGCGCATTGATGACTTGATAAAAACAACAGCAATCAATAAACAACCTCTTTCAGAAAAAAGGGGCTGTTTGCATAGCAATGCAGACAACCCCTTTTCAGTATCTCGTACTTAAAGCTATTTAAGCATCGAATTCTTTAAGTGCTTTTTTCACACGCGCTATGACCTCTTGTTGACCAAGTAATTCAACAATCTGAAATACATCTGGTCCAAACTTACCCCCTACCAGCATAATCCGGAATGGCATCATAAGCTCACCCATCTTCATCCCTGATGCCTGAATCGCATCTTTGAAGAAGGGTTCCAATTCAGCAGCCTTCCAGGTATTAAATCCTTCAAATGATTGGTTAATATGCTCAAAAAATGCTGTTTTCTCAGCAGACCATTTAGGTTTTACCGCGCTCAAATCATATTCCGCAGGCTGCGAAAAGAAGAAGGACGCCTGAGTCCAAAAGTCTTCAACAAAGGTTAAACGTTCTTTCACGGCATCCAATACTCGGCTCACATAAGCGGCATCGGCTTCTACTTGATGATGCTCCAAAACTGTATTGATCTGTGGCAACAGAGATTCTGTCGATGTGCGTTTAATCCATTCATGGTTGAACCATTTTGCTTTTTCAAAATCAAATTTTGCCCCAGCTTTACTGATACGGTCAACACCAAATTTCTGGATCAATTCATCTAAGGAGAAAATCTCCTGTTCAGTTCCATCATTCCAGCCCAACACCCCAAGCATATTGACAAAAGCTTCTGGCAAGAAGCCCATCTCACGGAATCCTTTTGTTGTATCACCAGATTTCGCATCAGTCCAGTTCATTGCATAAACAGGGAAGCCCAAGCGATCGCCATCACGCTTACTTAATTTACCATTTCCATCTGGTTTCAGAATTAATGGAAGGTGTGCCCAACCTGGCATGCTATCACCCCAGCCGAGGTATTCCCACAATAAAATATGGATAGGCGCCGAAGGCAACCACTCTTCACCACGGAAAACATGCGATATTTCCATAGCTTTATCATCGACAACAACTGCCAGATGATAAGTCGGCATGCCATCTGCTTTAAGCAACACCTTGTCATCGACAAGATTTGTATCAAAAGCAACCTTTCCACGGATCATATCCGTGAATGTTACCGTTTCATCGGTAGGAATCTTTATACGAATGGTATGCGGAGTCCCCGCATCCAATAATTGTTGAGTTTCAGTCTCAGACAGACTCAATGAATTACGCAATTGAAGTCTATTTTCGTGGCTATAGCGAAAATTAGGCTGCAACTTACGTTGCTCATCCAATTCCTCTGCAGTATCAAATGCATAATAAGCATAACCATTCTCGATCAACTGCTCAGCATATTTCCGGTAAGATGGTTTTCGCTCACTTTGACGGTAAGGTCCGTACTCGCCCCCTTTTAACGGGCTTTCATCTGGAGACAGACCACACCATGCTAAACATTCGTTGATATACTCCTCAGCACCTGGGACAAAACGAGTTTGGTCCGTATCCTCGACACGTAAAATAAAATCTCCCTGATGCTGACGCGCATAGAGAAAATTAAACAAAGCTGTACGTACCCCACCAAGGTGAAGACCACCTGTCGGGCTCGGTGCAAAACGCACTCTTACTTTTCTTTCTGAACTCATGCCGCAAAATTACCACAAAATTTTTGATTTGGATGGTACGTTAACTTCTTCAATGAAATAAAAGTGCAGAAAACAGACATTTATTCAGTAATTTGCAAATGAAGGACACGAATACGTAATCATGAAACCCTATCAGATTAGCCAACAACGCTGGAAATTTATCTTGCTTATCTTTGCAGCAGTCATTGCTGTCGCCTCTTTGGTTTATACCAACTACCTCGTTCGAAATCTTGCGCATGCCGAACGTTCAAAGGCTGAGGTATGGGCTATGAGTACCAAAAATATCATGACCATGCCCGACGTTGATGATGAATTCATTACATTTATTTACGCCGTAAGAGACAGCCTAAATTTACCAGCAATTATTACTGACGATAAGGAAGACATTATTTTCTGGCGTAACCTCGATTCCACAAAGACAAATATTAAACCCGGACACAACGACAGTGTTACAAAACATCTCGATTATGATCCGGCATATTTTCAAAAGCAGCTCGCGTTTATGAAGAAGAGCCATCCTCCGATTACATTGGAATTGGAAAATGGTCAAAAATGGCATGTTTATTATAAGGATTCTTGGTTTTTGCAACAGTTAAGGGTGTTTCCTTATGTACAATTATCATTGATTGCCCTCTTTCTCATTATTGCCTATACGGTTTTCAACTCCATCCGAAAATCTGAACAAAATCTTGTTTGGGTCGGACTAACCAAAGAAGCAGCACATCAGTTGGGCACCCCTATTTCGTCACTGATGGGCTGGTTAGAATTGATTCGCATAAAATTTGATGCCGAAGAAGATGACACGCTAAATGAAATGGAAAATGACATTAAACGACTTGAAATCGTCGCTGACCGCTTCTCCAAAATAGGATCTACTCCCGTACTGACCAACCATAACCTCTATGATGTCATCAAAAATTATATGGATTATTTTCGCATACGAACCAGTAATAAAATTGCTTTCGAATTAAAAGGCGACACACATCTTGAAGCACAACTCAATATTCCACTCTTTGATTGGATTATCGAAAATTTATTGAAAAACGGAGTAAATGCCATTGGCACAGAAGGAAAGATAACTGTTAATATTTCAGAAAATATTGCGAAAGAAGAAATTTTTATAGACATTAGTGATACGGGCAAAGGAATTCCGAGATCTAATTTTGAATCTGTTTTCCAGCCGGGTTTCACAACACGGAAAAGAGGTTGGGGGCTTGGCCTTAGTCTGACAAAAAGAATGGTGCGGTACCACCAGGGACAAATTTTTGTAAAAGAATCTGAAGTAGGTAAAGGAACAACATTTCGAATAATCTTAAAAAGCAATTTAAAATATGAAGCCACTCAAATCTGACGAATATCCAGCAGTCTACGCACCTTATATAGAGACTGTCGTCGATAACGTGTTTGATGCACTAGAAGAACAAACGCTCTCCTTTCCAGCATTTCTGGACACGATTCCTGAGGAAAGAGGTAATTTTAAATACGCCGAAGATAAGTGGACCATCAAAGAAGTTGTTGGCCACGTCATCGATAATGAGCGTATCATGGCTTACCGGGCATTGCGTTTTTCACGTAATGACCTTAAAGAGCTTGCCGGGTATGACCAAGACTATCTCATTCAATATTCCCGTTACAACGACCGCACATTAGAAAGTTTAAGCAAAGAATTCACCTTTCTTCGCAAAGCTAACATGATGCTTTTCAATAGTTTTAACGATGTGGAACTAGAACGTAAGGGCATGGCATCTGAACGGCTGACAAGTGTAAAAGCGCTTTTGTATGTCATTGCGGGCCATCTCAATCATCACCGCATTATTATCCAAGAACGTTATTTAAACTCAGACGATGTCAAAAATTTGGTTTCAGCATTACAGCATTGAGGAAATTAACGTATTCTTCAATAAATATCTGTCAGGTCTGCTCGAAATTCAAGCAACAGAAATAGATGACAACTCCATCACGGCGACCATGCCTGTAACAGATAAAGTCAAACAGCCGCACGGCATTTTACATGGCGGTGCTTCTGTCGTTCTGGCGGAATCTTTGGGAAGTATCGCATCCAATCTCGTGGTTGACCCTGACAAATACCGCGGTGTGGGACTTGAAGTAAATGCCAATCACATACGCCCGGTCAGTAGCGGTGTAATCACCGCGAAATGTAGTCCAATACACATTGGTCGGTCCACACATATTTGGGAAATAAAAATGTACGATCGTTTCAACAAATTAAATTGTATCTCAAGACTTACAGTAGCAATCGTTCCAAAATAACGAGGACTGTATGGCTCCTGCTAACTCGATTTATCAACTTGGTCCAATTAAAATTCGACAACGTTCATAAGCAAAGGAGGATAAATTTCACAATTTATCCTCCTTTTTTTTGTCAATTAATTATCAAAATCCCTCAAAAATATGCCTTTATTTATTTCCAATATTCAAGAAATTTAAGTAGTCTTGTAGGATGGATACCTTAAAAATCAGTAATTATGGAGCGCAATCGTTTGTTCATTCCTTATTCCTACTGATTTACCAATCCTCGAACGATAACTTAACTACTCGAACGATAACTTAACTAAATATAATAAAACAAAACATGACCACTAATCCTAACGTTGGTAAAACAGCTTTTCGCCCTATGGCCATCTGCTGTGGTTTATTTTTTATCCTCGGTTTTATTACCTGGGCAAACGGAACTTTAATTCCATTCTTAAAAATTGCTTGTAACCTCGAAACAGATTTGCAAGCTTTCTTCGTAACCTTTGCTTCCTATATTGCTTATTTTTTCCTAGCACTTCCAAGCTCAGTCATCATCAAAAAAATTGGTTTCCAAAATGGTTTAGTTGTCAGTCTTATTATATTAGGTTTAGGGTCCTTGATCTTTATTCCTGCGGCAGATAACAGAAGCTATGGTCTATTTTTAACAGGAATCTTTATTCAAGGTTCAGGAATGGCATTATTACAAACAGCAGTTAACCCTTACTTAAGTATTATTGGTCCTATTGATAGCGCAGCACAACGAATTTCAATAGCTGGTTTTTTCAATAAATCGGCTGGTATCATTGTACCTATCCTTTTCGGAACACTCTTTTTAAAAGATGCTCAAAAAGTAACAGCAAAATTAGAAGCAACAACGGATCTGGTCCAAAAAAATGCGATCTTAGATAATCTTCTTCAACGCGTACACACGCCATACATCTCGCTTGCAATTATTTTCGTTGCCTTCGCAATTTTCTTAAAGTTCACTCACTTGCCTGAGGTCGATATGGACGCAGAAGAAGAAAGCAGCGTAGAAAGCGGAACTGTTGCGGCAAAGAAAACATCGATATTTCAATATCCACATTTGTTCTTGGGCGCTTTGGCAATTTTCTTCTGTGTAGCGGTCGAAGTTATGGCGGGAGATATCATTGGCGTCTATGCACGCGAACTGAAAGTTGATCCCTTCTTTACGACCTACGCAACAGCATTTACACTATCTTGCATGTTGATCGGTTACATTATCGGTATTATCTCTATTCCAAGATTTGTATCACAACAAATGGCCCTACGCATTTGCACAATCATTGGCATCACATTCACCGTCATTTCTGTTTTCACAACTGGCACAACATCATTTATATTTGTTGCCTTATTAGGAATCGCAAACTCCCTCATGTGGCCAGCGATCTTCCCATTAGGAATTAAAGGTCTGGGAAAATTCACAAAAACAGGATCAGCAATTATGATTATGGGTATTGCTGGTGGAGCAATATGGCCTTTGATCTATGGACTGTTAAAAGATCATTTGCATATTGATTTTCAACATGCATTCCTATATGCGATGGTACCAGGCTATCTATACATTATGTATTTCTCTATAGCAGGTCATAAAGTGGGAAAAACGAATTAAGGTAAATCCATCTTATATTTTAAGAAAAAAAGGCATCTNNAGATGCCTTTTTTTCTTAAAATTCTTCCTACTTTTAGGAGATAGATGCTGTAAGAGCCATTAAATATTAAGCATACAACAAAACAAACAATGATACAGATGAAAAAGAATCTTTTTGCAATTGCCATTGCCGCAACAATGATGTTTACGGCCAACGAATCTTTTGCTCAGCTAAAGCTACCTGCAGCAAGTAGCTCACAGACAGTTACACAAGGATTGGGTATTGAAAACGTAACCCTTAATTACAGCAGACCTAGCATGAACGGTCGTAAGATCTTTGGCGATCTTGTTCCTTATAATGAAGTATGGCGTACAGGAGCAAATACCAATACCACATTAACCTTTGAAGGTGATGTTGAGTTGAATGGCCATAAGCTTTCTGCTGGAACCTACGCTCTTTTCACAATCCCGAACAAATCAGAGTGGACCATCATCATCAGTAAAAACACAAAACAATGGGGTGCCTATACCTATAAACAAACTGAAGATGCCTTACGCTTCAATGTTAAACCACAGACCTTAGCAAATCCAGTGGAGACATTTACCATTTCTTTTGACAATGTTACACCTACAGGCGCTGTATTGAGTCTCGCTTGGGAAAAAACGTCTGTAAAGGTTGATCTCAAAGTCAATCAACAGGCTAAAATATTAGCTTCTATTGACGAGGCTATGAAGGGTGAGAAAAAACCTTATTTTGCTGCAGCCCAATATTACTTCAGTAATAATTTAGATCTAAATAAAGCACTAAGCTGGTTTGACGAAGCTGCTAAAGCTCAACCCAAAGCCGCTCACGTCCTATATTGGAAAGCAAAAGCGCAATTAAAAGCTGGAGATAAAAAAGGTGCGATAGAAACAGCAACCAAAGGTCTTGAAGTTGCCACAGCAGATAAAAATGGTGAATACATCAAATTAAATACACAAGTGATCAACGCTGCAAAGAAATAGGTATCTCTATCTAAAAATGCCCCCAGAAAGTGTCTAACTTTTTGGGGGCATTGGCATTTAAAACCTTTTTTATAGCTCAGCTTTTTATTTTATAACTCGTCTTTTAGCAATTGCTCAAGTTCTTCTGGTGAAACGTTCATATTGACGTTTCCATCCTTCGCAAAAGATATCTCACCAGTCTCTTCAGAGACGATAACGGCAATCGCATCCGAGATTTCCGTCACTCCAATTGCAGCGCGATGCCGTAGTCCGAATTGCAGCGGTAAATCCTCACTATCCGACAATGGTAGCACACAAGATGCTGTCATAATCTTAAAATCAACAATAACCACCGCACCATCATGTAATGGGCTATTTTTATGAAAGATACTTTCAATCAAGCGCTTGGAGATATGGGCATCAATATACTCACCGCTGCTTTGATAATATTCCTCGTCAAAATACTTTGAGAAAACTAATAGAGCTCCCGTCCGTGTACGCGACATGCTTCTACAGGCTTCAATAACGGGTTTTAGATCCTCCGTCAAATCTTTTTGTATTGCCTTTTTATTCCCGATAAACGACCAAAAAACTTTTTTTCGTTTCATGGATATATTCTTTCCCACGTGTAGTAAGAACCGCCTGATTTCCTGCTGGAATACAACAATCAAAGCAATTGATCCTACGGATATAAAACCGCCAAATATCTCAGTCAGCAAGCGCATATGCATCTGTTTGACGACAATATAAACGCCATAAAACAGTGCTACGCCAATCAGGATATTAACGGCAATGGTCCCCCTAATCAAACTATAGATATAGTAGATAATAATCGCTACCAATATGATATCAATAACGTCCAATAGGCGAAAGCCGCTAAACAGGCTATAGTCGATTCCATCCATATATGCAAGTTAAAAAAAAATAGATATTATTTGTATTTTTACATCATAACATACAGGAAAATGACTAGACTTTCAGTAAATATCAATAAAATCGCAACGCTCAGAAATTCTAGAGGTGGCAATAACCCCAATCTAGTATCTGCGGCACTAGCCTGTGAACGTTTTGGCGCTCAAGGTATCACTGTGCATCCACGACCTGATGAAAGACATATTCGATATCAGGATGTTTTTGATCTAAAAGCAGAAATCCAGACCGAACTCAATATTGAAGGGAATTGCCAAGAACAGAAGTTTATTGACCTTGTATTGGCCAATAAACCAGCACAGGTAACCTTAGTTCCCGATACCGAAGGACAATTAACCTCTAACCATGGCTGGGATACCATTAAAAACAAAGCCTATCTACAAGATATGTGTAAATTGTTCAAAGATGCAGGTATACGTGTTTCTATCTTTGTTGATCCCGTCGAAGAAATGGTAGAGGCCGCGGCCGAAACAGGAACAGATCGCATTGAGCTCTATACAGAAGGATTTGCTACAGAGTATGGCTTCGATAAAGAACTTGCGATAAAACCCTATTTCAAAGCTGCATTAAAAGCACGTGAAGTTGGATTAGGTCTAAATGCAGGCCATGACCTGGACCTCAACAACCTGCAATATTTCAACCAGCACATTCCTGAGCTGCTGGAAGTAAGCATAGGCCATGCGCTTATATCCGATGCACTATACTTAGGGTTAGAGGAAACGATCAAACGTTACCTCGCTTGTTTGAAGTAGTGCAACATTCAGGGAATAGCGTTCATCAGGCAGCACCCTTGTGGTTGAGAAACTGCAAAAATATTCATTAAAACCTTCGTAATTTCGCTGTCACCAGTAGCTCCAAAGGAGATCACAAAGGTTTCTCTTGCTGAGAGAAAACACAGATTCATAAAAAAGGGCTTTCACAACGAAAGCCCTTTTTTATTGCACCCCAAATAGCGGTGTTATTGCTCAAATGGCAGTTGCTAATGAATTCCTTTAAAGATACGGTTCCAGCGAATTTTCGAAAGTCCTGTACCAATCTCATCCCAGCTCATCCAAGTAAATAAAGCCTTTCCGACAACATGATCTTCGGGAACAAATCCCCAACCTCTTGAATCCAAGGAATTATGGCGATTATCACCCATCATCCAAAAATAATCCATTTTAAACGTATAATGGTCTACTTTCACATCATTGATATAGATCCCATCCGAACGTTTTTCTAACTTATTGTTTTCGTAAACGCGGATCGCTCTTTCATAAATGGGCAGAGTCTGTGCATTTAATGCCACCGTCCATCCTTTCTTCGGGATTAAAATCGGCCCAAAATTGTCAAAATTCCATTTGTATTGTGGATCGTACGGATAAGCACCTTCACCACCAGGATTTCTTCTGATTTCTTTGACATTCGACCACGATTTTACTATAGCTAATTCATCTTTTGTCATGAACAACTGATAAACACCAGGCTGCTGATCTCCACCAGCCGCTTCTATTCTCAACTCCCGTAATCTATCCATATTTAATGGGGTACCATCCGTTAAGACGAGATAGTCCAATTGGCTTTCTGGAGGATCAAAACCCGGTTGATCGTTCACAAAGAGTTTAGCATCCTTCATGAAAATTTTATCGCCCGGCAATCCGACACAGCGTTTAATATAGTTCTCCCTTTTATCAATAGGTCTTGCCTGGATCGTAAATTGGGAATTGACAGTCTGCCAGCCATAAGCCCGAACAAGATCGTAATAACTTGCATTTTGGTTCTCGAGCGCGACAGTGTCACCTGCAGGAAAATTGAAAACAACGACATCATTACGCTCAATCTTTTGAAATCCTGGCAAACGTTTATAGGGTAGTTCAATCAATTCAGAATATGCTTTCCCACCAGTGATGGGCATCGTATGATGCGCAAAAGGAAAGGCAATCGGTGTGTTAGGAACCCGTGGTCCATAATTTAACTTGCTTACAAATAAGAAATCCCCGATCAACAAGGTACGCTCCATCGATCCTGTAGGAATCATATAAGCCTCGATCAGAAAACCACGAATAAGTGACGCTGCTACAGTTGCAAATACAATGGCATCTGCCCATTCGCGTACCATGGATTTCTTGTACGGATATTTAATTTTATAATCTTTGTAAGATTCAAGTGCAATTTCGGCACGTTTCTCCTCGGTCAGTTCAATACCTTCCTGAGTAGCTGCCTTTAAATTCTTTGCATATAAACCATTCAAAAAACGCACATTGTTGTCCTTTGCCCACATGGGCAGAACGATAAAAGGCACTAAAACAGCAGCAGCATTCTCCCAAAACCGGCGTTTTCCAAAACAATGGATAAAATCAAGGTAAAGATTATAGAAAACAAAGACATTGACAATTGGCACGAGCAATAAAATTACCCACCATGTAGGTCTTCCCGTCAATTTTGCCTGAATATACTGGCTATAAAAAGGCACGATCGCTTCCCAGCCATTTCTGCCAGCTTTAACAAACAATTGCCACAAACCATATCCCGATATTGCTGTTAAAACCGCAAATATAATTAATCCCATAATCTACTAATTAGTACTATTTATTAAAATCAAAAATTTCAGTAACCTGATAGAAACCTTTTTTGCCATTCAACCATTCAGCAGCAACTACAGCTCCTAAAGCAAATCCATCACGGCTATGTGCGGTATGTTTAAATTCTATTTGGTCAACCTCAGAACTATAAAGTACCGTATGTGTTCCCGGAACCTCTTCAATTCGATGACTTTCTATTAAAAGTTCCTGTGGTTTTGGAATAAGCTCATCCTGTTCACCAACAACAGTATTTACCCAATTGGTTTTCACATCGCTATTATCCAATATCCCCTCTGCAATCGTAATTGCTGTACCACTTGGTGCATCCAATTTGTGAATGTGGTGTATTTCCTCTACCTGAACATCATATTGTTTATAAGGCTGCAATGCCTTCGCCAACATTCTATTGATATGGAAGAATACATTCACTCCGATAGAGAAGTTGGAGCCATACAAAATAGAACCATCAGCATCCAAACACTTCGCCTTAACATCCTCCAGTTGATCATACCAACCGGTTGTTCCGACGACAATAGGTACACCTGCCTCAAGACAAAGATTCATATTATCCAATGCTGCAGAAGGTACACTAAAGTCTATTGCGACATCAGCACCTTTAATATCATCAGCAGTCAGGTTAGGACGATTATGTTCATCGACAACTAAAAAAATTTGATGGCCTCTTTTCAGCGCGTATCTTTCGATAATCTGCCCCATTTTGCCATATCCCAAGAGAATGATGTTCATATATTTAGAAAAAAGTATAGTTTATTTTTAAAATTAAAAAATTTCAATGAAATACCCATGTTTAAAACCATAAACCCGTATGAAAATAAAACTGTTCAGTCCTTATTGTCTTAAATTTGCTTGGGCTATATGAATCCCTTAATAAAGAAATAAACTCATGAATAAACAAAAGGAATCAAAATATAACCTTTAAAACAGGAGATTTTAATTGAATTTCATGGTCAATTTAAGTCCGACCGTAGGTTTAAACGAATAAGTTCCCGACGCGAGACTAGCATCCATTAAAGTAGGTCCTATTAAGAAAGCCGTTTTTTTGGGTTTATCATCACCGATACTCCAGCGATATTTAAGCATCGAGTCGATATAAGCTTCTGCGACATTCAGGCCATAAACACCTAACGTAAGTAGCACCATGAGATCTCGATTTCGCCGCGCATTATCTTTTGCCCGGATGATAGATTGGTCGGAGATTCCGATGTAATAAGGATCAATCGGCTTACCAAGAGCTTTGTCTTGTAATACCCCCAGTAATTCCTTATAATAACGGTTATTAAAATCGAAAACAAGTACGGTTGTTATTAAGCCACCATAGATTGCAGGTACTTTTATCCACCAAACGCCGCCATTTGTATATTGTCCCCAGCCTGGAAGTACTAAAGAGCGCTTCCAAGCTTGTTTATTTTTTGCTTCGATAGCCAAACGGGTTGAATCTTTAAACACAACCTTCTCTTTCGCCTTCGCCTCCTCCTTCTCCCGTTTTTTACGTTCCTTCCGAGATTCCTTCTTTACGGTATCCTGTACCGATTTTTGCTTTATGCTATCTATTTTGACGGGTGCCAACTGTTTCTTAGGAATTGTATCCACAGTCTGTCCATGTACTACCGACAGTGCAAACACCGCAAATATCAAGCTTATTAACTTGGCCATATTACCAATCTAACAATTCAAGAATGCGACTTAAATCATCTTCCGACTCAAAAGGTATCTCAATAGCACCCTTTCCTTTCGTGCTCTTCAGATTCAATTTGACACGAGAAGAAAATTTCGACGCCAGATCATCTTCAATTTTCTGCAATTGAAAAGACATCGGAGCTTTATCTTTTCCAGCTTTTTTCTTACCGCCTTTTTGTAACTCACGAACCAACTCCTCCGCCTTACGGACGGATAAACCTTGATCAATAATCAACTTAAAGATATAAAGCTGCTTATCAACCTCTGGAATATTAATCAGGGCACGAGCATGTCCCATAGTCAAGGCTCCATCGCGTATTGCCGCTTGAATGACAGGTGGAAGTTTTAATAAACGGAGATAATTTGTAACAGTAGAACGGTTTTTACTAACACGTTCACCCAATTCTTCCTGTTTTAAATTACACTCCTCAATCATGCGCTGAAAGCTTAAGGCTACTTCAATAGCATTTAAGTTCTCCCGTTGAATATTCTCAATCAGGGCCATCTCCAGCATCTGCTGGTCGTTGGCGGTACGGATATACGCTGGAATTTCGGTGATACCGGCCAAGCGCGAAGCGCGGAGACGCCGCTCTCCGGAAATCAACTGATAATTTCCGTCCGAAATTTTACGTACGGTAATCGGCTGAATTAAACCCTGTAAAATAATCGATTCCGATAACTCCTGTAAGGCAACCGGATCAAATTCTGTACGCGGCTGAAAAGGGTTGACAGATATTTCTTCTACACGGACATGGCTGATACTGCCATTCTCTTTTGTTGTTTTTACTGCAGTTGGTGTAACTAGAGGAGCTTCTTCCACTTGCTGATTACCTTTAGCAGGAACTTCTACACTATCGTTTAATAGCGCACCTAAGCCTCTTCCCAGTCCTGTTTTACGCTGATGTGCTGCCATATTATGCGGTTACTGTTTTATTCATTTCATTAAGATGCCCATTTTTCTGTAAAATCTCGCGTGCCAAATTCAAATAATTTATTGCCCCTTTGCAGGACGCATCATGCATGATAACAGAAATTCCAAAGCTTGGAGCTTCGCTCAAACGGGTATTTCGCTGAATAATCGTATCAAAAACTAAATCTGTGAAATGTGTTTTCACTTCCTCGACCACCTGATTTGACAATCTTAAACGAACATCATACATGGTCAACAAAATTCCTTCGATCTCCAAACTTGTATTTAAACGGTTTTGAACGATTTTAATTGTGTTCAACAACTTACCAAGTCCTTCTAGGGCAAAGTATTCGCACTGTACCGGAATGATAACTGAGTCCGAAGCAGATAGTGCATTGATTGTAATTAAGCCTAAGGAAGGTGAACAATCGATGATAATAAAATCATAATCCTGTTTCACCTGATCCAAGATTTTTTTCATCTTGTACTCCCTTTCGTGCATATTGATCATCTCAATTTCTGCCCCAACCAAATCAATATGAGCCGGTAAAAGATCCAAATTTGGCGTTTCTGTTGATTGAATAGCCTCACGAGGATCCAAATCATTCACTAAACATTCGTATACACTTGCGCTGATTGTACGAGGGTCAAAGCCAATCCCAGAAGTAGAGTTTGCTTGGGGATCTGCATCGACCAACAATGTTTTATATTCTAAAACCGCCAAACTAGCCGCCAAATTAATTGACGTTGTGGTTTTTCCGACCCCACCCTTTTGATTTGCGATTGCAATTACTTTTCCCATCTTGAATGAAAACCTTTCTTAATTAAAATGTCATTTTATACTACATTTCACGTCTCTGAAGATCAATTTGCCCAAATTTTAATCTGCGATTCAAATTAACAAAACTAATTCAGCATATTTCGTACTTTTGATTGATCGAAAGCACATATCCTCAGGATGCTAAGATACAAAAAATCAAGATATGTATCCACTTTGAAAATGCGCTTTTTATAAGTATCAACAACACAATGATTTTAATAATATCCGGAACAAACCGTCCCAATAGTAAGACGTTAAAAATAGCAAAATGCTACCAGCAATTACTTGATCGTAAGTCAATTGAAAGTAACATCTTTTCGTTGGAAGATCTACCAGCAAACATTTTAGAAACAGATCTTTACGGAAAAAGAAGCACCGCATTTGAACCCATCCAAGAAATGGTCAGTAAAGCTGAGCTATTTATTTTCATCGCTCCCGAATACAATGGAAGTATTCCAGGAGCACTGAAACTGTTCATTGACTGCTGTACATTTCCGATTAGTTTTTATCACAAGAAAGCTGCATTGGTTGGGTTATCCTCAGGTCGCTATGGCAACCTCCGCGGCATAGATCACCTGACGGGCATATGCCACTACTTAAGAATGCACGTGCTTCCCCTTAAGATCTTTCTACCCAATGTTCAGAACGAACTGAATGATGAAGGGCAGTTATTCAAAGAAGATACGCTGCAATTTATCAACGAACAGATTGAGGAGATTATCCGGTTTTAATACGCTAGTTTTAGTAGCCATGATAGCGAATTCACCTTAAAACTAATCCTACTCGCGAACAGTGAAACAAGGATTCCGTAGCGTGAAACAAGAATAAAAAACAAAGGGCATCACAAAACCTGATACGAAAGAAGCCTCCGGCAAACACCGGAGGCTTCTTTCGTATCATACGCTAATCTAATTCTTAAGACAAGCAATCCGGGATCTAATAGCCGAAGATCTCTTTAAGATCCAGCTTTTTAACCTCGCCCAGTTTCGCAAGATCCTCTGGCTTAAGACTTTCTTCCTTCGCTACAATACAATAAACGTACGGCTTTTGACTCATCTCTTTCTTATGGAAAGTGCTTAGGTCACCATAAGTTAATTTTGGCGCTTGCTCATAGACAACTTTACGAATATCAGTTGCATTTCCCAAACGTTGTGCAGCTAGATAACTACCTAATATAGACGCATTCAACACACGTTCACTGGCAATTGATTTTTCCAGACTTACTTTCGCAATATCCAACCCTTTAGCGCTTTCAGGCAACACATCCAGCAGCTCATTCATGCCTTTAATCGCATCGTTAAACTTATCAGCCTGCGTCCCAACATAGGCCCCAACGGTGTAATGGTTTTCTTTTTTATAAGGCTGTCCATAATAGGCATAAGTTGAATAAGCCAATGCTTTCGATTCACGGATAGTCTGGAAGACAATACTTCCCATGCCGCCACCAAAGTAATTATTAAACAGAGAAACAGTCGGTGTCAAGGCACTACTGTATACTCCTGAGCTTCTATACCAAAATACTTCAGCCTGCTTCATTTCGAAATTAGCAAAAAGAACCTGGTTCTTGCTTGTTGGCAATTCTGCGAACACGACCGCCTTTTTCGCCGGAATATACTCTCCAGCCCCTTGTTTCAAAGGCTTCGCTTTCGCTACAAATTCCGCGGCAGTTAACGGGCCAAAATAAAGCATCGTATGTTTCATATTAGCCAAATCGTGCAATGCCTTCACCAAATCCTCCGCTTTTAAAGCATCCAATTCCGCGTCTGTAAACACATTATTAAATGGATTTTTAGCGCCGTATTTAGCATAAGATTTTAGGCCCTCCATGATCGCTCCCTTGTTTTCTTTCGCATTTGCTCTCGCTTTTTTAAGACGGGCAATATACATTTTGAAAGCCTCCTGGTCAGCAACACAATTACGCAATAAATCCTGAATCAAGTTCTGTGTAGCTATAAAGTTTGAATTCAAGCCTGAAATCGACACCATAGTTTCTTCATTTCCTGCAGACACTGAAAAATCAGACGCCAATTGATAAAAATCCTTGCTAAACTGCTCACTGGATTTATCTTTTGTACCTAAAAATTCTAGATAACCCGCAGCCAATGAAAGCAATTTATTGCTCCATTTTCCACCATCAAAACGATAAGACAGCGAAAACAGTTCATTATCTGAGTTCTTTACAGCAAGTACTGGCAAACCGTTTGCAGTAGCCTTCTGAATATCTTTGTTATAATCTACCCATACCGGCTGAATTTTATCCTCTGGCAATGCTTCTACTTTCTTCAAGAAATCAGACTGGTCATCACGATTGACCGTTACGGGAGTAATCTCAGGTTTAACAACTTTAACGACATTATTATCAACTCCCTTACGCTTATAAACAACAACATAATTATTGTCATTCAAATATTTGTTAGCAAAATCAACCACATCTTGCTTGGTGATTTTATTCAACTCATCCGAATAGCCCACGACAGACGCCCAATCCTGACCCGAAGTAAAGGCATCCATCAATGATTCAGCACGATCACCATAACTTTCATTTTGCTTGATTTCGTCTTTCTTAGCGTTGTTCACAATCGCCGTGATCAGCTCATCCGAAAACTCTCCTTTTCTCAATTTTGCCAATTCTTGTAACAGCAGCTGTTGCACCTGTTCCAAGCTCTGTCCCTGACCAGGATTACCCTGCAACAGAAGCAGAGAATAGTCTTTTAACACATACGGAAAAGCACCTGCACCTAATAATTTTTGATTCTTCACCAAATCCAGATCAATCAGACCGGCAGAACCATTTGTCAAGATCTGACTCATCAGATTGAGCATACGGGCATCCTTTGTTGCAGCGCCAGGAAAACGGAATCCCATTAACATAAATTCAGCATCCGGACCTTTAACCTCGCGGACAACAGGAGTTAAAATTGGTTTCTCTGCATCAAACGTGTAGGCCGGAATTTCTTTCGCCTGCATAAAAGCAAAGGCCTTATCCACCTTTTTCACCACCTCTGTAGGATCAAAATCACCCGACATAATAACCCCCATATTGTTAGGGACATAGTAGGTGTGAAAATATTCACGAATCGCTTTCAAAGATGGGTTTTTAAGGTGCTCTACAGTACCAATTGTCGTCTGCTTTCCATAATTATTATTAGGAAAAGCAGCTGAAAACATCGATTCTACAGCCTTACGATTATCTTTATCCAGACTGATATTTTTCTCTTCATACACAGCTTCCAGCTCAGTATGGAACAGACGCAATACCGGATATCTAAACCGTTCTGCCTGTACAGCGAGATACTTATCCATTACATTACTAGGAATTTGCTCCTGATAGACTGTCTGCTCAAATGAGGTGAATGCATTAGTACCTTCCGCCCCCATTGATGCCATCAATTTATCGTACTCATTCGCAATAGCATATTTCGCAGCCTCTCCAGATACTTTATCGATTTCCTTATAGATTGCTTTCCGTTCGGTTTCATCTGTTGTACCATTGTATTTCTCATAGAGCGCATCAATCTGATCTAACAAAGGTTTTTCCTTTGCCCAGTCTTTAGAACCAAATTTATCGGTTCCTTTAAACAGCATATGCTCCAGATAATGGGCCAAACCGGTGTGATCTTTCGGGTCTGTTTTGCTCCCCGCTTTTGTCGCAATGTAAGTTTGGATACGTGGTTCTTTTTTGGTCGGGCTCAAAATCACCGTTAAGCCATTTTTTAACTTGTAAAACCGTGAATGTGTAGGGTCATTCGTGACGTACTTGTAGGTGTAACCCCCCTCAGATGCTTCTTTCCAATCAAATTTGGCGTTTTGAGCAAACAAAGCACACCCTGCTGTTGTTAGTGCAAACGTAACAGCAGTAATTCTAAATAGGTTTTTAATCATATTTCCTTTTTCTTTTCACCTCAAACTTAGATAAATTGCTTTTTATATGCAATATAATTAAAGACATAAACAATAATTATTTACCCATTTGACAGCCTGATAGTTAAGCTGCCTAATTTCTCTCACCACTAACCGACATGGTGTGGCTGAAAAATGGCATTTTTTATAACTTGATTTCGCTACTGTTTAAATACTGTTGTTACAATGATATATCATTCTTATTTTTGCAAAAATTTTAAAAAACGCTAACGTTTTATTTCATGAGATCAAGAATACTTGCTTTTGTGGCCCTGACACTGCTCTCCTTTCGTGCCACAGCACAGGTCACACCCCGAATAGAAAATCCGAATGACACTTTACAAAGCCGTACCCCAGCTAAGACGAGACTTATATTCCAACTTGAACATGAAAGCGGGGGCGAACTCAAATTCAATGAGCGCTCCAAAGAAACCCTTGCTGACTCATACTATAGTGGGTTAAATTTTAGAGTCGGTTTTCAGACCCAGTTTCAAGACTCATTAAAGAGTATTTACAATGAAATATACAACTATCCAATATACGGCATAGGCATCTACAGCAGTACTTTTGGTCAGGAGCACCTCGGACGACCTTTCGCCGCCTATGGCTTTGTTGCCATTCCTATTCGGCCAAAAGTAAATTCAAGATGGAATTTCAACTACCGCATTGCGCTCGGTCTTTCCGAGAGATTCAACCCCTACAATGAGGAGGACAATCCGTTCAACCTACTTATTGGCAGCAAAAACAATGTATTTATTGATCTTGGACTTCAGGTCAACTACCGCCTAAATAAAAACTTTCAGGTAGGGGCTGGTGCAGCCTTCCACCACTTCAGCAATGGCGCCCTGGCATTACCGAACACAGGGATAAACCTCGTCCCCTTGAGCCTATCGGTTTCGTATACACCAACAAACAAGCCTTTTGATTATAGAAAAAGTAGTATTCCACAAATGGAGAAAACAGAGGAACTCCATTTCAACTATGCCTTTGGCTTCAAACAGATTGATCGCGAACACGATAGCCAATATTTTAAATCTATGCTAGGTGCATACTACAGCAAGCATTTCGGCTACAAATGGCGGCTTGGCGCTGGGTTTGATGCATTTTATTCAGCCAGTGGAAACGACGAGAAGGTTGCCGGCGACAAAGCCGGAAAATTCTCCGCCTTATTTTCTTACGGCCCCGCATTCTACATTGATCATGTGTTAAATTCACGCCTTTATATCAACGGAAATGTAGGAGTCTATCTTCATCGCAACGAATTCAATGGCGAGAGCATGCCCGTGTATTTAAGAGCAGGAGTACGTTATAAAGTTTACAAAGATTTCTTTGCCGGTGTTTCCATTAAAGCCCATGGCGGTAAAGCTGATTTTATTGAATGGACAACAGGTTACGGAATTAAACTAGGGAAGAAACGGAAATAGTTAGAAAATAAATGCGAAAGATTCCCGAGATAGATTGAATACCGGATCGGGGACTTTCAAATTTACAGCGAATTCAGCCCATAAAAAAAGCGTTCATGAAGAACGCTTTTTTTATCGTGGGGATTACTGGGTTCGAACCAGTGACCCCTACCTTGTCGAGGTAGTGCTCTAAACCAGCTGAGCTAAACCCCCTAACGAAAAAAAAGCACCAATTGATGATGCTTTTGTGGAGGCTACAGGATTCGAACCTGTGACCCTCTGCTTGTAAGGCAGATGCTCTGAACCAGCTGAGCTAAGCCTCCGTTTTGGATTGGTGGAGAATACTGGATTCGAACCAGTGACCCTCTGCTTGTAAGGCAGATGCTCTGAACCAGCTGAGCTAATTCTCCGACTTTGTATGGTGGAGGCTACAGGATTCGAACCTGTGACCCTCTGCTTGTAAGGCAGATGCTCTGAACCAGCTGAGCTAAGCCTCCATACTTTTTTAAAGAACGCCGTTCCCTAATTGCGTGTGCAAATATAGCTTAAAAATTCTATTCTCAAAATTATTTTATAAGATTTTATGCCTTTAATATCACAACAAGCTAAGAAACACCGAAATAATTTTTAATCATAGAACTTCCAAGAAATACCAAATCTAAAATTAGCACTATTCATCGGATAACGTCTGACCGTATAGTAACCATGCGGATAGAAGTTCTGATTTAAAAAATTATAACTCAAAAACATATTCACCCGTTGTATATTCGCTGTAATCCATAGATCCATGATTGGATATGTCGAAAACTCAATCTGTTTGTAAGCATTGTAAAACTGTCCCGTCCCAATTGAATAATTCGGATTGGCATAAGGTGTATTGAACTTTGCGTCCAGACCGATACTATAATCAATAACTTTATAAAACAGGTTACTGTAATACAAACTATGCCAAGTATACAGCTCCGGAACAGCCAGTGTGTTCTGTTGATCTGTCTTTTGATAGACCACGAGATTATCGAGGGTAAAATGGTTTAATTTAAATTTTTGTCCAACACTTACCTTCAACAAATTCGCTTTGTCCAATTGTGCCGGAACAATCCATTTATCCTTTTTAGGATCGTTCTGTGGATTGGACAACTCTTCGAAATAGGTATAATTGTTCATCAAAAAATACTCCACCTTACCATGGAAACCAAGCATCGGATTGGCATATTGAAAACCCAGATTCTGAATTTTCGTCTTTTTAAGATCTAAATCATTCCATTTTCCGTAGGTATAATTTAAATTCTCGAAAACCATCTCTGGCGATTTATTCTGTGAATAAGCCGACAGGGTCACCTTTCCAATTTTATCACCCATGGAGATATCCGCTTTAGCTTCATACAAGAAATCCCCAAAGTTGTGACCAAATACAATCTGATTCGCTTTTAAACTAAAATCAAGACGATCTGAAAACTTATACCCTAATTCACCTTTCACGATTCCATTTTGATAAAAGCGATCAAATGTGGTGCTATCCGGCAATTTCTTCAGCGGCTGTGGATAGGCTGAAGTATTGTTATAATAGCGCATGGAGTCCAACTGATGCTGCTCCACCCAGTTCATGTCGTGCTGAAAAGCCAAATTTAGTTTCGCCTCATTCTTAAAGACCGACTTTCCTCTGAGAAAAAAGTTATATTCAAATTCATTGGAAACATTCGTGATCAGCGTCTTATCACTGTTCAGCGCCAATGCCTTATTATTGTAAGGCAATGCCGCATTTTGGTCATCCATGTTCTTGAAGAAATTATAGGTCTGTCTTCTTATGCGCGTATTATGCGCCATGCTATTGGTCGGATGGATCTGCATGGTCGGCTTTCCTTTATCGATTGTATCCAATCGCCCTAAATAAAGCGATTGACGTAGAAACAATGAGTTATCCCACCATTTGGATCGCGGTACATTTGTTTTACTCGGATCATTGAATTTCGGTATAAACCGGTCCGGAGACTGCCTGTTTCCGGGTGCAAATGGAAGATCCTCCGTAATAGAACCATTCTCCATGGCATCCAAACGATTAAATACGCCATTGATCAACAAATTATACCGGTTATTTTTCGATTCATACCAAGAAGCAACTGAAGCCTTTAAATCCGAATAATTCTGCCCAAGATAAAATCCATCCGTTTTGGTCGAATGGAAATCGACATTCATATTCCACTGAGAATTGATATTCTGTGCTACCCGTGCCCTAAAGACTTGGTCATTAAAAAAGAATCCCACAGCCGACAGTTCGGAGTACCTCGCCCGGGCCCTAAAATATTGGATCGAATCGGGGTTCAATAAATAACGTTCCAATGCTGTAAAACCAGACTGAAAGCCAATAGTCTTTTTAGGTTGGAACAATAGATCCCGTGTAGCAAGACCATAAGCCCCAAGGTTCACGCTGGGATTCCAGGGTAAATTCTGCGGATTATAATATTGATAATTATGATGTGATGTATCGATCTGCCGTGTATAAGTTCCTTTTTTTAACATATCCAGTGTGGCATATCGGATATACTTCGCAGAAAGGATGACAGAATCTTTCTTCCCATCTTCCTTTGCCCTAGCCGAATCCAATGCACTACTCCACTCTTCCTTGCTCTGGGCAATAACATCCATGGAATAAACAAATAAAACACACCATGCGGCAAGTATGCGTACGATCAACTTCATCTAAAATTATATAAAAACCAAAAAAGCTAAATTCACCTGAATGAACAAATTACTCTCAAATATCCACCAATCCATCAACTTTGGCCATCAAAGATGATACATGAAAAGACAATTTATTGCAAAGCTATTAATTCTTTCAAAATTAACGTCATTTTAGGTTCCGCTTTCTCCGCAACACTGACAATTTCCTGCAAGGAAACGGGTTTAAGATCCTCGTAAAAACCTTCATCCGTAACAACAGAAATCGCAAATACCGGAAGCGCCATATGATTAGCGACAATTACTTCTGGAACGGTACTCATACCGACCACATCGCCACCGATCAGACGCATATAGCGATATTCCGCTTTTGTTTCCAGATTTGGACCTGCAGAGGAAACATAAACAACTTTTCGTGCATTAATATCATGCTTTGCTGCGATCTCAAGAGCCTGTACGATCATTTCTCGGTTATAAGCCTCACTCATATCGGGAAATCGTGGACCAAACTCGGCCAAATTCTGTCCGCGTAGCGGATTATCCGGCAACAAATTGATATGATCTTCAATAATTCCAAGGTCACCTTTTTTCACATCAGGATTCAGGGAGCCCGCAGCGTTGGAAACAAACAATTTTTGTACCCCCAAAACTTTCATGATACGGATCGGAAAGGTAATTTGTTGCATATCGTAACCTTCATAATAATGCAACCTCCCCTGCATAGCAACCACATTGCGGCCACTCAATTTTCCAAAAATGAGCTTACCAGAATGAAATTCAACAGTCGAAATGGGGAAATTTGGTATATTGGAATACATCAGCTGATACTCGACTTCAATTTCATCCACCAACTTACCTAAACCAGTACCTAGGATGATACCGAACTCTGGAGTAAAATCTCCAATTTTTCTACGGATAAACTCCGTAGTCTCATTTATGCTATGATACATACGTACAGAAAAACTTAGTATATCAAACTTAACTTAATTTTTCTGTACGTACAAATCAAAATCAATACTTGTATTTACATCTTCTCACCAATGGAGAAACTTTTTATCACTGGAATGCATTAATTATGGGACAATGCTTTTTCACTTGCTTTACCTGGAGAACTGATCAAAAGCATCACAAACGTGATAAAACCATTAATAATGATCAAATCCAATCCGATAACATAAGGTGTATACACTTCAATAACATAGGTTTTAAGCAAAAATAAGACGGTAGGCGAAAGTACACAGATATAAGGTACAGCGTTATCCCGCACGGCATATTTTGTGAATATTCCGAAAACGAATAAACCCAATAAAGGTCCATAGGTATAACTCGCCGCAGTAAAGATTGCATTGACGACCGAGTCATCATTGATCAGCTTAAAGACCAGAATAACCAACAGCATCACAATGGAAAAACCAAAATGCACATAATTACGCTGCTTGATCAGCGCTGGATCATTGGGATTTTCTTTTTTATTGAAATTTAGAAAGTCCACACAGAAAGATGTTGTCAATGCCGTTAGCGCACTATCTGTCGTTGCAAAAGTAGCAGCCGTTAACCCCATCATAAAGATGATTGCAGGAACAATAGCCAAGTGGTTTAATGCAATTTCTGGGTACAAATAATCGCGTGTTGCTAATTGAGTCACATCAATTCCGTTTTTAGCCGCATAGATATACAGCAAAGCACCGACAGCTAAAAAGAAAATATTAATGACCACAAAAACACTTGTAAAAGTGATCATGTTCTTTTGGGCTTCTTTAATGGTCCCCATCGATAAGTTCTTTTGCATTAGATCCTGATCAAGCCCAGTCATCGCAATGGTCACAAAAATTCCTCCCAAGAATTGTTTCCAAAAATTTGCTTTACTGCCGACAAAATCATCCCAGAAAAAGATCTTGGAATAACTACTTTCTTTTACAGCCTCGAAAGTATCGACGATACCAAAATCTAATCCTTTGGCCATAAAATAGATAGAGAGAATTACTGCGGTCACTAAAAAGGTAGTCTGTAGGGTATCTGTCACAATAATCGTCTTTAAGCCACCCTTGTTTGTATACATCCAGATTAACACCAAACATATAACGACCGTAATCGCGAAAGGCACATTCCAGGCATCAAAAATAAAATGCTGCAATACGATTGCGACCAGATAAAGACGAAACGCCGAACCGATCGTACGGGAAACCAAAAAAATAGCAGCACCGGTCTTGTACGTGGTGTGCCCAAAACGTTCTTCCAAATACGTATAAATGGAAGTCAAGTTCATTCTATAATAGAGCGGAAGCAATACATAGGCAATAATGACAAAACCAACGGCGTTCCCAAGAACAAATTGAAAATAGCTAAATTCAGACGCACCGACTGCGCCGGGAACCGAGATAAAAGTTACGCCGGAGAGCGCGGTACCGATCATCCCAAAGGCGACCATATACCATTTAGAGTTCCGGTTTGCGACAAAAAAAGTCGAGTTATCGGAAGCTCCCTTCGAGGTGAAGTGAGCTACAGCAAGCAGAACTGCAAAATAGATTATTATAAAAGATAATAATATTACTGGTGACATAGTTTGTTTTTAAATAGGTGATTTTAATAGGTTATGCTCAATGGGTATCCTGATAAGCTTCGATTGCCTGTCTTACATTACCAAATTGCTCAAGCAAAGCCGCAGCTTCTTCTTCAAGCGCCCCGGTCTGATCCATAATGATACGTACACCACGACCGACCAGCTTATGGTTTGACAATTGCATATCGACCATCTTGTTCCCCTTTACCCTACCCAATTGGATCATCACTGCGGTACTGAACATATTTAACACAAGTTTCTGTGCTGTACCCGATTTCATTCGCGTAGACCCGGTAACAAATTCTGGCCCAACAATAACTTCAACCGGATACTGCGCTATTTCCGCAATCGGGGACCCTCCGTTACAGACAATACAGCCCGTCACAAGCCCTTTCTCGTTTGCCGTTTTCAATCCGCCGATAACATAAGGTGTGGTTCCAGAAGCCGCAATGCCGATAACAACATCGTTTTCATCAATATCATACGCTTCCATATCTTTCCATGCTTGCTCCAGATCATCTTCTGCAAATTCAACTGCTTTTCTAATTGCAGTATCACCACCAGCAATCAACCCAATGATCCATTCAAATGGAACGCCGTATGTCGGAGGTAATTCAGACGCATCCAGCACGCCCAAACGGCCACTTGTACCAGCGCCGATATAAAAAGTTCGACCACCAGCCTTCATTTTCTCCACAGTGACTTTGACTAATGCTTCAATCTGAGGGATAGCCTGCTCTACAGCAAGTGGCACAGATTTATCCTCATTATTGATATTTGTCAATAACTCATGCACAGACATCTTGTCCAAATCCTGATAATTCGAATCTTTCTCCGTTGTATTTACCATTATTAGTATATATTGTATTTCTTTATTTCAATAAATCGGGTACATCCACAAGTTGATACCCTTTCCCCTTTAATATGCTAATGATATCATCCAAATGATGATACAGCTTATCTTTCCGCCGACCATCAGTTCCCATATGAATCAATATCAAAAATCCATTGAGCCCATATCGAGCTTCGTAAGACCAGAGATTGTCGAGAATCGCTGTCGACGATAAATAACGCCCCCCCATTTCAGGATAGGTATAATCAGCCGCAGTACGTATTCCTGGTGTATAATTAACCGAATTTAGACCAACTGCCTTTGCCCAGTCGACTGTTTCACTATTATACCATTCATAAGAAGGAATATAATAGGACAGCTGCTCTCTTTTGACACCCGCGCCTTCCAGTGCTTTCAGGTTTGCTTTTAGATCAGCGACAAAAGAGTCACGTTTGACCAAAAGCACCTCCCTACTCCCCCAGTCACTCACCAGAATATGTTTATCGGAATGCCCCGAAATCCAATGGCCATCGCTTAACATCTGACGGACATACGGCTTAAAACCTGGAGTTCTGAGATAATCGCCTGTCAGGAAAAAAGAGCCTTTAACGCCATTATGCTTTAGACTTGCTAATACCTCAGCAGTACCCTCAGATAAATCATGACCGGTAAACACCAGGGCCACCTGCCGTTTTGTCGAGTCGCCCCGGACAATAGCTCCAAAAACATCCCGTGTTACTTTTTTCCGGTAGGCTCCTCCATGGCCTTACCCTCCTTTGAAGCCAACAGATAAATCAACGAAGCGGTACCATCCATTGTCGGCTCATTCGTACTATAATCTCCGTAGTCGTCATGATAGACCGCCAGATCACTTTGAAACTCCGCATAGCTATCCGGATTATTCAACTTGATACCAATCAGATTGCGGTACGTGGATGCCATAATGGGCCCATCAACCAATCCGCCGTCGATCGGATGTTTCCCTAGAAAGGTAAACGCCGAATGCGGATCAACAGGCGTATCGCCCCAAGATGGAAGACCATATACCATACTCGTTCCCCAGGGGTTCGTCCCAAATAACCAGTCAAAATTAGCCTGAGCAAGCTCGTCAAAATATGCGTCTCCCGTCAATTCCTTATACCAAAGGCATTGGATCGCAAAAGATACGGTTAAGTTATTGCTGCACCAGATAAAGGGAACTCCCCGAAAAAATGCATTTTTTTCGGCTCGCCGATTGACCTCTTCGATGCCCTGCTTATAATAGGAAACAATCTCCTCGCGATCTTGTCCTTTTAATCCTTTTGCCAATTCATAATGTCCAAGGTTGATAAAAGGGTACCACTGATAATGTGCAGCAGTATCGCTTACCATCCAAGGTGTAATCTTTTCTTGTCGGGCATACTGTGAGGCTTCCCGTGCAAATTTTTCCTTTTTTGTCGTCGAAAAACCCATTGCTGCAGCCAACTGCATATCATCTACCCAATTATCCTCTGCATAAATATAGGGCGATTTCACAGAAACCGTTTGTGTCACGCCAGGTTTTATCATTGCATAGGCATAAGCCGTTTCCGATTTCCTCGACAGCAACTTTGCATACTTCCGATCTTCTTTGTCAAACAACACTGCACCGAGGCGAAAAGCACTGCTAAATTTACCAGCAGTAGAGCTTGTCCCTGTTGTATTATTCATAAACTTACCACGCTGTTGCGGCTCGCCATCGATAAAATACACCGGTCTCTCAAATCCACGACCATAGTAAGGATCTTCCTTTGGCATCCGCATGCTGGCATGATCCCGGTCATCACCAATCTGATTGTACATTTGGTTGGCCTTGGGATGCATTTTCAACAGCCAATCCAAGCCCCATTTTGCCTCATCGAGCACATCGGCCCGGCAATTTTTTCCATCAAGACCATTTGCTTGCTTTAGATCACCAAACACCTTTGGAAAATCACGGTAAGCCGCTAGCAAATGAAATGTAGCATTTGCCGACGTTGTCGCATATTGCAGATAATCAGAGGCATCATGCCAGCCGCCACCTGCATCGATATGCGAACTATCCGGAATACCGGCTTTTCCCGCATAAAGCGTAAACCCATCGTGTGTATGGCAGCTATCTTTCAGAAAAGGGTTAAACAATGTCCGTTGTTGCCGCATATAACGCAACACAAAATCTGCCGCCCCTTTGTAGACGTCCCGAGCAATTCGGAATGTTGGAGACTTTACATCTCCAGCTTGAACAAAAAAACGCCCCGTATCCTGCACGGAAGAGAAATCAAAACGAAAACTCTGAACAAAAGGACCATAAGCCCCATAATCTTTTCCAACAGGATGCACATAGACCGTTTTACCCGTTTGTGCGTTTTTAATTTCAAAAGAACGAAGCTGCCTGATTGATTTCCCGCCCCATACCGCGACCTTCTTGCCCGCTGGAGTATAGCCCAATTGGTTTATTCTAATCCAAGCATTTTGCTGTGCTTCCGCAAAGTTACAAACAAAACATGCAAAAACAAGCAAAAAAGCTTGACGTAAATTTAAGAAGTTTAGACATTTTTTTATCATATCAAGGCATTTATTTTCAAAAAGATCAATTCAATCGATTGTTTAAAACTGTAATGAAACTATTTTACCATCCATCGTACTCGCTATCACTGTGTTTCTTCCATCTAACACGACAGGATTAACCATTCCATTGGATATTTTATATTGCCATACGACAGCGCCTGTTTTTGCGTCAACTCCAGACAGCAAACCCGAATGACTCGGCACAAAAACCAATTTTCCGTTGGTAGTAATAGCAGAAGGTGTCAATTCGTAGGGCAATTTAAGTTTGGACTTCCAGGCAACATCCATGCTGTTACCAGCAACCGAAATACCCAAAAGATCACCATCCATCGTCTTTACATAGACCAATTTATGATCTGCGGCTAGCCCCATAGACTCACGTACCCGAATGGTATCTTTCTTTTCCCGCCAGATGACCACTCCCGTTTTCGCATCCAATGCTGTCATAAAACGATCCGGTGCAACCACAAAGACACGATTATTTGTCCCTACAGGATTACATGCCGCCGCCGAAAACATCCGATTGGCCTGTCCATTATTCCATTCCCACGAAAGCTTACCCGTTTTGGCATCTAAAGCATAGAACCCATTACTCCAAGAGCCGAAAATTACATTCCCTAAATAATGCGTTGGCAGCGTCGATACAAATCCTTTGACCTGATCAAAACTCCATTTTACAGCTCCAGTCTTGATGTCCAGCGCTCTAAACTTACCATCCGAGCCACCGATAAAAGCCACGCCATCATGTAGCAAAGGGGAACCCAAAACCGCCTTCTCAGTCTCCACCTTCCACAACAACTTGCCATTACCGGCATCTACCGCATAAATTGCATGATCCGATGATCCCGCCACGACAATCCCTTTCCACACAGCAGGCGTAGAATAAACTTTACCGCCGGTACGGTATGCCCATAGCTTTTTGCCAGTTTTTAAGTCAAGCGCAAAGATATCGCCCGCGGTATTTGATGTAATCACGCTATTTTTGTAAACGGCTAGTCCCGCCCCGATATCGCTGGCGTCTTCAAACGTCCAATTGACTTTAACCTGGTCCGCATATTTTGCGTTCACAGCATAACTTGGTCTCGGGTAGCTTATCGTTTCATTTTCATAATGATGGTCGAACATTGGAACAACAACCCAAGGTTTCTCCTGCATTCCTACACCGGGATTACGTTCCTGATAACTGGCTTTGCCATCGGCGATGGTCACGATATTATAACCCCCAACCGCTTTATTCGCACGCAGATTAGACCGTCCCATCACCCCCGGAATTCCTTCCCAATCGTATAATTTATTGGCATGACCATGCCCACAAAGCGCCAACTGGACATTCCGCGTTTTAACTCTTTTCAGTGCGTCAAACCAGTTATTTAACGATGAATCCTGTGGATAATGATTAATATAGATCAATGGTAGCTGTTTATCCGGATTCGCTGCAAAAATGGAATCCATCCAAACCAGGTTTTCCCGAGGAATTTGACCAGGACTCATGCGCATATTGGGGCCTGAATTGGTTCCAATGAATGCGTAGCCTTTATGCTTAAAGAAAAAGGTTTCGCCACCAAAAACGGTGCGAAACGTGTTGGCTCCATTTTCTGACCAATTGCCATCGTGATTTCCCGGAATCACATACCAAGGCAACTGCAGACTATCTAAGATTCGCTTCGCAAGCTTTAATTCATGATCAGCACCAAACTCGGTGATATCTCCGGAGACTATAACAAAATCAATATCTTTCAATGTATTCAGGTCCTTTACAGTACGTCGCAAATCCTCCTCACCTGTTGCACCACCGACATGCGTGTCTGTTACGTGGGCAAATTTGAAGGACTGCTGTGCTATCGCAACGTTAAAAACGCAGGATAATGCAATAAAAAAGGTGATAATTGGAAACCTCATGCGTAATGTTTTCTTAAAAATAGCGTTTTTATGCATAAAACAGAAATGATATTGCATTTTTATGCATCTTCATGTAAATCAAAATTCATTATGTATTAAAAAGCCTTTCTGAAATTCAGAAAGGCCTTTTAATACAATGCTATCTATTGCCAGCCTGGCGTCTGTGTTAAGATATAGCCCAAATTTGCATATTGTTGAATCTGATTCAGTCCAACAGGAGCCAAGTACGACCGATCGGTAAAACTTACCCTGTTTGCAAATTTCGGAACAACGTAATATCCCACCATAGCATCGGCGTTTTTACCATTGTACGTGATTGTATTTCCTGCTGCGTCACGGACTTTCAAAACACCTTCGTAAGCTTTTGTCAAACGATTTGGAAGGTCCTTTTTGATATTTACCCAGGGACCCAATGAATAATCGACATTGCGTGAAAAGTTCATATAATCCAATTTTTTCCAGCGACGGATATCATTCAATCGCGCATACTCATATACAAATTCCATTCTTCGTTCACGTCTGATTTCCCACATCAACGGCGATACATCCGCATCGCGGCTTGGATCGTTCGGCAGGGAATTTAATGTCAAAGGTGCCGTTTTCTTTACCCCTTTAGCTATGGCATCTGCGTCTAGCGGCCTATTCCGTACCGCATTTATTGATTTATCCAAATCACCTTGGGTAACAGCTGCTCCACCAAAAAACTCCGCAAGAATCTGCCTTGCCTCAATCCAATTCAACACAACCTCACCAAGACGCACAATCGGAGCATCATTTGTATTTGTATTACTACTCCATTTTGCTGGATAAGTTTTTCCAATATACGTCAAGGCTTCTCTAGCAGCAAATTTATGACCGTAAGCAAATGTTGATGAAGCTGTATTAACGGTATCCATCAACGAAGCTTCAAACCGTGGGTCTCTCGTTCTCGCCAAAGATTTCATCGAAAAGTCCGAAGCATTTGTGAGCGCTGAGTTTTGCCAAACCTTTCCATCGTTACAGATAAAAGATTTCAACAAATCCAAGTTAACGCCCTTCTGCCCTTCAGTACCATTACTGTAAGAACCTACGGCGTGCGTTACTTTCAAGGCATCATTATAAGTTCTGAAGAAAATTACCTCTGGATTGCTTGAAAGATCTTCAGATGCGAACAGGCTTTTAAAATCACTTCCAAAAGACCACTTTCCACTATTCATGACAACTTCGGACGCTTTAACCGCAAGCGCGAGATACTTTTTCGCACGATCTTGATCCAAGCCATGGTATTTTTCCCAGGAACCTTCAAACAACATGAGGTTAGAAATAAGTGCCGCTGCTGCATATTTATTTACATAACCTTTTCCGTCATCAGCACGCATATTATCAAGCACATACTCAAAATCTGTATAGACTTTATCCATAACCTCCCCGCGCTTGGTACGTTCCTTATACATTGTAGCCTGATCCATCGGATCAACTTCAACATCAAAATAAGGCACATCACCAAACACAGAAACTAACCTACTATATTCGTAGCCTCTAAAAAAACGAGCTACTGCAGTCCAGTGCTTATACTCAGCCTCTGACAATTTTGACTTGGCCTTTGTTTCAATCCTGGTCAACATCACATTAGCCTTTCTAACCCAGTAAAAATTCCAGGTCGGCCCTGAATAGGTCGTCAACATATCAGGTGTCACCGTACTCGCACCTCTACTCGTCGGAACAACTGACTCAAAGCCACCTTGCGTTCCTTCAGAAGTAAAGTCATCTGCATAGTTATATCCCACTAAGGGAGCATAGGCCGTACCATAAAAAGTATTATAGCCAACAAAATAATTTAAATAAAAATCATTTGCATACAAACGAACATCAGCTTCATTTCTCCAAAAGTTTTCATCGATTACTTTAGTTTGATCAGGCCTATCCAGCACATCCTTACTACAGCCCACCCCCAATAACATGGCGGAAAGCATGATAGATCCAATTTTTATTCTATTTAATTTCATCTGTCAAATTCGTTTAAAAGTTTAACTGAACACCAAATGAGGCACTCTTAAATGTTGGTGTTCCAACACCTGTACGTCCACCGTTGTAATTCGTTTCATTAAAAATCGAGAAGCCTTCCACCTCTTCCGGATCAATCGGTAAGCCACGAAGCTTATCCCAAGTGAAGAAATTCTCCAACGAAACATAAACACGTAAGTTATTTATCTTAGCTCGTTGCACGATATGCTGAGGAATTGTATACCCCACAGTTAGGTTCTTAATTCTCAAATACGACATATCCAACAGATAGCGGGACTGAACTTGCATATTATTGACATTCGCACTACCGCCGTTGTTGAATGCAGCCGGATAGAATGCTCCTTGATTATCTTTCGTCCAGTAATCGTTTACAAAGCTTGCAGGCATCGCTCCATCTGAAGTGTTAAATCCTGGAATCGCCAAGAATCCTGCTCCCCAAACTTTACGTTGTCCCACACCTTGGAAAAATGCTGAAACATCGAAGCCTTTCCAATCAGCACCAAATCTAAAGCCATACTGATAACGAGGCGTCGAATTACCAATGATCTTCATATCGCCAGGATTATCGATCGTACCGTCACCATTATCGATCTCGCCGTCACCATTCAAATCTTTGAATTTAACATCCCCAGGACCAAAATAGAAATTAGTTGAATTTTGGAATCGTGGCTGATAGACAGGCTTTTCACCATTCGGCCCCTCTTTCAAGAGATAGACGTTATCTGTACTTCCATAATATTTGGTCATATCTGCATTTGGTTTTACCAACTGCGGATTGTTATTTCCATCCAATACAAAATCATTGTATTGGTACAGACGGTCTGTCTCATACCCCCAAATATCACCATATACCCGACCATTATAATTCACACCGGTAGTGCGTAATGACGTATAGCCACTAAAAACAGATTTAGAGTCATCCAAATTAGCCCTAAAATTAATACCCAATCCATTCTCAAATCGGTGGTTAAAATCGATGGCCAATTCAAAGCCTTTGGTCGTCAAGGTACCGAAGTTACCCCAAGGCGCCGCAGAACCCAAGGTCAGTGTTGTTCCTTCCAAAGGAGCAAACATATTTTTGGTCTTCTTCTGATACCAGTCAAACGTCAAACCTAATTTATTCTTGAAGAATCTGGCATCCGCACCGAAATCCAGGGTTTCCAGATCTTCCCACGTAACGTTTGGCCAATTCAGTTTTGGCGTACCCACAGAATTCAACAATGCGCCATTGACGATGTAATTAATCTGACCCGCATCCATGTTTGAAACATAAAGATCAGAAGGTACCGTTTGATTTCCGATAACACCCCATGAACCTCTAAACTTCAACTGATTTAATGTAGCCCTTGACCAGTCCATGAATTTTTCTTCTGAAACTACCCAGCCTGCTGAAAAGGATGGAAACCATCGCCATTTCAAATCTGTTGGAAACTTGGAGGAACCATCATAACGGATATTACCTTCAAATAGATACTTATTCTTATACGCATAGTTCACACGGCCAAAATACCCTAATTGTGATTCCCAATACTCACCACCGCTACCCGTAATTTGGCCCACAGCCAAATCAAACTGAGGATTTGTGATATCCAATAAATCAGCACGCTGCGTCCAATGGTAAGAACCATCGTTTGTTACTCTATTTAAACCAAGGATAAATTTAAAGTTATGATCATCATTCAAGTCGAACTCATACGTTGTAAATGCATTGACAGTATGCTTATGTTCATTTTGTGAACGCATATAGATATGATCTTGCGCAGAACCATTCGCTGTATACATATCATTGGAAAGATCATAAGCTAAAGTTGCATCAGCATCTCCCTTATTGACAACAGCTCCTTCTTTATTGACATAAACTGGATTTCCTTGTGCATCAAACCGTTGTTTAGCTGCTACCCAAGAATTGGCTGCTGTATATCTCGTCCCGTTTTTACGCCAGCTATAATCCTCATTGGTAAATGTATAGTCTACATCTACTTTCCAATTCTTCATTATATTAACTGTAGCACCAGCGCTTAAATTAATATAATTGCGAAGCATGGAAGCTTGGTTTGCCGCCTCATTTTCACTCCATGGACTCCTTATTGGGTTGTTATTTTCGTCATAGCCCATTGGATAAAGGGAACTCCAGCGATACATGTACAACCATGGATCGGCCGTTGTTGAGTTTGTCGCATAAGGATAGATCTTGTTCCGTTGTGCAAACATCGCTCCACCCCTAATAGTCACATATTTATTCAGTTCGGTATTTAGTCTTAATGCAGCATTATACCGTTTAAACTTATCCGAATCGCCGGCCTTTAACATACCGCTTTGGTTTAACGAACCAAATGAAGCTGTATATTGTGTCTTCTTAATGGTACCATTTAAAGACAAGTTATGTGTTTGTGTGGGAGCCCACTCGCGCACCATATAATCATATGGATCATACGTTCTAACACCGTACTTTTTCGTCGGCGACCCCGGATCTACATACCAGTCTCTGCCATATACCGTTGGATCATCTTTCCCGATTGAAGATCCATATTTTTTATCCCACTCCACTGCGCGTTCATAACTTTCTCTATTTACTTTATAGAAAGCACCAGTTTCGGTTCCGCCAACTCTTTCTAATGCGTCAATGGTATATTTCAAGGCATTAACACGTCCCATTTCCAACTTTTTATATGGATTTTGGAATGAGAAGTTATTAGAATAATTTACGGTAACCTTTTCCGCACTTCCACCTGTTTTCGTCTTAATCAATACGACACCAAAAGCAGCTTTCGCACCATAGATGGACGAAGAGGCAGCATCTTTTAATACGGTGATCGACTCAACATCATCCGGATTTACATATTGGATACTCGGGATTTCCACATTATCCACCAAGATCAATGGACTACTATTCCCTTGAATGGAAGATATTGCACCACGAATACGCATGGTAGGATCAGATCCAACCTCACCACTCGGTACAGTAACACTAAATCCTGGTGTCGTTCCTTGAATTGCCCGGCCGACATCGGCGATCGGACGACTCTGTAGATTCTCCTTCACATTGATCGATGAAACCGCACCAGTAAGGTTACCTTTTTTCTGCGTACCGTAACCGACAACGACCACTTCGTCCAACGCTTGATTATCGTCAGCTAGCGTTACATCAAGCGTAGCTGAAGTAACGGCAACCTCCTTTGTCACGTATCCTACAAATGAAAAACGCAACTTGCTCCCCACGGCAGCTGTAATTTTAAAATGCCCCTGAGCGTCAGTCTTAGTTGACGCAGTACCGCCAATCACAGACACACTTACCCCAGAGACTGGACCTTTTCCATCCTTTACAGTACCTTGCACCGTATTTTGAAACGCATTTTTTGCAGAAGAACTCAGAAAGGCGCTTGTTAAATTGTCGCGATTCAAAGCACCTTCTTTTTTTGCAAAAGAATAGGATTCAGAAGGAAAACTCAATCCAAGAGCAACAGAAAATAGTACAAATTTTCGCATTGATTATAGAGTTTTAAAATAAATGATTCTAGTTAATATTGTTAGTTATTGCTATTCGAAATCAGTATAAAGCAGATACTTTTTACGCATTTGCTTATAGGCTTTCAGGTCATCGGACCAAGAAGCACGAATCTGAGCTTCAGATTGTCCGGCAAGGATTTGCTTACGTAATTGATCTGTCCCCGCAAGCTTATCAAAAAATTCAGGCCGCGCGAAGAAAGTGGATTTATCAGGTGTCTTTTGATAAAAGTCCAACAGATATTTTAAGGTAAATTTTTGATGATCAGCATCCAGACCGCGCAAATCAACACCATAATTGACTGTTCCTTTACCCTCCACATGTTTGGACATACCGTGACGTTCGCCCGGTGTAAAAGTAAAGGAGCCATAGACCGGATTTGTATAACCTAATACCTGGAACGGCCAATCCGTACCCCGACCTACCGAAATATCCGTACCTTCAAAAAAACATAATGAAAGGTACAACCGAACAGAAAGATAATTTGGCAGACTTGGCGATGGGATGACCGGCAGCTCATACCTACTGTTATGATTCCAATTTTTGACCTGTACAATCGTTACATCGGCCTGGCGGCCATGCTCAAGCCAGCGCTCTCCATTGATCATCTGCGCCAGTTCGCCGATTGTTAAACCATGGATCATGGCTATTTTATGCCAGGAAACATCTGATTTAAACTTATCATCATGCCTTACAGGTCCATCCACCTGATCGCCATTCGGATTTGGACGATCCAGTACAATTAATTTTTTATTATGCTTTGCACATAATTCCATTACACGGTGCAAAGAAGTGATGTATGTATAAAAGCGTGCCCCAACGTCCTGCAGGTCGAAGATCATCACATCAATTGAATTGACGATAGAATCTTGTTTCTTATTACCTCCATATAATGTAAACAGCGGCAAACCAGTCTTTTGATCAACATCATTCCCAAACTTCTCACCACGTTCAACGTTCCCGCGGAAACCATGTTCAGGCGCAAAGGCAAACTTCAAATCAACCTTATTATCGATCAAGACATCGACAAGATGTTTTTTATCAGCCCCTACAATGGAAGTTTGATTTCCCATTATTCCCACTTTCTTACCTTTTAGTTGTGGTAAATACAGCGTAAGTTGATCTGCACCCGGAATAACAACTTGGCTCGTTACCCGGCCGGTCATGCTGTTTACTGCGGTTTTGCTCGCTTGCGTAGACTTCAACGAATTCCCACAGGAAACCCAAGCAACAACAGAAATTAAAAAGGATAGCTTTAATAAGGCATTTTTCATCATAAATAGACTCTTAGATCATACACAAATTGCAGTTTTATGCACGAATAATTGAAAATCAGAATAAAAGTAAGTAGAACTTTTCGTTTTTAAAACTTAAAGCAACATAAAAACGCAAAAGAAAGTAAGTATTCACTTACAAATTACTTCTGTAACAGGAATTAAACCGCAATATATTAGTCGAGACTAAAAGCAAAAATACATTACAATAAACTGAAATACAGTCGATTACAATAAATCAGACGATTAAAAAGAAAAATAAGTAAGTGTGCAGAGCACACGCTCACGTAACAAATCAAATACAATTAACATTTTATTAACAATGCAGCAAAATACAGCAAACCAGCAAAATATATTACAAAACGATCACCAATTGCACACTTATTACTTATTCCTGTAGGAAAACGCAATTTACCTGCAGAACGAAATTCTTCGATTAGGCATGATTTAAGGCAGGGGGTTCAATTTCAGATCGACAAGATGCTTTCTTAGCTCATGCATAAATTTATCTCCCGGATCATCTTTACCCGTGATGTAATTGGGATCAGTTTCTTTCCACCAGCTTGTTTTCTTAAAACGTTGGTACTCATAGTGACCTAAAACAAATTCGATGGGATATTTTTTACTGAGGTAACGGATAAGCTCTTCGTTCGCTTTCAATTGTGCATCAGTCAGTGGGTTCTGGCGACTACCTATATTTTCTATCCCTATTGCACAATAATTGAGACCTATGGTATGCCGTGCAAAAATAGAATCTGGTAAAAACTGATAAATCGTACCGTCACGATCGATGACAAATTGCGAAGATACATTCAAGGCACTGGCCTTGGTCAGTTCCGGACGCCCCGGAAGCCGCGCAGGATTAAATGTATTAAAGGTAGCTTTCACGCTGTTATTCGCGGTCCAATGCACTACCACCATTTTGGGATGGATAACCGGAGTCGACTGCGATAGACCGTGCCGATTTTTGAGGTACTCCAATGAAAGTTGAATACGGTCCTTATCCCAGGTAATCGGTTTTTGAATAATTTTGGGTGATTGTGCAAAAAGCACAAATGGTATAAAAAGAAGAAGGAAATTAATACAATATTTCATAACAAAAACAAACTAGATAAAGAAAGCCGCAGTTGCGGCTTTCAAATTTAAAATTATTCTTTGGTATCCCACCAAACCGGGAATGACCAGATATCGTCATTTAACGCATTCGGGTGAGATGCTTTTAAATTATCGGAATTGTAGTTGATCTCATGCGAAACCTGACGTACTCTTCTGAACTGCTTTCCTTGCGGTATTTTAGTTTGTGCTGCTGCGGTCACCGTGTACTCATAGGGAACTGACCAACCGGGATAGACTGAACTACTAAAATCATAGCGACGCATATCATTCCAGTTTTGCTGTGAAAACGAAAGTGCGATAAATTTTTGCGTCATAATTTTAGCCAATGTAATATCTCCCGCCGTACCAATGCCATTGTTCAGAAAATTATCGATCTTAGCCTGGGTCATTGGCGATTTGCTCGGACTGGCGTCTGCATAAGAACCCAGCTTTATATTCATTAAGTCAATATGTGCTTTAATTCCCTCTTTATAGGCATTGAAGGCACCTGCTTTATCTCCCTTATTAAATAAGACCTCAGCTTTAATAAAGCACATTTCGGGGTATGCAACCAGATGGGTAGGCGCATCGGGACGCGAATAAAATGTACCTGAAGCAGCCACGGTACCATCTTTCCATCTATAGGTATCCGACACATCGCTGTCATATCCCTTGGAACTACTTTTAATGGATACATAAACGGTATCCCCCCAACGTGCTGTATTGGCACTGTTAATATACCAGGAGTGTGGGTTTACCGTACGGCCATTACTCTGAATAGCCACATCTTTATCATTATAAGAGGACGCTATAGGCCCGGAGTTCATGCGGATAGTAGACTGCATATCTACTCCCTTGGAACGGATCATCTTTTTGGGATAACCGTATTCTGCCCAAGGTAATAATTTGTCTGCCCGCGGATCCTCTATGCCTTTATTGTCAAAATTGGTTAATAAATTCTCATACCATTTCGTAACCAAAGTATTGGTATTCATACCCGCATTATTAAAAACGATAGACGTTTTTACAGGATCTGCAAATAGGATATCCCCGATATTATCAGTCGCATCATCCATATGGGCTATCACTGTGCTTTCTCCCACCGAAGTGGCAGCCTTATTTAACGCCGCCAATACATCATCCGGTTTGTACAAAGCGCTCTTTTTCGATAGGTTATTCAACCATCGCGCTTTTAAGCCATAACACATCTTCAGCCACTTACTTACATCGCCACCATTCCAGCTGTCGCCGGCCGACAAGGGAGCAGCAGTGCCAGGCTGCGTCATATTAAAGTATTCAATTGCCTTATCAATATCAGCAAGACAACCTTCGAAAATCACTTTTCCACCATCAAATTTTGGCGTTATGATGGTACCCAAGGCCTCCGTGTAAGGCATCTCACCATACCAATCCGTCATTAGCATAAAACCCATGGCACGGATAGCATGCAATGCACCAAGATAATGGTAAGCCTTATCGGCCGTAGCCTTATCTTCCATATCCTTAAAATTTGCCCCTGCACCGACAAAGAAAAACTGATAAGGTGTGGTCGACATACCTGCCGCAGGGTTCCAGCCAGCAATCATACTGTTTGATGCAGTACCGTTGACAAATGTCAGTTGCTGTGTCACAAACCCCGCCCGTGTCCCCGCTGTCCCTTGTGCATACATATAATAATGCTGTATCCAAGCCAAACGACTCTGGACCGAAGCCACGGTGCTGGATGGCGTATTCGGGTCTATATTGATATCCAACCAATTCTTACTACAGGACGAAAATAAAGTTAGAACCAACAGAAATGAGACTATTCTCTTATATTTATTCATGACTTTTCTATCTTAAAATCTAAAATTTAAACCAAACATAACACCGGCTGTACTTGGCACACCGTTGTAATCAATACCTACCGAACTAGATCCCGTTACACCAGATCCGGCAGCGGAGGCCTCCGGATCAAGCCCTTTGTAGTTGGTCAACAACCAAAGATTAGTACCAGTCAAAGTAGCTGTAAGACCTTTTACCACTTTGGAAACACCGGCATTCTTCAGGACACCGTCCGAAAAGTTGTAGGACATCGAGATATTCCGCAAGCGCAACCAGTTTGTTTTCACCATAAAGTTCGCACTTTCACGGGCGTAGAAATCACTCCAATAATCTTGGATAATCTTCCGTCCGCTTGTTGACACACCTTTAATCGTGTACATCTGGTCGGCCAAGAAAGTGAATGTTTTGTTTTCGTACACCGGAGCGTCGTTTGTTCCGCCGTTACGGATGGCTCCGTCCAAAATCAGCTGATCACGATCTTCGGTTCGCTTGCTCATTCCATTAATCGTCATCGCATAATCTGTACCGTTATAGATATCGCCACCTATACGGAAATCAAACAGGAAGGACAGATTAAAATTTTTATAAGTCAAGCTGTTATTGAATCCACCTGTCAGCTTAGGCTCACGGTTTCCGATATTATATGTCGTCTGGTTGTCACTTGTTGGCATACCCGTATTAGCGTCCAAAACAACTTTTCCATCAGGTGTACGGGTCCATTGCGAACCTGAGATCCCCATAAAGTTTCCTCCGTTAAAGGATGCAGCTTTCGCATTCCCTACCTGCACGTCTGTGACATACAAAATATTGACCCCTGCGAGCAAGTTATCTACTGTCCCTTTGTTTCTGGACATGTTTAACGTAGATTCCCAAACAAAGTCGTTTTTCACAATCGGCTTACCAGTTAAGGACAACTCCATCCCTTTATTGTAGATATCGCCACCGTTGACTGAGATGAAAATATATCCTGTCGATTGTCCTAAACGTGGAGACAGAATCTGGTTATAGGAATTATTGGTATAGTAGGCATAATCCACGCCCAATCGCCCCTTAAAAAAGCGCAATTCAGCACCGACTTCAAACGAACCTGTTGTTTCAGGTTTCAAAAACGGATTACCTTTCTGCCAGTTATTTCCCGCGCCTACAATTCCACCTAAATATTCAACAGGCTTCCAAAGGTAGGTATTGGTTACATACGGATTTGCGTCCTTACCCACGCGCGCCCAGGAAGCTCTCAGCTTTCCAAAATCCAACCAGTCTGGGCGACTGTCTTTCATGAGTTCGGTAAACACAAAGCTACCACCAACAGAAGGATAAAAATAAGACCTATTGTCTACTGGTAACGTCGAGGTCCAGTCATTTCTTCCCGTAACATTCAAAAACAACATATTTTTATATGAAGCTCTTAACTCACCGTACAAACCAAAAAGACGTTTTTTTGTATTGTTTACTGCGAACTGTTTATTCGCTGCTGCTATATTTTCGAAGCTGTAAAAATTGTCTACCTCAAAATGATAGCCCATACGGCGGTTTGTTGTCGTCTTGGTTTGTTCCGAGAAAAATCCCACTAAAGCGCCTAAATCAAAATCACCTACCTTTTTATTGAAATTGGACATGATGTTGGAAGACCAATAGTTGTATTTGAAATCACTTTCCGACATCATACCTTTTTGCCAAGGTTTCTTAATTGCACCACCTTCACCGATAATAGTTGAGTTTTTAGTCAGATAACTATCCATCCCGACACGATAGGTCAGGCTCCACCAATCGAAGATGGGCATACTTGCATTGATACTACCTGTAATACGCTCAGTGTTATCGCCCAAAATATTTTTATTGATTGTCCAGTATGGATTTTCCACATCAGATTCTAGCGGCTGGCGGCCTTCAAACATCCGATACTTCGACCCGTCATCGTTGAGGTATTTCTTCATATTATCACTTCTTGACCAGCTGTACAGGGACTCCATCGCTCCTGTACCACCTGATCCCCATAGCCCCGCAGAAGTTAGGGTTTTATCTGTATTTGCCAGCGAATACCCCACATTAGCGCCCACCGTCAGTTTACCAAATTTTTGATCCCCATTAAAGCGGAACGTGGTTTTATCAAAGCTTGTATTAGGTACGATACCCTTTTGATCAAAGCGGGAACCAGACAAATAGAATGATCCATTTTTATTTCCGCCGGATAAATTAACGGTATTGTCAAATACCGTCGAATGCTGGAAGAAATCTTTCACGTTGTTATAAACAACATCATTACTTCCAAATTTTTCGCCCCAGGATTGCGTGGTATAATCATCCAGTACACCCGCACTGTTATAATAGCCACGTTTGTATTTTCCTTGCTGCTCTGGCAAGCGATTCACCCAATTATTTGAAAATCTACTTGAAAAACCAATCTCCGTACGCCCTTCTTGTCCCTTTTTCGTCGTAATGATAATAGCTCCCGCAGCAGCTCTTGACCCGTATAAGGCTGCCGCAGCCGGACCTTTCAACACCGACACATTGTCGATATCTTCGGGATTAATATCCATCACCCGGTTACTGTTAGAGGTTGCTGTTGCTTGAGCGCCATCGAAGGCACTATTTCCTCCAATAACCGTAGAGTTATCGTAGATCACACCGTCTACAACAAACAAGGGCTGGTTGTCGCGCTCAAGAGAAGTTCCGCCGCGAAGAATAATCTGCGCTCCGGCACCGGCAGAACCCGAAGCCTGTGTTACATTAACCCCTGCAATCTTCCCTGCCAATGAATTGACCACGTTTGCCGTCTTATTCTTCATCAACTCATCCGATTTTATGTCCTGAACAGCATAGCCAAGCGCTTTTTTTTCCTTCTTAATTCCCATGGCCGTCACAACCACCTCTTCAAGCGCCTCCTCACTGCCAGAAAGCGTAACATTGATCGTTGCATTTGTCCCAACCAGTTGTTGTCTTTCCTGAGAACCCACGGCTCTGAAAATCAAAATATCGCCTGGCTCCGCATTGATGGTGAAACTTCCATCAGGCTTAGTTTGTGTACTGACAGATTTACCTTTGATGCTTACGGTTACATTAGGCATTGTACCACCATCAGAAGCATTCGTCACTTTACCCGTTACAGTTTTGGTCTGTGCCCATAAACTGGTTGACAGCATCACCCCTGAACAGAATAAGAGAATTTTTTTATTCATGGTTTTTAGTTAGTTGTTAATAATTTTCCATAACGGGCGGTTCCAACCCTAAGTTTATATCAATTACTACACAATAGTATGAAAAGCTTCCTATTTTTGCAAGCTTATGCATAATTATTTGAAAAAGAAATAACAATAAACACATTAACGCACAATCTGACAGCAAAAAAACCATTAATTCCTATAAAAACAGATACAAAAACGCATAGCACAGCAAAATAAAAACCAAAACATCTTATAAAAGCATTTAGCAAGACCTTTTCACCGAATTTGATAGCAGAAAACAAACATTAGCACCACAAAACCACCAATAGCATGCAGCATCCAACACATAACAGCGTGCTTATGCAAAGGAATATTCGATTTACACCGCCATTTTAGACTAATTATTAGCTACTGCATTCGGAGATTACTCGGTGCTTCTTCGGTACTTGTTCGGTGCTCCTTCGGTGCTTCTTCGGTTGCAAGCGAATAAAGTCCGACTAAATTCCGTTCAAGATTCGTTGTAAATCCGAAAAAAGGTTGAATCTACTATTGATCAATACCTATTTATTTTGTAACTTAAAGAAAAATCAATCGCAATTAACTTAGATTATGGCAGTCATTAAAAACGGTGCCAATGGCACGCTTTCGGGCAAAGCAGGATCAGTAGTATTTGTTACCAATGGAAATACAACCTATGCAAGGGGCTTACCTAAGAAAAGTAGAAAAAAACCTTCTGCAGATCAAATTCAATCAAGGTCACGTTTCTCCCTCATCCAAAAATTTATCTCCCCAATGCTAGATTTAATACGGGTCGGATTTAAAAATTATAACCCCGAGAAGAAAGCATATGGCAATGCGATGTCTTACAACCTCAATAATGCCGTAGAAAAAACGGCAACTGGCTATGTCATCAATTTTGAAAACTTTCGCGTGAGTAAAGGAACCCCCAATCCCATTTCCACCCATACATTTCAGGTAGATGAAGAGACAGGAACATTTACACTCACCTGGGAATATGATGCAGATACTGCATCACAACATAACATCAGCTCGAGTAATTGCCGTTTGCTGCTATACAATCCCGATGAGTGCGCTTTCACAAATGAAAGCATGAATCCTCTTACGCATAAAACACAGACAGCTATCCTATCCCGACAGCAAACCGTCGGCAACTATCATGTCTATGTATTTTTCTACAAAACAGACGGAAGCGATGAATGCACAGACAGTAAATATCTAGGGACATTTGAATGGTAAGAAAGGAAAGAAGACCTAGGAGCTCAGACTGATCTTCACATCAAAATGCTGCTTGATATAGGCCTGCTGCTCCGCAGAATCTGTCTCCAGATCATGAATAGCACGGTCTCTTTCTTTGTCGACTTCCATCTTCACCACACAGCGGTAGAAACGAAATACATCTTTTTCGGTCTCCAATATTAACCTCGGCACCCGGGCGGGCTTGCCTGTTTCATCTTTTGCCACCATCGTAAAATAAGAGGAATTACAATGCTTGGTTTCGCCCGTCTGAATATTCATGGCTTCGACCCGAATACCGACTTCCATAGAAGAGTTACCTACATAATTCACAGAAGCGATCAATGTCACCAATTCGCCCACCTCAATAGGCTTCAAAAAATCAACTTTGCCAACGGAGGCCGTCACACAATAATGTGCAGAAAATTTAGATGCCACCGCAAAAGCGATCTGATCCATCAAAGATAAAATATAACCGCCGTGAATTTTACCGCCAAAATTAGCATTGGAGGGCAACATCAGCTGTGACATCCGAATCACAGATTCGCTTACCGTTTTATAGATTTCTTCCATACCCATAAATTTACTTTGGATAGATTACAATTCAAAACAAAACCTGAATGAATCACATGGGCTTACGTACACGCGCCAACAGAAGGTTCGTCCTGACCATTACCGATAGATAATGATACAAAAAAGGGATATCCAAAATTCAGATATCCCTTTTTTACGCGTTGATGAAACAACAGCTCGTTATTTTATCTTCTCTGCGGCATAAGGACCTTCGTTGCTCAAACGGTCAACAGCCTTTACCGCAACATACTGTAGTTTTTTGTTGTTCAATGTCGTTGGGATGTCCTTACCTGTAACCCCAGGCTCCAATATTTCATATTGCCATACGCCACCGTAGTTGAGATACAATACCCATTTTGCAACCTGATCAATTTGCTGGTGCTGCCATTTCACAAAAGTAGTACCCCCCTGTGGAGTTACCAGCAAAGTAGGTTTCAACAAAGGATTTGCATTTAACCAAGGACTTGTTGGTACCAATGCTTTCACCTGATAAGGCCCATTCACCAAAGCTTGTGTCATGGCCGGGTTTTTGGTAAGCCCTGCCAGACTCCAGTGGATCACCCCTTCTCGGTTATCAGGCAATAGCGTACGTGCTGCCTCCACTTGATTAACAATTTCCTGAACATATTCCGGACCACGTCTGCCAACCGTATTGATGCCCGGCCAAAGGTGGCGTCCCATGGTATTCTCACTTTCCCACCATTTTAACAAAGCCGTATAGCTTTGTCTGGCTGGCTGTATAGGCCAATACAACTGGGGAGCAAAATAGTCTATCCAGCCTTTGTTCAACCATAATTTAGCATCTGCGTAAAGCATATCATACTGGCTAGATCCCTGGATTCCTGACGGATAACCCGGTTTCCAGATACCAAAGGGACTGATACCGAATTTTACAAAATTCTTCTCTTTCTTAATATCCTTATAAATCCGTTCGATAAAGGTATTCACACTATTTCTGCGGAAGTCTCCGCGTGATAGATCCCCGCCATTACGTTTGTATTCATTGTAACTATCCGAATCCGGGAAATCCTGTCCACCATTATATTCCGCGTAAGGATAGAAATAATCATCGAAATGCACACCATCGATATCATAACGCTTGACAATATCCATAACCACACGTGCAGCGTGGTCCTGTGTAGATTGTTTAGAAGGATCAAACCAATAATAGCCCTGCTTCAATTTGACAACCGACTCAGGCATTTTACGTGCCATGGAAGCTGAAGTAACAGCACCGCCAGCAGTATGATGGGCACGGTAGGGGTTCAACCAAACATGCAGCTCAATTCCTCGTTTATGCGCCTGCTCAACCCAAAAATCAAGCGGGTCATAATAAGGGGAAGGTGCCTGTCCTTCTGTACCTGTCAAAAAATAAGACCAGGGTTCAAGATCACTTTTATAAAATGCATCGGCTGATGGACGCACCTGAAAAACAACAGCATTAAAATTATTGTTTTTCAAAAAATCCAAAATACCAATTGCTTCCTGTTGCTGCTCGGCGGTACTCAGGTTATTTTTGCTCGGCCAATTGATATTGGCAACAGAAGCCACCCAAGCGGCGCGAAACTCGCGCGGTAACACCGGAAGATCGACAACAATTTCCTTCTTCTTTTCTGCAACCGGCTGTTCTTTTGTTTCAATTGTATTTTTCACCCGTTCGCGCTTGGGTACCGAAGGTGGATCTTTTTTTACAATTTCGACATTTGTAGTTGTGGTATTGACAGGCTCCTGTTTCTTATTTTTCTTGGATGAACAAGAAGATAAAACAAAAAGTGCTGTCGCTAAAAATAATAGGGAACGTTTCATCAAGCTATAGAATAGTGTTTTTTCAAAATAACGAACGAAGATACATATAATATTAGTCAATCACGGCCAATCGGTTAATCTTCTCCGACATAGATCAATGCTTGAACTCTCCATTGAAGATCACCTGCTCCAGCTTAAAGTCGTCGTTAAAGACAATGACATTCGCTATGCTCCCCTTATTGAGGTTTCCAATATCCGTCCTTTTTAAAAGATTTGCAGGATACCGTGTTGCCATTCGGATCGCTTCATCAAGCGATATACCAACTTTTTGCACAGCATTTTTTACCCCCTCAAGCAAGGAGATTGCCGCTCCTGAAATGGTGCCATCAGGCAGGGAATAATAGCCATCGTTCAAGACGTGATGATAGATGTCTTTATCGCAGGCGGCTACCGCATCTGTAATCATAAACAGCCGCTCCCCCATCTGACGTTTCGCAATTTTTACGGCTTCAAAGCTGACATGATGTCCGTCGACAATAATACTTGCTTGTGCTGTCGGATGATTAAAAATTGCGCCAACAAGTCCTACCTCGCGATGGTGTAAAGGCGACATTGCATTAAACAGGTGCGTACTCGTGGGGATTCCCAGATCGTAACCACGGGTACCCTCTTCGAAAGTTGCATCACTATGCCCAGCACTGAGCAGCAAATTGTAGCCCTGTAAGTGCTGTAGCACATCGTCCGCTATACATTCGGGTGCTATCGTCATCATCTTGACAACCTGATTCCCTGCCAAAAGATCGTCAATTTTTTCCTTCGTGGGCCTAACAATTAAATCCGCCGGATGAGCCCCTCTTTTTTTCGGATTCAGGAAAGGACCTTCCAGGTGCAGACCTAAAAATGCATCGTGCTGGAAACCTTCTGCTACCCGAATGGCATCCTTAAATACAGAGATAGTATTGGTCGCTAAAGTCATCATAAAGGAGGTTGTCCCTTTACGGACCAAACCTTCGGTGATACGCTCCAGAGAGGCTACACTTCGCTCTGCCGAATAAAGGTCCGAGCCGTCACCATACAATTGAAGATCGATCAGCCCAGCGCAGATATTGGCTCCATTCACTGGATAACTCTCATAATCTGAAGGTATTTCATGATCATGGACGATCCCATCAATCTTACCTTCGCTGGTCAGTAATGCCTTTTGCTCAAAAATCGCGTCACCTGAATATATTTTACCCCCAATTAATGCTACCTTATTCATAAAATTTCAATTTCGTTCACCAATTTACTAATATTCAAAAAATCTCAGCCATTTGTACAAGATTTTGTTTCACAGCTCAACAGAAAACCTTTCAAAGTTTTTAATCTTTTCATTTTAACTTTCTAATTTACTGTTGTAACTTAGTTCCATGTACTTTTTTAGAAAGCGTAACGCAGATCGCCCGACAAATGGAAGCATAAAAGCGATGCATATCATTAATGCAACGGCCATTATTGTCTTTTTATTGGGCCTGATCTACAAAATATTTTTTACCTCCTAAACACTGTAATCCATGTCAAAAAAAGAAATCTTAAATACCGACAACGCTCCTGCAGCAATTGGCCCCTATAACCAGGCAATCAAAGCCGGTAATACATTATACGTCTCTGGACAAATTCCTCTGATCCCAGAATCAATGGAGTTAATTTCATCAGGTGTAAAAGACGAAACACATCAGGTACTGAAAAATATAGAAGCTATTCTGACAAATGCTGGCTATACTTTTGAGGATGTTGTCAAGGCCTCCATTTTTCTGAGCGATATGGGTAATTTTGTCTTAGTCAATGAAGTCTATGCAGAATATTTTAAAGAAGCGCAACCAGCACGTGAGTGTGTTGCGGTAAAAACCCTTCCCAAGAATGTAAATGTCGAGATTTCGGTCATTGCCTGGAAAGATTAGTCCGTGGAAAACAGCAACGAAACAGCAAGCCGCGGAAAATATCTTTTCGCGGCTTTTTTGGCCCCTTTCATCTGGGGATTTATGTCTATCCCCGTACGGTGGATAAGGGATTATCCTGCCGAAGATATTCTGTATTTTAGAATAATCACTGCGCTCCTGGTACTCTGGATTTATCTTTTGCTTTTCCGCAGAAAAACCATGACTGCTGATATCCATAAGTTCCGGCTCCTACCTCGGACGGGCAAGCTTCGTCAGATCTGCCTTACCCTGCTGGCCTCGGGATTAATCTTTGGAAATTGGTTTACCTATATCTATGCCGTCAACCATATCAGCATCCAGTCTGCCGCATTGGCTTACCTGACCTGCCCACTCATCACCGCAGCTGGAGCCTATATCATACTCAGGGAACAATTGACCCTTTGGCAAAAAATAGCGCTTTTTATTGCTTTCGGCAGCGTCTGCCTGCTGGCTAATGGCTCGTTAAACGATGTCCTCTGGGCGGCTACCATTGCCACCTGTTACGCTTTCTATCTAATTGTGCAATGGGTTTCCACCGGGTTTGACAAACTCCACCAATTGGTCGTCCAGCTCAGTATATGTGCCTTGTTTGTAATCCCTAAACTGATCTATAATCATCATGCAATCCCTGCTGAACCTCTGTTTTGGGGCACAATATTTCTTATCGCGTCTTTATTCACGATCATCCCCCTTTTCCTGAGCATGTATGCACTCATTGGTATTTCATCGACAACAACCGGTGTTCTGCTCTATATTAACCCACTGATCGCATTTACTTTAGCAGTAACTTATTTTCAAGAACCTGTTTCACCAATTAAGTATGTTGCATATGGAATTATACTCCTCGCAATTATCTTATTTAATATCAAAAACATCAAAGAGGCTTTTTCCATATCAAGGGTACATGCTAAACGATAGATCAACGCATATCCGGCAATAGCTTTTTAGTCAAGTAAATGGTCTGAAATCACATAGGGCACATCTTTCTTATCGTGAAAGACAAAATCACTATCGCTGTTCAAAAAAATGACAAACCGCACATTTCAGTGACTACAAGCAAATTACACCAAAAAACCTTCCGACATGTATCATTTTTGTTTCATAAAATTTTTGATTTTTGCTCAACTATAGTAAATTAGATTTTTATTAAGGGAAATCACACCGCTCTTTCTTCCTATAACTAGGTATTGAATAGCTTATACTATTATAAATAATCACTTATTTCGCCCCCCGATTATTCAATATCCCCCTCTTCTAACCAAAAATGCTAAATGGAATTAGCCCATTTCATTAGAAATTTCACCGTTATGAAAATATGTATATAAAAACTGAATATAACACATATACTATATGAATAACAAATTATACTCTACATTAAGGGTGTTAGGTATTGTTCCAACAATGCTTTTTTCAGCATCTTTATTGCACGCGCAAACCAACCAGATTAAGGGAACGGTTGTAGACGCTAAAACCAAAGCTCCTATTCCAGGTGCCACGATCAAAGTATTGGGCACTTCCAACGCAAGTTCTACGGACGTTAAAGGTGCATTCCAGATCAATGTCGATGACAAAAACCGCATATTAAACATCAGTACGGTCGGCTATGAAAACAAAACGGTAACTCTTGGTCCTGGCGAAACGACAGTGACGGTAAGTCTGGACGAACAGACACAGCAACTGGAAAGCGTGGTCGTTACTGCTTTGGGTATTAGCCGTGCACAAAAATCATTAACATACTCTACACAACAGGTCAGTGGTGACGAATTAAACAAAGTTAAAAGCACCAACTTGGCGAATAATTTAAACGGTAAAGTTGCAGGTGTTAACATTGCTTCCAGCTCTTCTGGACCAGGTGGTTCAGCAAAAGTTATTTTGCGTGGTAACAAATCGGCTTCTGGGAACAATCAAGTACTTTATGTTGTCGATGGTGTTCCGATCAACAATCAGACATTAGCAAGCCAGCCAGACAACGTTTTCGGCGGACAACGTGATGGTGGCGACCCTATTTCATTGATCAACCCAGAAGACATCGAAAATATCTCCGTATTAAAAGGAGCATCCGCGGCGGCATTATATGGTAGCCAAGCGGCCAACGGCGTTATCTTGGTAACAACGAAATCAGGTAAAAAAGGCCGCACAACGATCAACTTCTCCTCAAGTGCACAGATCGAACAGGCTGTATCGACACCTAAATTCCAAAGCCAATATGGTCAAGGTTCAGGTGGCAAAAACAGTAACACCAGTGTATTTAGCTGGGGCGACAAAACCAATGGTGCCGACTATGATAACTTAGGTGAATTTTTCCGTACGGGTAGCAACTTCACCAATTCATTGACTTTGTCAGGTGGTAACGAGAAAAACCAAACGTATTTTTCTTATGCCAATACCCTTGCAAAAGGTATTCTTCCAGAAAATGACCTGATGCGTCACAACTTCAATCTCAAGGAAAGTGCTTCATTCTTTGATAATAAGCTGACCGTTGAAGGAAGTGCCAATTACATTACGCAAAAATTAGATAATGCACCTACTTCAGGTTTCTATTATAATCCATTAGTGGGAACCTACCTATTACCTCGCAGCTTAAATATTGCGGATTATAAAAATTTCGAAACGTTCAACACAGGCCGTAATCTTTATGATCAAAACTGGTTTACACTTTCGGACGACGAAACCACCCAACAAAATCCTTGGTGGATTATGAACCGTAATTCAACACGTTCAACACGTAATCGTTTGCTCTTGAATGGTAGTGCGAAATACAAAATTGCACCTTGGATCAGCGTGCAGGCCCGCGGTAGTGTAGACCGTACCAGCGAAGTATGGGACCGGAAAGCTTATGCCGGCACACAGCACATTTTAGCGCGTGAAAATGGAGCTTATAGCTATACCAATACCACGATCACCCAACAATACGGTGATTTAACGGCCAACATGAACTTTAATATTGGCGATAAATTACAAATTACAGGATTGGTTGGAACGAGTATCACCGACTGGAAAACAGAAGGTACAGATTTTACCAGCGGCAAAGATGGACTCAAAGTTCCCAATCAGTTCTTTATCCAAAATACGACAACTCCGGTCACTTCGACATTGTCTGCAAACCGAAGACAATTGCAATCGGTATTTGCATCGGCTAACTTAGCCTATGACAACTGGATTTATTTGGATCTGACTTCACGTTGGGATTGGTCGAGCACATTGGCCTATACACCACAAAACCCATACGCTTATCCATCGGTCGGTTTGGGCATCGTCTTGAACGACAAGCTTAATCTACCTGAATTTGTGAATATGGCCAAAATTCGGGGTTCATACGCAAAAGTCGGAAATGATCTTCCTCCTTACACTACCTTGCTTACCAACCGGGTAGACCCATATGCGGTACTAACCGTGAATGATATTGCCTTTTTGAAGGAATTAAAACCAGAAAAAACGGCTTCCTTGGAGATCGGTACGGAATGGCGCATGTGGAATAACCGTTTGAATGTGGATGTTACTTATTACAAAACAAACACTACCAATCAGTTTTTCAAAATTGCAGCTGGAAATGCATCCCTCAACAACATGTATGCAGTTAATGCCGGCGACATTCAAAATCAAGGGGTAGAAGCATTGGTATCATTGGATGCGATCAGAAATGACAATTTTAAATGGACAACCAGCCTCAACTTTACGTATAATAAAAACAAAATTGTAAAACTTGCTGACGGTATTTCTGAATTTACCCTAACAGGTGAGGGACGTAATAATTTTGCATCTAAATTGCAAGTAGGTGGTTCTTTCGGAGACATCTATGGTCAAGATTTTATACGTGACGACCAAGGAAGGATTCTTATTTCCGAGGACGGTATTCCGCAGAAAAACAACACCTATACCAAACTTGGGAATTCAAACCCAATTTGGCAAATGGGCTGGAATAACAGTTTCAATTATAAAAATTTCAACTTAAGCTTCCTGATCGATGGTAAATTTGACTACGAAGTGATGTCCGTGACGCAAGCGTTGCTTGACGGTTACGGTGTCTCGAAAGCGAGTGGCGACGCCCGTGCCAATGGCGGTGTTAGCATCAATGGGGTTACACCAAGCGGTAAAGCCGTAACAACAGTGGACGCCGAAAAATGGTACACTTCCACGGCTGGTATGGGTCCGGTTAGCAGCCAATATATTTACGACGGAACGGTTGTGCGGTTGCGTGAATTGACTTTCGGTTATGACTTCAATATTAAAGACAGTTTCTTCAAAAAACTTCGCGTAAATGCTGTAGGAAGAAACCTATTCTATATTTCGAAAAAGGCTCCATTCGATCCTGAAGTAACGATGTCTACAGGTAATTCCTTAAGTGGGGTGGATATCTTTATGATGCCGGCAACACGTAATTATGGTCTTACACTAAATGCGACTTTCTAAACGACCAACAATGAAATATCCCTCGTTAAAAAACACATATATCGGTAAAAATGACGAGGATATTTTATATAGTCTTAAAATACAAACGATTAAAAGATGAAATTTAACATAAAAAACATATCCAAGTTCTCACTCGCTTTTTTAATGCTTGGCGGCACCTTAAGTAGTTGTACCAAGAATTTTGAGGACTATAACAAAAATAACATTGGCGTTACGGATGAGGATTTAAAAGGTGATGGCCAAGATCTTGTCATTTTCTTGCGAAATGCACAGATGTCTATTTACAATTTCTCGGGCGCGGGCGATCCCAATTCCTATCAGGTACAACAGAATCTAAATGCGGATGTATTTTCAGGTTTCTTCATGTCTCCTACTCCGTTTAATAGCGGGCAGAACAACCTGAATTACGCCATGGTAAATGGATGGAATGGAGAACCATTTAAAGTACTCTATTTGAATGTTATTAAATCTATTGAAAAGCTAAAAAGCAATGGACTTGCAGAGACTTACCCTGCATTATGGGGTTCGGCTTTGGTGATCAAAGTAGAAGCTGCCAGCCGAGTGACAGATATCTATGGTCCTATCCCCTATAGTAAAGTAGGCACCTCCAATACTGTTCCATACGACAAACAATCCGATGTATATGCTGCTTTCTTCAAAGAGCTCGATGAGGCTGTAACAGCATTAAAATCATACAAAGCGGATAGCCCAATGGCTGCTAAAATAGACCAGATCGATTTGGTATTTCCGAATACCGATAATCAGGTCAGATTTAAAAATTGGCTAAAAATCGCCAATTCGTTACGTCTTCGTTTAGCGATGCGTTTGGTTAAAATCGATGCAACTTTAGCAAAAACACAAGCTGAAAAAGCATTGGATCCAGCAAATGGCGGTGTATTGGAAAGTAATAGCGAAAACTTCAAGATCACTGTACCAGCAGACGGAACCTACAGCAACCCACTTTGGTTTATTTCCAAAAACTGGGCTGACACGCGTATCAATGCGACACTTTCGTCTTATATGACCGGATTGAACGACCCTCGTATCTCTAAGTATATGTCTCCCGTCATTAAAGACGCAACAACAACAGCTTTCGCGGGAAAATATATCGGAATCCGTGCAGGAGCAGACGGCATCGAAAAGGATAAATACCAAAAGCTATCGGCATTGAATACTGAAGGTACAACGCCAACTTTCGTAGCGACTACAGCACCGATATTAATGACTGCTGCTGAGGTTTACTTCCTCCGTGCCGAAGCAGCATTGAGAGGTTGGAACAATGCTGGGGGAACAGCGCAATCACTTTATGAAAAAGGAGTGGAAACGTCCTTTACACAATGGGGTGTATCAGCTGGGTTAAGCACTTATCTCAATGATAATACAAGTAAGGCAGCGGCTTACGAGGATCCTTTCAACGCGAAGAATAACGCAGCTTCACCTAGCGCACTGACCATCAAATGGAATGAGGGCGCTACCAACGAAGAAAAATTGGAACGTATCATTACGCAAAAATGGTTGGCGATCTTCCCTGAAGGACAAGAGGCCTGGAGTGAATTCCGCCGTACAGGATATCCGCGTCTATTCCCTGTTGTGGTCAACAATAGCGGTGGACTGATCGACACTAAAATACAGATCCGTCGTTTACCGTTCCCACAAAATGAATACAATACAAATGCAGCTGAAGTACAATCTGCAATCTCCTTGTTGGGCGGACCTGACAACGGCGGTACCAGACTTTGGTGGGATGTAAATAAGGGTAATTTCTAATCAAGAGATTAGCCGAGATAAATCTCAAAAAGGGGCAATCCATAACTGGATTGCCCCTTTTTTATGATGTCTTGAAAGTTAATCAAAATTTCCAGATTGTTGTAACTATATTACAAAGTCAACTAAATAATGTTGTTTTAAACCTACAATACAACAGAAATCATCCACAAAAGATTTCAAAATCAAATTTCTCTTAACAAAAACTTAATAGAAAGTTCCTGTAGCAGAGATAAAGAATTACCCGTTTGATTAAAAAAACCAAGAAGAATATTATGAAAAATCTCTCAATCCTGGGTTTTATCACCCTCCTGGCATGTTGCATGCTATTTGTTGTTTGTAAATCAGAATCACATTTAGAAAATCCCTACAAGGACAAAACAGAAAAGGAACTCGAATCCCTATCCGATGAAAAATACAGTAAAATCATTGCCTTTGCGAGCCCTAAAGCATGTTCTGATGCCACAGAATGGGAAATGATAGAAATACGGACAGTATGTGGAACAAGTTACCTCCCCTATCATAAATCGGTAGACAAAACAACCTTGCAAAACATGATCAATGACAACAACCGACTAATGGAAATATACCAACCAATGATGGCGCCCAAAATAAATTGTATATCTTATCGCAAACCATTGGGCGTGATCTGTAAAGAAGGAAAAGCGGACATTAAATATGAAGAATCCGCTTCAAAATAGTTACTCGAGCCTAAGAAACAGCTCCATAAACGCATAAATTTTTCGTAATTTAGCCATCAAGAAGAATGGCTGAATTACGTTTAATTACCCCGATAGAATACCTCAAAGGTGTAGGTCCACAAAAAGCAGATGTACTCAAAAAAGAGCTACAGGTATTTACGATTGGTGATCTATTGACACAGTATCCTTTCCGTTATATCGACCGTACGGAGTTTCATAAAATCCGGAAACTTCATCCCGATATGATGGCTGCACAGGTGCTGGGCCGTCTGGTTTCTTTACAGCTCGTAGGCGAAAAGAGAACGAAACGTCTTGTTGGCTCATTCAAAGATGAGACCGGCTCCATGGAACTGGTCTGGTTTCAGTCCATCCCCTGGCTTCAAAAATCATTGAAAGTCGGATCCGCCTATATTATTTATGGCAAGCCGAGCGAATTCAATGGCCAGCTATCCATTACCCATCCCGAAATGGATCTGTATAACCCGCAGGTAAAACAGATCGGCAATATGAGTTTACAGCCGGTTTATTCATCGACAGAAAAACTCAAAAAGTTCAATCTGGATACCAAGGGAATCCAACGCTTACAAGAGACTGCTTTGGAAACCGTATTCCGCAGTATTGACGAATCGCTTCCCGAGGATGTGCTCACTAAACATCGCCTTATTTCCAGGCAACAGGCTTTTGCATCCATTCACTTTCCAAGCGATCAAAAGGAGCTGAACCAGGCCATCAAACGCATCAAATTTGAAGAGCTATTTTTTATTCAGCTGAAGCTGCTCAACAACAAGCAGCTCAACACACAGAAATTCAGAGGCCAGCGGTTCAATAAAGTCGGTGAAAAATTCAACACGTTCTTTAACGAGCGCCTTCCATTTCCTTTGACAGGAGCGCAAAAGCGCGTTGTGAAGGAAATCCGCATGGATACCAATACAGGTGCGCAGATGAACCGCCTGGTACAGGGCGATGTAGGTTCCGGGAAAACAGTTGTTGCCCTCATGAGCATGCTGCTTGCTGTCGACAATGGATTTCAGGCCTGTATGATGGCTCCTACAGAAATCCTGGCGACACAGCATTATCATGGACTAAAGCAGCTCGTGGGCGATGACATCGTCAATATCAAGATACTTACAGGATCCACAAGTACAAAGGAACGCCGTTTGATCCACCAGGCACTGGAAGATGGCAGCTTAGATATTTTAATTGGCACCCACGCCCTGATCGAGGATAAGGTACAGTTCAAGAACCTGGGCTTCGTTGTTATTGACGAACAACACCGCTTTGGCGTGGAACAACGGGCCAAACTCTGGCGCAAGAATGTCATTCCACCGCATATGTTGGTCATGACAGCGACACCAATTCCACGCACATTGGCCATGACCATGTATGGCGACTTGGACATCTCTGTAATTGACGAATTACCTGCTGGGCGTAAACCGATTAAGACTGTTCACTTTTTTGAAAGCTCCCGTTTACGGATGTTTGGTTTTATGCGTGAGGAGATCGCCAAGGGAAGACAGGTCTATGTGGTATATCCCCTCATCAAGGAAAGCGAAAAACTGGACCTGATCTACCTTGAAGCAGGTTTGGAGAACTTACAACGTGAATTTCCATTACCACAATACAAGATCAGTATTGTTCATGGCAAGATGCCTGTAAAGGACAAGGACTTTGAGATGCAGCGCTTTGTCAAACACGAAACACAGATTATGGTTGCCACTACCGTTATCGAGGTGGGCGTTAATGTTCCCAATGCATCGGTGATGGTCATTGAAAATTCCGAACGATTTGGACTATCCCAGCTGCATCAATTACGTGGCCGTGTAGGCCGTGGTGCTGAACAGTCTTTCTGTATTCTGATGTCGGGCAATAAGCTGAGCAAAGAAGGACGATTAAGGCTGGATACCATGGTGCGTACCAATGACGGATTTGAAATTGCAGAAGTCGATCTACAGTTACGTGGCCCGGGCGACATCTCCGGCACGCAACAATCGGGTGTACTTGACCTCAAGATGGCGAATCTGGCGACAGATCAGGCATTGCTTACAGAATGCCGCAACACGGTCATTGCTATCTTCAAAGAAGACCCAACGCTACAAAGCGAAAAGAATCAGTTGCTGCGAAGCTTCCTCGCCAGAAAATCAGATGGCATTGCCTGGGACAAGATTTCTTAATCGCATGTCATTTTCGAAATAAAAAGCGGGGCCAGCAAATAAATCGATAACGTGTTTAAGTGAATAAATAGAGCGCATTGGGATCTAAAGGCCACTCGTCAACATAAATAGGATACGAATTGTTTTTATTAGTTCTTGAAGACAATTTATCTTTTTTGTATATAAAACCAAATTTATTTACTTTTGCATCATTATGAACATGATATAGAAAAATATCCCTTCTTTTACTAGGCAAAAGATGGCGACCGAACGCTTACATATTTTGAGTTGCCCTGGTAAGCAAATCACAGGAAATTTATTGGTTAATGGAGAATTATGTCATAATCGGCATCAGTCTTGTGTGGTTTACAAACGCATAAATTCTTAAATTTACCTTTTCAAACAAAAACCGGGCTTACAAGCTCATTGAAAATAATTTAAAAAGTGAACGTATAACAAGAGGTAGGCAATAGCATACATTGCAAAGCTTAATGACCTCCCTACTTCACTTGAAAGACTTAATAGTACAAAATGGCCAGAATTAAAATACACGATACAGCAATAAAACCCGAAACAGCCGTCTTGGTGAGTGTGATCACGCCAAGTGTGACGGAGACAAAAGCAAAGGAATATTTGGAGGAACTTGAATTTTTGGTACAGACTGCCGGTGGCGAGACCAAAGGCATGTTTACACAGAAACTGGGCTTCCCAGATCGCTCTACATTTGTCGGCAGTGGAAAGCTGGAAGAAATAAAAGCATACGTTGAAGCGGAGGAAATTGACATCGTTGTTTTCGACGATGAGCTTTCACCTTCGCAGCTGCGTAATATTGAGAAAGAATTGAAACGCAAGATATTGGACCGCTCCAACCTTATCCTGGACATCTTTGCCCGACATGCCAAAACTGCACAGGCAAAGACACAGGTCGAATTGGCACAGCTGCAATATCTATTACCACGTCTGACCCGTATGTGGACCCACTTGGAACGTCAGCGCGGGGGTATTGGTATGCGTGGTCCGGGTGAGTCACAGATCGAGACCGATAGACGGATCATCCTGGACAAGATTTCCCTGTTCAAAGAACGCCTAAAAGCAATCGACAAGCAAAACGAGACACAACGAAAAAACCGTGGCGAGATGATCCGTGTAGCTTTGGTAGGTTACACCAATGTCGGAAAATCAACGATCATGAATATGATCTCCAAGTCTGATGTACTGATCGAGAATAAACTTTTCGCAACATTGGATACGACGGTACGTAAAGTTGTGATCGACAACCTTCCTTTTTTGCTTTCAGATACCGTCGGTTTTATCCGCAAACTACCACACCACCTGGTGGAATGTTTCAAATCCACATTGGATGAAGTTCGGGAAGCCGATGTCCTGATCCATGTGGTCGACATTTCGCATCCGAATTTTGAGGATCACATCCAGGCGGTAAACGAAACATTGAAGGATCTTAAAGCACTTGACAAACCGGTGATTACAGTGTTCAACAAAATTGACCTTTATAAACCGGCCGTCGAAGAAGGACACGATGGTGAGGAAATCGAGGTCACGTTGGATGACTTTCGTAATTCCTGGATGGCAAAAAATTCTGATCCAGCAATCTTTCTATCAGCAACGAATAAAACGAATATCGAAGAGTTCAAACAAAAACTTTACGATATTATTGTGAAAATGCACAATGAACGCTACCCTTACAATAACTTATTGTATTAATTTTGATAAACAATGCTGTTAACGGGCCTTATACCTGTTCACAGCTTAATAAAATACGAAATGAACAAAGAGGTGCAGTTTCAAGATTGGGGCCTTGTCGATTATCAGGAAGCCTGGGACAGACAAGAATCCATCTTTAAGGGCGTATTGGACATCAAACATGACAATAGAGTCAATGCAACAGCAGCAAATACCCCAAATTACTTGATCTTTACAGCACATCCCCATGTTTACACCTTAGGGAAAAGCGGGCACGAGGAATACCTGCTCCTAGATGAGAAAGGACTGGAAGAGAAAGAGGCCAAATTCTACAAGATCAACCGTGGTGGCGACATTACCTATCATGGTCCAGGACAGATTGTCGGTTATCCGATACTGGATCTCGACAACTTCTTTACGGATATCCATCTGTATCTGCGTACACTGGAAGAAGCTATCATATTGACCTGTGCGGATTATGGTATCGAAGCAGGGAGATATCCCGGGTTTACGGGAGTATGGATAGAACCGGATAAACCAACTGCACGCAAGATCTGTGCAATGGGCGTGCGTGCTTCACGCTGGGTGACCATGCATGGCTTCGCATTCAATGTCAATACAGATCTTGATTATTTCGGCAACATCATTCCTTGCGGCATCGACGATAAGGATGTAACGTCTTTAAAACGGGAGCTTGGCAAAGAAGTTGATATGGAAGACGTGAAAGGGAAACTTAAAGGCCATATTGCCCAACTCTTTGAAATGCAAATAGTGTAATTTAAGTTTTCAATAACATACAAAGGCCCTTTGAAAGCGGAATTTTAATCTCCTTTCAAAGGGCCTTACTTTTTTGAGCATCCCTGTTCCTCATGGTTAATAAAACCCCTACTAAAGACACAAACGAGGGACATTTTCAGACACTTGGAGGTCTTTACGTGACCCCGACGCTATTTCCGAATATCAACAATAATACATACACTCATAGCTGGCGAGTTTCCCATCAACAAATCTGAAAATAAATAATCCTGCATCGCCATTTTGAATATAGAAAGTATGTGGCGTTGAAATCCAGTCTGCCGAAAGCAGTTCACCAAAGTGGTTTACAAAGTCTCTTTCCGCATAATTGGCATCCATCCGCTGGTCCCCCAACACAATAGCTTCACCCGCACTAAAAAATAGCTTATACAAGGTTCCGACCACTTTGCCTTTATAATTTTCTTCAAAGGCAACGATCATATTCGGTGTTTTATAATAATACCGCGGCTCCCAGCCACATTCGGGCATATCGGGGATTTCGGTAACCCCCTGCAGCGCCAGTTGCTTCATTTGTCCATCTGTGATTTTACCATCAAATAAAGACACTCCTTTCCATTCGAAATGGAAGTTTAAGGCCTTCAGTTTCTTTGCGTACACTTCGGACTGGAACTCATGTTGAAATTTATCGGCCATTAACAGTTCAAAATCGATATCAACCTTGGGGTCCACTTTTCCCGCTTTGTCGTAAGATTCCTTCCAATAGGTAAGCGCCTGTTTTAACTTGGAATACTTCGTCCAGCCGATTTCACGTAGACGGCCTGCCTGTATCAGTTCTTCCTCCTGGTCCTTCCCTTTGACAGCCAAATATTCTTTAAGGACCTTGTCATAGCTTAACTCAGCACCCAAAAATTTCATCTGAATGTACTCCGGATTTTCATGGAAGTGGTCTCCGATGTAGACCCATCCATCTGTGTAGAGCGGCACATAATCGATACATACCATTTCATTGAGCCCCGCCCTACGCACAGCGGTACTTGTGGTATTGGGTGCCTTACGCACGCGCAATTGCGAGACCTGTACATAGAAATGTGGGCATTGAGCGCCTTCGGTTCCGCGATAGAAATATTGTTGTGGTTCTCCGGCAGACCTTTTTCCATCCATGGCACTTTTCAGAGGCTGACGGTCTATAAAACCGATATCCCCATTATTCACCTGCACTTTGTAATGCGTGTTGGTGGAATCCAACAGATACACAGGTGCCTCTGTTGGAAAAACTCCCAAGAGGTCTTTATTATTTCCTGCTTCACGGAAAAGGTGCCCCCATGTTGAGGTATAAAGTGGCCGTTGACCCGCTGGCTGTCCTACTGCGTGATGCACAAACCAACTAACAAAAAAGCAGAGTATGAGTAATCCTTTTTTTGGCATAAAATTAATTCTTTGAATACATGACCAGTGGTCGCTCCATTGCGATCAACAGCAGGGAACGAGACATCAATAAATGCAACAGAAACTTTTCCTGGCTACCGGTCAAACACGCACCGTTGCAATAACGAAATTAAAACAAAAAGGAGGCCAATGAAATCACCGGAATCAGGTATTTTTTTGGGCAGGAGATTGTTTGGTTTCTAAACTACGCAATGTGGCTATTTGCGCTGTAATAAACTTACCTGACCTTCCAATGAGAGGATTGTTTTTTCCTGTGCCTTGACCGTTTGCTCTAAGGCATTGACCAGCTGTTTATAAATACCAAGACCTTCGGCAGTGACATGAGCTTTTTCGGCAGGTAGAGCACTGAGAGCCCCCTTCTCATCCTTTCGCATCATAGTCCCTTCACCCATGAGCAACCAAGCTGGGCTAATGTCAGGATGTTTGGACAATATAGCCACCATAGCATCTGAACTGAGTGCAGTATTTTTCTGCCCTCCCTTAAAGTTTGCATAGGAAAGTTGCACATCTTTGAAAAATTCGGTCTTACTGATGCCTTTGGTTTCAGCGATCAGCAGCACACGTTCCTTTACATTCACTTATAGCTTTTTTAAATGTTGGCTGTTTATTTATTTCTTAACGATTTTATTTCTTGCTCTTGAATTGACAATAATCGCTCCAACGAAATAATTGTCTTCTCCTGAGATTTAATTGTGATATTTTGTGACGATATAACCTGTCTTAAGGAGTTGACAACGGCATTAGTAACGCCCTCAATTTCATTTGTCACATAACCCTCCTTTTCTTCTTCCTGAGCAAGAACGGGCTTTAGCATCTCACCTTCGCCTTTTAACAACCATTCGGAAGAATATGCAGGATATTTTTCAACAATACTAACTAACCATTTCGCCTGTACATCTGTATTGTTGGTTAAGGCACGTGTAAATACTCCTCTACTAGCTCCAACGGCAGTTTCAAAGGCTGTCACGCTCAGTCCTTCTCGATCTGCAATAACTTTAATTCTCGTTAAAAAAGAACTCATAATCAATAATTATCAATATAAAATTTGATTAATTGAAAATTAGTGTTTAAATTAGCTTAACTATTGATAATTATAAACACATCATTCACCAAAAACTAACAAATGAAACCAACAGGGCTATAGATCAGTGCACAGATCATTATGAACCCAAGCAGCAGTTTCATCAACTTTAAAACATATAATCTGATGAAAAATACGCAAAAGAAACTAAAAGCGAAACATTTTCGCTATTTAACCCAAGAACACATCGACGATCCGATGAAATATCTCATTGGGTTCTTTGAAAGCGAAACATCCATACGTGACTGGTTAGCGGACCTAAATACGCTAATTAACGCGGCTTCAAACGCAAAGATGAACCCACCACGTTCCTCTACCGGATATCTCACTAGAAAATTAATTGAACAGGTGGAATTGGCCTATGTTATTTTTAGGAAATGTAAACTAAAAACAATAGAACAACCGCTGAAGTTCAACAAAGGCGTTTCAGACTACTGGAATCAGCTATTAGCAATAGACTCATCGGCAAGCAATATTGATACTGCAGCAGACAGCATTAGCCGTTTTTTTTCTTACGAGTCTTTACAACAATGGTACAGCATTCTTGATGATTTATGGATAAGTTTAGGAGACCGAGATAAAGTTGAAAATTACAAAAATAACAATGATATATACAAAAAAAATTATTGTAACTCCAATTTTCGGGATCTTATTCTTAATGCAATTGAATGTTATTGTACACCTGCTTTGGTTGCTTGTTTTGGTTATGACTCTGATTATCACAGACACCATAATGCGCTCCAAAGAGCCAAAAAGGACCACATCACCCATTCCTACTATATTTTTGTTGCTTATGAGACTTTAAATGGCGAACTCAATAATTTAACACAATTCATTGCGGATATGCTTCCCAACAATGTGTCGCTCACGCTGGCCCTGGAAAACTCAGCCGTTTTCAGCAAACAGTTTTCAAAGGGTCATCCCTTTTTTCTTTCACTCCTGAAAGCAGGTGACATCTGGTTGCAAAATACATCCATGGCCAATATCGATCTGGAAAGCATCGTTGCCCCACAGCTAAATCTAGATTATGTACGTCAACAATGGAAGACGCGCTATAATAATGCGCGCACATTATACTTGCCTTATGAGGAATACTGCTCGGCAATAAGTATAGAGGCAGTATATTTTATGCTATCTCAAGCGCTGGAACAAGTTTGTCTTGGCGTAATCAATACCGTACTTCAATACAAACCGCAACGGGTCAACCTTACTTTCCTCATGCAACTCTGCAAATTGATAGTTCCTGATGCCTACTTCATTTTTTGCTTGGATCATCAAGATCAGCTTAACGCCTTCAAAAACATTACGGAAGCACAGCAGGAATTTAGATATAATGCAAATTATAAAGGAAATCCACTAACAATTATAGAATTGCAAAAACGCACAAAAACGTTTATAGAAAGGTGTAACCAAGAGATGGAAAGCTATTTCGAGAAAATTTCTAGCCAACAGCTGGTCGAACAAGTTGAATAGAAGGCCGATTATGAAGGAATAAACCAATTATAATTATGTCAAATAATTTGCAAATAATCAGGATTATTCAGATTACTACATAAATATTTAACAAAGCGGTCAAGCAAGGGCCCGAATATCTTTAATCTCCAATATATTCTTAACGTTATCTCTTTCCACGGCATGTATCATGGCACGTCCGACTTCATGTAGGGAAAGTACTGCTGAAGGGGCAAAAAATTTGATTATTTTGGCCACAAAAGCAAAGGGATTGGCATGCTTTTGCCCTGCAACAGTCGTCATTGCTCCTGGTCTAAAGTTATACTCCTTTTTGAACGGTAATTTGGCAAGATCATTCTCTGTTTTACCCTTAACCCTAGCCCACATCACTTTGCCTTGCTCCGTACTATCGGTGCTTCCTCCGGAAACATAAATAAAACTGATCTCCGAATTGATTTCCAGCAGGGACTTTGCAAAAGCTAGTGTTGTATCATAAGTAATATAACGGTACTTGTCTTCTTTCATTCCCACAGAACTCACGCCAGCACAGTAAAAGCAGGCATCATAGCCCGCAATCGCATCTCTAAATAGCGAAAGTTTAGTAAAGTCTTCGACCAAAAGTTCCTTTAATTTTGGATGCTGAATGGCAGCAGTCCGGCGGGAAATGCTCAGCAAGGCTGTTACCTTTTCATTTTGTAGACATTCCAGCAAAACGCCTTCGCCAACCATTCCGGTGGCTCCTGTTATAATTACCTTCATATTTCAGCATGGCTCCTCATTGGAACCTTTAGTTAAAAATACATTATTACCCTGAGGCATTTATAAAATTCTATGACTAAATCCGCCGCAACCGCTCTTCTTCCAAGTCCAGTTGATATAACTGCGAACGAACAATCCCCTCGTCAATGGTCTACTCGCAGTTTAGCTTCTGAAGATACTCCCTTTGTACATCCAAAAGCTCCATAAATATCACTTTCGTTTTTTCATTCATCCACGAATCATCGGCCGCATTCACCTTTTCCTCCCAATGTTTCAAAATGCGGTCCATAACATCACGATTGTGCAGCTCTTTCTCATGTTTATCTTTTAGAAATTGGTAAACATGATGTTTCAACCCTTGCTTCATGCGACTACGGACCTGCTCTTCGGGCTCTTCTCCAAAAGTTTCAAATAGTCTAGTCCTTTTGATTAAGTAGGGTAAAGTAAGCCCTTGTATCAAGAGCGTGGATAAGATCACGACAAAGGTGATGAATAAGATCAGGTTTCGCTGCGGAATATCCACACCATTCATAAAGACAGGAATGGATAATGCTGCTGCCAATGACACCACACCACGCATGCCGGTCCAGCCCAACAAAAGAGGCATTAGAAAACGCTGTTTGGTAGATCTCGATCTTGGCGCCACACCCGGGCGAAAAATAAGGGTAGCAATCATGGCTGCATACGAGCTGATAATACGAGCAAGGATCAATACTCCCGTTACCAAAAGACCGTACCCGATGGCTTCTAACAGCGACGTTCCATTGGACCGCAAACCCGCAACAATCTCCGGAAGATCTAATCCAATAATAAAAAATATGATACCGTTCAGGATAAATACAAAACTCTCCCAGACACTCAGCCCCCGCACCCGGCTCGTACTATTGAGAAATGTCAGCCGCTGACCGGACATCAAAAGGCCACCGGCAACGACAGCCAACACCCCTGAGCTATGAAATTGCTCTGCGATCCAATACATAAAGTAAGGTTCAATCAAGGTAAGTGCAATATCCGAGGGCGCATCTGTCGGTAGACGCTTGTGTGCCTGTATAAAAAACCAACCCAATAACAGGCCAATACCCACACCACCGACCAGCATCCAGATAAAGGATACCGCAGCTTGTCCCCATACAAATTGACCTGTCCCAACAGCAATAAGAGCAAAACGTACAATGATCAAGGAAGAAGCATCATTTAATAGGCTTTCGCCTTCCAGGATCGCAGAAGTAGCTTTGGGAACTTTCACAAATTTCATAATCGCTCCTGTGCTGACAGCATCTGGCGGTGACACAATGCCTCCCAGCAGAAAGCCCAACGCTAGTGTAAACCCCGGTATATAATAATTGGCAACAACCGCGACAGAAAGTGCCGTAAAGAATACAACCAAGAAGGCAAAACTCCCGATAATACGCCACCATTTCTTCATCTCCTTAAACGAAATTGACCAAGAAGCCTCGCAAAGCAAGGGCGGTAGAAAAATGAGAAAGATGACGTCCGGATCAATCGTCACTACGGGCAAAGTGGGAATAAAACTAATGAATAGCCCCGCCAGAACCAAGAGAATGGGATAGGCTACCCGTAGTTTGGTCGCCCACATTTCGATCAATACGATGATCGCAATCATTGCGATAAATAAAGGAAATAAGCTGTGCATACTACTTCATAATCTATAGATCCGGAGATATCCTTTTCGTAGTGTAAAGATCTCAAATGGAAATTACAAAAATCACCGGGCAACCTAATTTTTTTCTGTACCCCTATTTTAACGGCACTCTGTACCTAAACAGCATCCTGTACCCTTCTTAAATTAGCAAAAAGATTTATTCTTATGGCGACAACTGCACATCAACCGTATCTGATCAGACAAGTGGATCTTTCTGATTTAGCGCTTATCAAAGAAATACAAAACAAAAAGCAGGTAGATACAGCACGCATAAGCATGCCTTTCCTGGTGCTCGACCAAGGCAATCAATTAAAAGCCTTTTCGTCTGTAATACTCTGCAGAAAGAATTTACTGTCGGTCGAAATGACCTACGACGGTCCTATTTCGGATACGCTTTCCAACGTATTTATGAACAAAGCGCAATCCTTCTTTGAGCAACAGTTGATGAACCTATTTGGTTCGGAAGAATCGCTCAGAAAAGGAATCCGCCGATATAATAACTGGTTAAATCAAAACAGAAACAGTAAATTAGCATAAGGATGGAACAGCAACTGTTATATAAAAAAATAGCCAATATTGTTGAAAACCAGATCAAAAATGGTTCCTTGGTCTATGGCGATCGTTTACCTTCTGTCCGCAGCGCTCAGAAATTATACAATGTAAGTTTAAATACGGCAAAAAGTGCCTATATGGAACTAGAGAGTCGATCGCTCATTGAATCACGCCCCAAATCAGGCTATTTCGTTAGCCGATCCGGGCTTCGTCGGATGGCTATCCCGTCCATTTCTACCTTCAAAATCGACGAAAAGAAACAAGATCCCGCGGCATTGATCGATAAAGTTTTCCACTCCCTGGAAGACAAGGAAATTACACGCTTTTCACTGGGTTTACCCAGTGCATCATTACTTCCGATTCAGAAACTTAATCGATGCATTATAGAGTCGGTTCATGAGCTGCATGATTACGGTGATCAATATGGACAGGTACAGGGAAGTCCGAGCTTACGGAAAGAAATTGCCAAATGGTCATTGGTACTTGAGGGAAAAATAAGTGACGAGGATCTTATTATCACGTCGGGCGCCATGAATGCCATCTACAGCTGCCTTCGTGCCGTCACTAAACCCGGCGACACCATAGCGGTAGAAAGCCCCCTTTACTTTGGCTTTATTCAGGCTTTTCAACTACTGGGCCTCAAAACCATCGAGATTCCGACCCACCCTATTACGGGAATTGAATTGGATGCCCTGAAAAAAGTTATTCATAAAATTGATGTCTGTTGTTTTGTCACCAACTTTAGCAATCCATTGGGCGCACTCATGCCTGAGGAGCACAAGAAAGAGCTTGTCAAACTGCTCGCACACCACCATATTCCATTGATTGAAGACGACCTATATGGAAACATCTATTTCGGTTCGTCACGGCCCAAACCATGCAAATATTTTGACGAAGAGGGACTGGTGATGTGGTGTGGATCATTTACCAAAGTATTAGCCCCAAGTTTTCGGCTCGGTTGAGCCCGGGCAATACAAAGATAAGATCCTAAAACAAAAGCTCATACAAACGATTTCGCAGCCTGCAATTTACCAGGAAGCTGTTTCCAAATTCTTGCAGATCGGCCGGTACGACCATCACCTCAATAGCTTCAGAAAAAAACTGTACAGCAATTATGTCAATTTTAGAAACAGCATTGAGGCCCATTTTCCGGAAAATACCAAAATGTCGCAGCCCGAAGGTGGCTTTGTACTTTGGTTAGAGCTGGACAAAAAGATAGACTCAACGGTGCTCTACGATTATGCGCTTAGGCAAAAGTTGAGTTTTGCTCCGGGAAGGATGTTTACACAGCACGATCAGTTTAAGAACTGTATTCGGCTAAACTATGCTGTGGACTGGAACGAAAAGACAGCACAGGATCTGATGCGCCTCGGCCGATTTTTTAAGGCTGTATTGTAAGAGGAAATTTCCGCGATCATCAGTATGGTATCCTTGGATAAGAATTGCTCTGCGCCATGAGGCATTGTCTACCAGGATCTGACCTTAAAGGTATTTAAGCCGTACCCTATAAACGTTCCAAGGGCACCTTGTGAGCACCCTTGGAATCAAAAAACAAAGTGTATACCTTCGCAGAGAGAAAAGAATCTTTGTTAACGAATCGTCTCAAAGAATTTTTTAGTCTTGTTATAGGCGATTACACCAATTATACCGATCATCAGCCATAAAAAGTCGACGACGAAAATATCCCGCTGTCCATTGCGGAAGGTATCCCAGATCCAGTTACCAGTCATAAAACCATTGGCAAGTGGAATAAAAAATGCCAATATGCTTCCAACCAGCAATGTTTCGCGATTGGTTCTGCGTATGCTTCTCCGGATAATGTAATACAGTGAAAATAGGAGCCAGCTATAGAAATAAACGCGGTATATAAAATCCTGATTGACCTCAGGGCTCAATTTAATAGCAATGAAAGTCAATGCAGTGACAGGTAACATCGTCAAACATATTGCCGTGAAAATATTGGCCGCCCAGAAATTGAATTTTCGTTTTCGTGGAATTACGTTGTTTTTGTCACGCGCTACCAACCAGATCAATATACCCGAGATAATAACAAGACACCCCATAACTCCCAAAATAAAGTACACCATCTTGAGCGGATAGCCTCCATAATCGCCATAATGCAACCGGTATATAATGCTGCGCACCCCATCTGCATAGCTAGCATCGCTAACTGGTGATTTCTCGGCAACAACTTTATTGTCGGCCGCTCGCACAGACAACAGCCCCGATCCAGCAAAGCTTTTGTTAAAATGCGGTTCCAGCTCCATGATAACATGCATATTGGAGTCTGCGTAGTTTTTGATCGTAATACGCTGAAAATCGGCTTCCGGCCATTTGTGTTTTGCCAGATCTAAAAATGGAGCGATATTAATGTCTGCATTTAAAGGTTTGTAGGTATAAGGAAAATTGGTTTCGGCACTAACCCCCATCTCCTGATACATTTTTTGCTGATCACCATCATACAACAACTTGCTCAGCGGCAAAGCGAGTACTGAATTGATGATCAAGAACGTACCTGTTACCGCGAAGATAAATTGAAACGGAAAACCAATGACGCCCAATGCGGTGTGCATATCAGTCCATACCGTTTTCCATTTACTGAAGGGTCTGAACACAAAGAAATTTGAGACGATCTTATCCCAATGCAGCAATAACCCGGTAATAAGGGCAAACAGAAAAATAAAAGCGGTAATACCTGCAATAAGATAACCAAATGGCGCTATGCCTACCCGAATCGGCACCTGATTGAGCTGGGCCAAGAAATGCAAACGAAATAAAAACTCGCCCATATCGTAATTCTGCACATAGTCTCCAGCCTTTTTATTAGCAAAATTATAGGTAAAGTTCTTTGAATCATCATCTCCACCCCTTCTGCGGCTAAACTTTTTTGCAGCTTTTTGTTCAGGCGTGATCTTCGCCAGGTTTTCTTTATTGAGTATACTATCGTTGGATGCACTCAAGCCCAAGTAGGCTGAAGTCCCTTCCCGGTACATATAAAAGGTAATATCGCGTCCATGCAAATTTGTTTGTCCTTTGAGTGAGTCGAGCAAATGATCAACGTTTTTATGATCTTCGCGATAAGTCTTATACGACGTATTATTCTGCCAGGCAGCAATTTCATTCCTAAAAAACGCAAATGATCCCGCAAAGAATATCACATAAAGGATAGCGCAAATAATAATGCCACTAATGGTATGCGTATTGAAATAGATATTATAATTTCGGTTATTCATGGTCAATTACATTTTGAAAAAATAAGGCAGCGAAAAAACTGCCGCCAAGAGTAAGTATAATCCCCATATTTTCCATCCACTCTTAGCAAGAAAGGCCAACAAGAGCAGTACTGCCCATAGGAGATAACCCGTGAAGCAAGCCGTGGCAACAACATCCTTTTTCTCAAAAATATGAGTGACCAAAACGTGGAAAGAGATCATGACGACATAACCACCGATAAATCCGGCTGTAATTTTCAGGAATCGCTGAAAGGGCGTACTGAGGTATTTTTTATTAGCAGGCATATTTAATCGATTAAGAAATCAATAATTCAACACAAAGGCTAAATACATACAATCCCATAATTGGGTATAATTTGAAATAGCGATAAGGATTTAATAGGACCACAAGACACATCATGCACATGAAATAGGCAAAAAAAGCAAAAAAACCTGCTCCAAAACCTTGCAGATAAAGAACAGCTCCAAATGGAAAGATCAATAGCAGCATGCTCAATGTGCGCACAAACTTCGTTTGTGCGCACAATTTTTCAAGCCATTGTGGTCTAGGGCCAAACTTCACCTTTTTGCTCGTGTTGTAAAAAAGATAGGCTCCCATGAGTATAACGATTAACAGTGTACTATACATCGATTCTATAATTTATCTGGATCGGTCCGTTAAAATTTATAGGTCACTCCCATACGGAAGTTACGTCTAGCTTCGACGATATAGGAATAATAATCCACACCACCGAGCTTCTGAACGGCCGCACTTGCTTTGGAGATCGATCCAGCAGTCAGCAATTTGCGGTTGTCCAACACATTATTGATTACGACCGAAATGGCATACTTCCCTTTTTGATAGCTGATGCCTGCATCGGTACGCAGATAATTCTTGAAATTACTTTCTTTTGTTGTCCCAACTGCACGGTCAAACATTCCCTGAACACTTCCCATAAAGCCAAGTCCACGCACTTTCCCATCCTGAATACGATAGGATACAAATGCATTGGCTGTATGTTTGGCCGTATTCGGAGTGATATTACCTATATTTTCTTCTTTGGTATCTTTGGAGATCTTCGAATCTGTCAAGGCATAATTTGCATTCACATTCAGCCCCTTAATAATTTCACCGGTGACATCAAATTCGATACCCTTGCTTCTGGTTTCTCCCAATTGGGTCTGGAATGACACACCATTAACGACGTGACTCGGATCGGGGTCAGCTACCAGCGCATTTTTACGGGCAATAGTGTAGGCACTTAACGTGGAGATCCATTTTCCACCCATCCACTCTTTCTTAACACCTGCTTCTAAATCATTTCCGCGTATTGGTTTGAAAGCATTACCTTCCCAGTCGGTACCAGCGACAGGAACAAAAGATTGATCAAACAAGCCATATACACTCATGGATTTATCGATCGAATAGCTCAACCCTACCCTCGGCGTAAATGCTTTATCGGTTCTGTCAGCTACAGACGTTTTTCCTATGGTCTCATTAATTGTATAGCGTAAGCCAAGCGATAAACGCAATTTCTCTTCCAGGAACGCCAATTCATCGTGCGCGTAGAATGACATATAGTTTGTTGAAGTCACGTAGTTGCTACCGCCCGCACGGACCTTTACACTCTGCGAACGATCCAGCGCAGGGAATACACTGCCTGGAATACCGTATTTAGGATCATAGACGTTGAGCGGCGCTGAAGGAATCGAATCCAAAATCGTTCTGAAATCGCCCCAAAACTTCTTATTACCATAATCCGCACCGATTAAAATCCGATGACGAACGCTTCCAGTATATTCCTCTCCATTTAAGGAAACCTGACCAAAACTATTTTCACCATGTTCGTCGGCAATACTGTAATAACGTGGCATATCGCCATTGGCTTTCATGTAATTCAGCCATGTACTGGTGGCTTTCATATCAAAATTGAAATAGGCCATCTGTGCATGCAATTTCCAGTTTTCGTTTAGTTTGCGATCCAGGTAAATATAGGCACTATGGTCTTTTAGCTTTCCGGGCTCCATGGAGGGATCACCATAGAAGAAGTCATTGGCAATACCCGGATCGGCAAATCCTTTGGGTGAGAACGTATAATTACCATTTGATAGGTAGGTAGACCCTTGGTAGGTGTATTCAAATGTTAAGTTCGTCAAAGAATCTACTTTATAGGTAACCACTGGCGCTATAACAAGCCGGTTACTGTAATTATATTTTGTAAAAAAATCTTTTTGTTGTCCGGCCACATTCAGACGGTAAAGCAGTTTGCCATCTTTGCGCAATTTACCATCCAAGTCAACGGCAGCGCGATAGGTACTGAAGCTCCCTGTATTCAGGGTAACAGACCCCTTGGTATTACCGGTAGGTTTTTTTGTTACCACATTATAAAAGCCGCCAGGTTCGCCATTGGCAAGCATAAAACCGGCTGGTCCTTTTACAAATTCGATCCGTTCGATCATACTTGCATCTTCGGCTGTAGGCCCCCAAGAAGCTTCAATGTTCATCCCATTACGGAATGCAGGGATCTTAGAGCCACGCATACGGATATTGGCATATTGGTTGTCCCAATGGCCCTGACGTGTTGCGCCACTAACATTACGCGTAATACCATCAACAATGTCGAAAACCTGTTGATCTGCCATTAAATCGGAAGAAATAACCTGTATATTTTGAGGCAGCTCTAGGATTGGTGTTTTAAGGCGTAACGATCCGGAGATACTGTCAAACTTATAATGCTCATAGTATTTACCATAAACCGCAACTTCGTCAATAGCTTGCGATTGGTCCTTTAAGATAATGGGACCAAGGTTTGCCGTCTCATCTGTTACGTTCACTTCCATCGTATGCTTACCGTAACCGATCGCTTTAATCTCGATATGGTAGGTTTTGGATGAAAGCTTATGAAAAGCGAAATGCCCCTCACTATCTGTGCTGGTGGTAACACCTGTATTAGTTAATTTTACTGTCGCTCCTGTGATAGGTTCGGATTTTTCATTGATAAGAATTCCTTCAATGACTTTGTTCGTCTGTGCTTGTGCAACAGAAAAGACCGAACTAATCATAGGAATAGCCAAAAAGGATAAAGTTTTATTCATGAATGTAGTATGGTAGATGTTTTATTATAGTAGATTTTTCTTAGATATTTTTTTTGTAAGGACCCATTGGTGTTGCCATCGTTTCAGATTAGACCCTTATGCTGTCTGCGCTGTAGCTGCGGTTATTTGACAGTAATGAAAGTCGTACTTCCCTGCCATGTCGAAGCATAGGCTTTCCCTTCATGTTCACCTGCAGTTTCAGCAAACGTACTTGCTTCCAAGACGTATGGACCAGCCCATATTGCGTCAAATGTCAGGATGCCATGCTCGTCCGCAACAAACTCTTTTCCCCAACCGGTAGTCGAAAAAACAGAAACTTTGGCCTGTGGAACAGCTTTGCCGAAGCTGGTGATCTTTGCTTGTATACGTTGCCCCTTTTTTGCGTTAGCCGCACCAAGCAATTCAATTTGCAATGGGCTTTTTACATTTTTATAATCGAGTGTTGCAGACTTTCCTACGATAACAGGCACTAAGGAAGAAAATTCATATTTCGTTTTACCGCCTAGATCTTTAGGTGCTTTAACAATGGATAGGAAATAGGTTCCGGCTGCTGTAGGTTGGAATGAACCGCTAAAGTGATCGCCTTGATTCGTCAATTGAAGCTTGACGGGTTCCTGTCCCGGGGCATGCAACATTAATGAGAAGTCCTTCACGTCGGAGTACCATTTGTCGACCTGATCTCTTTCATTCGTTGCAAACTCGCCGTAATATACCTTGACTTCATGGGATTGGTTTAACGTTCCATAAGAAGATGATTCAATCCAAAGGGCATGGGCATGACTAGAGTGACTACACAGTAATACCGTAAGAAATGTGAAAAATGAAATTAAAATTTTCATAATATGTTGATTGATGTTTAGTTTTCTTCAACTTATTATGGGAGAATTTGCAGGTTTTGCATATGCTTAACAACGAATAAAATAATAAAATTCGTTATCTTGCAAGTTCTTCCATATCGTATATCGGGAGTAACTGACACAGCGTGCTGTTTCAGTCATCTACATGCAGTTGCCGCTGTATGTAGATTAACGCCATGTGATAGATTGCCGTCTATTACATGGTGTTTTTTGTTTCTTGTTGTCCAAATAAGTATAAAAGATATTATTTAGACTGATTAAAAACAAAGCAAATATAACAGGAAATCTTTTTAAAACAACTAATTTTTTCATTTTACAGTATTCTTACGCTTTAACTGAAGAAATACAGCGAACAAAAAGAGCGTTGTTAGTTAGGAAGAGAGTGCGGAAAGGATTGAAAAAGATGCCACATGGTTTTCCAGCACAAGTTTCAGGTCGAATAATTCTGTTTCCTGGTAACGTGTCGCGACATGTAGCTGGATACGTTCGCAATGTGGTTCGAAAGTTTGCTGTACCAGATCGACGGTATTATTTTCGCCGGAGAGGTGAGTGAGGATAAGATGTTTAAGACGGTCGGTTTTATAGGCGTTAAACAGTTCGACGGCAACACGATTTGACAAGTGTCCCCAACCACTGCTGATCCGATTTTTCAGAAAATAGGAATAGCGTCCTGTACGCAACATCTCCTCGTCATAATTTGATTCCAGGAGCAAAACATCCGAATGTTGAATAACATGCTGCACATTTTCGCAAGGTCGTCCAATATCTGTCAGGACACCGATATTGTATGTTCCATCTGAGACAAGAAAGCTGCATGGTTCTTTGGCATCGTGATATTTGGGAATACCGTACACCTTAAGTCCTCCAATTTCAACAACCTCATCAGGAGAAATGATATGGACCAAATGGGATGGAAGATGCAAACGGGTGCCATCGTAACTTCCCTTGGTAATATAAACCGGTAAATTATATTTTTTGGCAAATACAGATAGGCCCCTAATATGATCAGAATGTTCATGGGTAATGAAAATTGCTTTGATCTGAGTCGGTAAAATATCCAGGTTGTACATCCGCAGGTGTATATGCTTGCTGTTGATTCCAGCATCTATCAAGATAGCAGAATCATCTTTAGCGACATAATAACAGTTCCCATTACTTCCGGAGGCGATTGCACAATATTTCATTCGTTTATGCTCTTTATAAGAATAGATCTATTTTACCGCGTCAAAGATACGAAAAACGAGAAAACTTCGGCAGTCATTAACATTCCGGCAAACTCAATGGAATATTGACGGCCAATCCACCATCTGCTGTTTCCTTATATTTGGCATTCATATCCAAAGCAGTCTCCCACATAGTTTTAACCACTGTATCCAAACTTACTTTTGCTTTATCCGGATTCGATTGCAGTGCCAATTGTGCCGCAGTAATGGCTTTAATGGCTCCCATTGTGTTGCGTTCGATGCAAGGAATTTGTACCAGTCCACCGATTGGATCGCATGTCAATCCGAGGTGATGTTCCATGGCAATCTCGGCAGCCATCAGCACCTGGCGCTGTGATCCGCCGAGTACTTCTGTCAGCGCGCCGGCTGCCATCGCTGATGAAACGCCAATCTCGGCCTGACAACCGCCCATTGCGGCTGAAATGGTTGCATTTTTCTTAAATATCGATCCGATCTCGGATGCGGTAAGAATAAATTGGATAATTTTATTTTCAAGCATTCCGTCGTGGAAAGTAATGTAATATTGCAACACCGCTGGGATAACGCCTGAGGCCCCATTGGTAGGAGCTGTAACCACACGTCCGAAAGAGGCGTTCTCCTCATTTACGGCAAGTGCAAAACAACTTACCCAATCCAGAATATATTGAAAGTTTTGGCCGCCCTCGCGAATGGCCGCTACCCAGGACTCATAATCTTGATAACTTCGTCCCTGCATTAACTTCTTGTTTAGCTTGGCTGCTCTACGTTCGACATTTAAGCCCCCAGGTAATGTCCCGCCAGTATGACAGCCGCGGTAGATACATTCATGTATTGTTTTATAAATATTCAAAACGCCTGCCACGGTTTCACTTTCTTCACGCCATGCACATTCATTTTCAAGGACCAGCTCCGAGATTTTCAGACCCGTTTTCATCGTCCAATGCAAGAGTTCCTGTGCAGTATCGACAGGAAACGGAAGGTCCACTTCAGACAAAACACCTTCAGTATCATTTTCCTGCACCACAAAACCACCCCCTATCGAATAATAGGTTTCAGTAATTGCCTTACCATTGGATAGGAATGCCTGAAAGGTCACTGCGTTGGGGTGAAAAGGTAAACTTTCCGCGTATAGAAACAAGAGGTCTTCCGGATAGGAAAAAGGAATCGTCCGTTCGCCAGCGACTTCCAGTTCGCCGACTGTCTTAATATGCTCGACTTTGGGCATCACGCTATTGACATCAAAGGTAACCGGATCATCTCCACTTAGTCCCAGGAGCACAGCAATATCGGTACCATGTCCAGCACCGGTTTTGGCCAAAGAACCATACAGCAGGATTTTGACTTGTTCGACTTCATGCAAGACACCTTTTGACCTAAGAACAGCTGTAAATTGCTGGGCTGCACGCCAAGGTCCCAAGGTATGCGAACTCGAGGGCCCTATACCAATCTTAAACATGTCAAAAACGGATATTTGTTCTTTGCTCATAATCTTTTTTATTGTGATTAGCCGATCAAGCCATTGCTTTTGTGAAAACCGCATCTAAATTAGCACAAATAAAGTACAATGTTACTTGTATTTGCATTATTATCAATTTGAAAACCAAGCTCAGGTTCTTTTAACAAGTATCCAACAAACATCTTACATTTTTTAGGGAAAAAGTAAGAAATGCTTCCCTATCTTTGTTGGCTATAATTTATAGAATGACGGGAAAAACATATTTATATTCTTTTTTTACCATTGTTATCTGTTTATTTTCGATTAGAACGTATTCCCAGCAACTACCTAAGCGGGAGTTTCGTGGCGTGTGGGTTGCAACCATAGGTAATATTGACTGGCCATCTGTCAAAGCGGGCAATAATGTCGCACAGCAAAAACAGGAGTTTATTGATTTATTGGACCAGCACCGCAGCGCGGGACTGAATGCCATTATTTTGCAGGTACGTCCAGCTGCCGACGCATTTTACGCGAAGGGCAGAGAACCATGGAGTAGATATCTAACCGGGAAACAGGGATTACCACCTTCGCCATTTTATGACCCCTTGGAGTTTGCCATCACCGAGGCCCACAAGAGAGGAATGGAACTCCATGCCTGGTTCAATCCGTATCGTGCTTCCACAACATTAAATCCGGCTCATTTTTCGGATGAGCATATTACCAAGCGTCACCCGGAATGGTTCTTCACCTATGCTGGCAAGAAGCTTTTCAACCCCGGTATTCCGGAAGTTCGCAAATATATTATTGATGTCATCATGGATGTGGTCAAAAACTACGATGTAGATGGCATTCATTTCGATGATTATTTTTACCCCTATCCCGATAGCAGAAATACACCGGTACCGGATCAGATTACCTTTGGTCAATATAATAATGGGATCGAGAAAATTGACGACTGGCGACGCAACAATGTCAACGTACTGGTGCACGATCTTGGTGTTGCCATCAAAAAGATAAAACCATATGTCAAATATGGCATTAGTCCTTGTGGGGTATGGGACAACAAAGAAAATAACAGTGCCGGATCAGATACCCGTGGTCTGAGCGCTTACCGGGAACTGTATGCTGACGGTGTCAAATGGATGCAGGAAGGTTGGATCGATTATATCAATCCACAGATCTACTTTCCATTCAAAAATCGCGCAGCAGCCTATGAGATCTTGGTTGACTGGTGGCAGAAACACACCTATGGCCGTCACTTTTATGTCGGGCATGGAGCTTATCGTGTTACCGAAAATAAAATCGGCTGGACAGACCGTAGTCAGATCCCCAGACAGGTACGCCACTTAAGGGAGGAGCACGATGCGGAGGGAAGTATTTATTTCAGTTCCAAGTCACTCACGGACAATCTTGTTGGACTGCAGGATTCCATGCGAAATGACCTGTACCGTACACCGGCTTTACCCCCTACAATGCCTTGGTTAGATAGTATCCCACCCAATGCCCCCTTCGGTCTTCTGGTGAAAAATTCGGCCAATGGTAAAATGAATACCTTATTTTGGCAAAAACCCGATGTGGCCAATGATGGGGAGTCGGCTTATGGCTATGTGATCTATCGCTTCAACCTCGATGAAAAAGTAAACATTAAAGACCCTGGAAAAATCATTTTTATCACCTTTGATGGGGATAAGCTTCAATATACCGATGACGATATCAAACAGCATCAAAAGTATAAATATGTCGTGACGGCGATTGACCGTATGAAAAATGAAAGTAAGCCATCCGATAGCAGGTCCGCCCATGAAGAGATTTAAGTGTTGCTAAAAAAAATACCCCTTCCGAAATGGCTTTGCAATTGCAGGAGGGCCATTTTTGGAAGAGGTACCGTGTTGGTGTGATTTTATAATGCTTTATTTCCCCTGTCCGTATTTAAATTTTTTGTTTATCGTAACAGGGAGTTTTCCTTTCGGCGTATTTTGCCCTAAAATAGTTTTCACTGCCGCTTTCTGCATGAAAGCATCATTTTGATAGGCCAGCAAAATTGTTTTTGCTTTTTTGGATGCTTCAAATCCATCCACAGCATAGGCATTGGTAAATAAAGTCAGGATTGATTTTTTTGCAAATTTCTTCATCAGGCCCTGAACATCTTTATTTAATACCATGGTCGGACGTGGACGAAGTCTCGTATCGTGTACGGCAATAATAAATTGTTTGTTCTTCTTGATTTCTTTGGTAAGACGTTTGATATCTTCCTTACTTGTGCTATCCGTGATGAAATATTGTGTTTCATTTGTGAGTGCACTAGCCAATTCATTTTGGAAGGTCTGATTGGCTGTAATACCAATGTTGATAATAGCCGTAGGTAAATCCTTTTTGAAGGATTTTAATTTTTCTGTCGAGTTCAAAGCGGTGATCGCTGCATCGGACAGTTCGTCAATGAGTTGAACAGCTGAAGCACGATGTAAATCATGGTATAGATTCTGTTGTACAGTTGCCTGATATTTATCTAAACCAAGCCAGAGCTTAGCGGCAAGCACTCGTTTTACCCGCGCATCAATATCGGCCTGCGTGATACGTCCTTCTTCAATAGCTTTTACAATCAAATCGATCGCACGCTTGCTATTCTCCGACACTTCAAGTAAATCATGCCCTGCGATAATCGCCTGTACGTCGGCTTCTCCATTTGGAAAAAACTTCTTTACACCTTTCATGTCCATTGCATCAGTAACTGTTAGTCCTTTAAAGCCAAGTTCATTACGCAAAAGATCGGTTACAACCTTTTTAGAGATGGAAGATGGCATATTAGGCGTATCATCTAAACTCGGAATATTCATGTGGGCCACCATAACAGCAGGTGCACCGGCTTTAATAAGCTCTTTGAACGGATACAACTCCAGGGTATCCAAGCGTTTTTTGTCAAAAGGTAGTTGCGGCAGATCATAATGAGAATCCACATCTGTATCGCCATGCCCCGGGAAGTGTTTAATGGAAGCCAGGATACCACCATCCACCATACCGTCCATATACGCTTTAGCTTTCTGGGTTACATTATATTTATTATCACCGAAGGAGCGGATACCGATAACGGGATTTTTAGGGTTATTGTTGATATCTACATCAGGGGCAAAATTGAAATGCATACCTATACGTTGGAAGTCTAAAGCAACCTCACGTCCCATGCGATAAATCAACTGATTATCCTGAACGGCCCCTAAAGTCATCTGATAAGGGAACGACAAAGTAGAATCTGGCATACGCATGCCTAATCCCCACTCGCCATCAAATGTCACCATCAATGGGACCTTGGACAGGGATTGATACCGATTGAACATATCAACATGGCGGACAGGACCGCCCTGAAAAACAACGAGACCGCCCAAATGTTGGTCCTGTATAACCTGAGCTACGGAGTCAATATATTTCTGTCCTAAATTGGTGTGTGCCCTAACCAAAAATAACTGTGCAACTTTTTCTTTTGGCGTCAACGTATTGAATACCGCATCGACCCATGCATGCTGGGAGTTGATGTATTTCACAAAATCTTTTTTGTCCTGAGCTTTCAAAAAAGAAATTGTGCCGACTAATGCCAATATTCCCAGACCGAGTTTTTTGAACATAAATTAGTTTGTATAATGTATTTAAAATAGAAATACTAAGGACGTTATTATTTTGGACAATATGAAATTGTTTTTGCAACAATTTCATATAAACACGCATAAAACAGCAATTCGTAAGGTGCAGAGCTGAAATATACCGCATGTCAATTGGTGGGAGCAATACTAACACTTAATATATAGAAAAATAACAGCGCCGGAATACAACTGCCATCCAACGATTACAATTCAATTATCGGTTTGATAAGCACGAAAGAACTTTATCAAGGAATAGATGTTTAGAAAAGACTATAATTCAGCTTTTTAAGCTAAATCAGGTTATATTTTTTCTCTAGAAACAGCGTCAACTCCATCACATTTTCCAATTCACCTATCGCTTCCTTTTTCCACAGCTTGTCGATAATCAACAAGAGAAATTGTGTTTCGAGATCTGGATTTTCATAGTTCAGATCTTCAAAAGCACGATGGATAATGGGCTGCACAGGCTTCATAAACTGCTCGTGCTGTTGTTTGGAAAAGGGGTGATGAGACAAACGCTCCTGCAATTTCCAAAATAAGGGTTCCGCGGTAACCAATTTATTGGGTAGATTGATCATTGTGCGCAGAAATTCCTTTGGTTCACGATAGGTCATCATTCCGCGGTGGTGCGTAAGAACCTTACGATAACCTGATTTAATCAAATAAACCAACAGTGCGTCTTTATTCCCAAAATGTTTAAAGATTAATGCTTCGGAAACTCCTGCATTTTGGGCAATCGTTTTGGTAGAGGTATTCGTATAGCCTTGATCTGAAAAAAGCAACAAGGCTTCTTTCATAATACGCTCTTTTCTACTCAAAACACTTTCTTTCATCTTTTATTTTTTTAATCTATATCCGCATATCACTCGATCGTTATACGGACTTGTTCAGTTGATTTTATAATTCTACTGCAAATATATCTAATCTTTCCATTCACTTGGGGTTATTGTAACTAAAATGATAATAATTCGTAACAAATAGTGCCATATTTTTGGGAAATAAAATTATATAACCGTCAACAACACATTAAAACACATTTGCACCTCGACCGATGAAGATCAAACTTTGGACCATTTTGTTCTTTTCTATCTGCTTATCGCTATTGGGGAAAAACGGGCAAGCCCAACAGTATATTACGGGCAAGCTGCTTGACAATACGACTTCGCAGCCTATCAGAGGTGCAAGCATCACCATTATAGCGGTAAAAGATTCCAGTAAAGTCCAGGTTCCGACAGACATTTTGGGCCGGTTCAGCAGCAGTACACTTCCCAACGGAGATTATTTGGTCAGTACACAGCCGATGGGCTACAGCATGGATCTTCGGCGTGTAAAACTAATCGGGCAAACAATCGATTTAATGTTTAAACTCACTAATGCCGAGATTGTACTGGATGAAATTAACATTTCTTCGAGCAGTATACAGGTTAAAGGAGATACGCTGGAGTTTGACACCAAGAAATATATCACGCAGGATTTTGCAGATGCTGACGAATTGGTCAAACAGATTCCTGGTGTTGAAATTGATGAAGATGGCAATGTAAAAGCGCAGGGCGAGCCTGTCAATAAGATTATTATTGATGGTCGGGAGTTTTTTAGCACCGATCCTAAGGTTGCCCTAAAAAACCTTCCGGCCGATGTTATCGCCAAGATCCAAATTATCGATGACAAAACCGAGCAGGCCAAGTTTAGTGGTTTTGACGATGGAAAACGCATGAAAGTGATCAATATTGTCACCAAGCCTGATAAAAGAAAATCCTATTTTGGCAAGCTCTCCGGAGGTGCGGGTCCCGACCGAAAATATGCCGTCAATACACAGGTAACCAAAATGAACCCCAAACGGCAATATTCAATTGACATCAATACCAACAATGTTAATCAGCCCAATGGTTTTGCGACCCGCGGAAACACCAGAGGACGTACCGGACAAGGGGTGACGACGCGCTTTAACGCCGGTTTCAACTACTTGGATCGCTTTTTCGATGACCGCATGGACTTCAATGCGAATTATACCTACAACTATACGGACAATAACATCGTCAGCCAAAATAAAACAGAATATACGGCAGGTAACCGGGCCAACCAAATCAACAATCAAGATCAATTAAACAGTACTTACGGCAACAATCATGCTTTATCTATCCGCGCAAACTGGAAGATAGATTCGATTCAGAAACTGGACTTTCAGCCTAATTTCTCCTATCAAAGTAACGATAGGAATACAAGTTCCACAGGCAATACCTTGTTAAATCTAGAAGAAATGCTGAATAGTTCCGACCGTAGGAATAAGAGCTTTGGAGAAAACTTCAACTGGGGCGGAGACCTCACTTACATGCGGAGACTCAACAAACCTGGGCGCACGATCAGTTTTAATTTCAATGGTTCATTTAACAGCAACAAGAGTCATGCGGAAAATTTTGCGCTAAACTCCTATTATAAAGAGGGCTTATTCAGCCGGGTCGACACCGTCAACAATAGGAACTATACCATGGGTGACAATAACGGCTTTCGCTCAAAGATAGCCTATACCGAGATGCTCGGTAAGTATTCCCGGTTGCAAGGGAATTATACGTTTCGGAATACGGCACGCTATTCGGACCGCAGGACCTATGAATTTCTGGCCGAAACAGGCCAGCTAGGGGAATTAAAAAATCGTCTTTCCAATGAATTCCGGAATGATTTTGTTTACCATAGTGGTGGGGTTTCCTACTTATTTAACAAAAAGGATAGCATAAGATTTCAGATTGGTTTAGATTATCAGACGGCTTCACAGGTCAATGATAAATTGTTTCCGAATATACTGACCACAAAAAGCCGCTTCAATAGCCTACTACCTAACCTCAACTTCCAATATAATTTCAATAAGGATACTCGGGTCGAGTTTCGGTATAATGCAAAGACAAATACCCCTTCCATCGAGCAATTGCAAGATTTTATAGACAATCAAAATCCACTACGCATTAGCTCGGGAAATCCGGATCTTAAGCAAGAATATGACCATAACCTTGTGGTACAATTTAGATCGATCAATAAAGGCTCGGGCAGAAGTTTCACCTCTGACATTACAGCAGATTTTATTGAACATAAAATCTCCAATACCATTTTCACCACAGATTCAGCATTTACGATCGCAGCGGAAGTTATACTCGGGCCTGGTGGGCAATACATCAGGCCCGAAAATTTCAATGGGGTCTATAATCTCAAATGGCAAAATAGCCTTGGATACCGCCTTGAACCATGGAAACTTAACTTCAACCTAAACAATAACCTCTATTTCAACCAGAATTACACCTTATTGAATCTCGAAAAGGTCAATGCGCAAACGTACGGCCTGAGTCAACGGGTCGGTGTAAACACGGCATTCAGTAAGGATGTCATCATCGGACTGGATTACAATGGAAACATCGCCTTCTCCAAGAACTCAGCCAGCGAAAAATCGAATTATTCGGTCTATAAACATACCATTGGTAATTCCATTGCATTGACTTTATTAAAAACTTGGACACTCAATTCAACGTTTAACTACCTTTACAATGGCAGCATCCTGAATTCACCAAGTACGACAAGTTTGTTGTGGAATGTCTCTATCGGCAAGAAATTGTTCAAACGTAGGAATGCCGAGATCAATCTCACGGTATTTGATCTATTTAATGACAATAAAAACATCAATCAGCAGGTCAATGATCTTTGGGTACGTATATCCCAATCAAATGCAATAACGCGCTACGCCATATTAAGTTTTACCTACCATATTCGGGGACTTGGCGGAAAAGGAGAAGCGAAAACCCGTCGTTAATATGCACCACCATCGCCAATCCACGTGGAACACTCCGATCAATCAATCAATCAATCAACAGTAAGCATATAGCCAACTCCTCTGACATTGGTAATCTTGATGCGGTCATCCTGACTGAGGTATTTTCGTATCCGGCTGATAAACACATCCAAGCTTCGTCCCGTAAAATATTTATCATGACTCCAATAGGCGCGCATGATATCCTCGCGTGGGATGACCTTATCTTTTTGTTCGTATAACTTCCGCAGCAGCTCACTTTCACGGAAAGACAGCTTAAGCACCTCACCTTGATAGGTCAACTGATGTTTTAGGCTATCGAGGCTATAGTCTCCTATCATCAGCTTTTGGCCGAACAGCATTTTGGGGCTATTTTTTAACAGGGACTCTATCCGCACAACCAATTCTTCAATCTTAAACGGTTTTTTGACGTAATCGTCTCCGCCCAAACGAAATCCCTTTACAACATCCTCTGTCTGCACTTTGGCCGTCAAGAAGATAATGGGTATCTGCGTGTCTGATTCGCGTATTTTTGTTGCCAATGTAAAGCCATCCATCACGGGCATCATGACATCTACGACCAAAATATCCGGCCGAGCTGCTGTAAATGCTTCCAAGGCTTCATGACCATTGCTACAATGGGTGACATTAAATCCATTCGCCTCCAGGCTATCGGCAACGATCATCCCAAGACTTGGCTCATCTTCTACATATAAAATTTCAATCATAGCGTTGTCATTCAATCAAAATATATTTCGGCTTTGTTTCTAAGAAATCTTTAGCATAAATCAGCCTAATTACTGTCCGATAAACGGCCCTATTTTCTTTCTGAAATATAAATATTGCTTTTTATTTGTAAGGTAATCGGATATTAAAGGTACTCCCTTTTTCCAGCTCACTGTCCACTGTGATCTTGCCCTCGTGCCTTTTTACAACCTGCTTGACATAAGCAAGCCCCAAGCCAAAACCCTTCACATCGTGCAGATTACCGGAAGGAACCCGAAAGAACATATCAAAGATTTGATTATGGTATTCTGCGGATATTCCGTTACCATTATCTGTAATACGAATATGGACATTTTCTTTCATTTCCTTCACTTCTACCTCTATATAAACGTGCTGTCCAGCATATTTTATCGCGTTTTCCAGTAAATTATTGATCACATTTTTTAAGTGGGCTTCATCGCCATTGATCCTTATCTCACTTGGAACGGCAATGAGCTTAAAGTCCACTTGCTTGGCCTTATTCAGCTGCGCAACTTCAATGGCTCCTTTCACCATCGCGACAAGATCAAAATCAGAACGCTGCAGCACAATCTCTCTCGTTGCATCAATATCCATCTGAAGCACTTTTTCAATCATATTGGACAGATGCTCCAGTTCTTTTTTGGAGATATTCAGATAACGATTCATCTTTTCCCGGTCATCCTGCACACCATACAACTGTATCGCTTCTATAGCTGCCATCACAGTGGAAACCGGTGTTTTTAGTTCATGCGTCATGTTATCGACAAAGTTCTTACGCAGCTCGGCCATCTTATTTTGGTTGAGAATGGTTTTCATCAAATAGAAGAATGTCCCAAGCAGCAGTCCAATCAAAAGCAGTGAGATCAACAGCTGCCAACTTAAGCTATACAGCAAATACTTCCAATCCTCCTGAAACTTGATAACAAGAAATTCATTTTTTATGGGATTAACCATCATGGGTCTCGTCCAAGCAAGATTTGCTTCGCGGTATTTGCGTCGTACATCTTTGATTTGATCGTGTGGAATCGTGACAATAGCCATTTCAAATGGTACTGCTATGCTCTTATTGTTCAGGGATTCTTTAAACTTCCTTTCGATCAAATCCAGATTAGCTTTGTTCATCTCAAAGTCCCGGAACAGAAAGGGCGGGATAATTGCGCCTTGCCCTTCGCGGTCTTTGGGAAACATTTTCTCCCGCCTACTGTGGATCTCGCGATCAAATCGCTCGTTTTTAGGTCGTTCGGCGCTTACACGTTGTAAAGCCTTATCGAGTTCAGCAGCTGGCAATAAGCCCAGAAGCTCTCGTTTTACATCTTGGAGTAGGCGATTCCGATCAGCCTCGGGGCCATCTAACTTCCGATCACCATTGCGCGCTTGGTATGCCTCCTGAACAGCATTGAAGAGTGAACGCTCTGCGGTAGAAAGGAACAGGTCGCGACGATTGGTATAACTTCCATAAAGCCAAAAGCCTAGCACTACAGTAATTCCTGCCCCTATTAAAACGATCAAACTGATCAGTAATTTAAATCTTCTACCCATAACTAAAACAAATTTAAATTACTAGATTTGCAATCGCTGTGGTAATTAACCATATTTAACAAAATATAACACTGATTAACAGTTCGCATTGATTACTTTTGCACTATTCAAAAATTAATATGATTAAAGACTTTAAGAGACGTAGTATTCAACTTTTACTTCCACTTTTTACATTGGCCGCTTTTGTTGGTTGTAATAAAGACATTTCGCTCTCATTGGATAGTTCAAGAGATGAAACAATCGGTTTAGTACCAATTGATACGGTTTCCGCCAAAGTTTCGACTTATCAATTGGACGATATTCCGACTTCTGCTACTGGAACAATGCTCGTAGGAAAGAATAGCAATGCTGTTACGGGTAGTATGAAGTCTACCGCCTATATGCGCCTAGGAGTAGGAACGATAAGTAATGCTTCTATACCTGACGATGCTACCTTGGATTCTGTGACCTTGGTATTAAAGCCAAACAAATATTTTTACGGTGATACAACGAAAGTACAAAAGATAGCAGTACACCGTGTCACAGAAGAAATTACGCAAACACAGATTGATTTAACCAAACCTGTTGATGAACGTCCTGTTTTTGTCACTTCTGCGGCAATATTCAGTAAACAAAAGTTTGCTTATGAAAATACGCCATTGGCACAACTTTCCTTTAAACCGCGTATACAATCGGCAGATTCTTTATTTTTTAGATTCAACAACAGCATTAGCAATGAGTTGTTTACAATGATCAAAAATAATGACAACCGGATTCAAAATAGTACAAGTTTCCAAGAGTATTTCAAAGGATTGGCACTTGTCCCTGACAATAGCAATACGGCAGTTATTGGATTCAAAGACACTGTATTTTTACAGGTCCATTATTCATTCCTGAATAATGAAGGTACAAAATCTGTTGGCAAACAATATTTTTCCATTGACAACAAAGCTTACCAGTACAATCAAATTGAAGCGGATCGCTCTGCAACAAAATTTGCACCGTTGACCTTAAAAAATCCTCAACTTGCGAGTCAACAAACTGATGGAAATGTATTTTTAGAGGGCTCAACTGGTGTTGTAGCAAAAATTGAGTTTCCAACGTTATTAGAATTGGTGAACAATCCATCCATTGCGATTAATAAGGCAGAGCTTGTCATTGAAGTCCCTAATGGCGCCGCAAGTATTTTTGATCAGCCTCAAAGTTTGGTTTTAATGGTGGCAAGTAATAATGGGAATCCGATCAGTTTGTTAACGTCTCCATATTCGACAACAACGCAACAGGCGACATTAGTGCGCGGCAATGATTTTGGTTCTAATGGTACTTATACATTCAATTTGATTGAATATTTGACAAAAATTAAAACAACAGCATACAATAATACTTCATTATATCTATCTTTACCAACATCGGGTTTGTTTTCAACTGGAAATAGATTAATATTGGCAAAAGATAATGAAAATGATCCGAAAATTAAATTAAACATCCTTTATACTAAATTTCAATAATTTATGAACAAGAAAAATTGGCTACTCGTTTTATTAGCTTTTGTATTTACAGTTACAACTATCTCTTCTTGTAAAAAAAGTGACGACAGCACAACCAAATCAGATGAATGGTTTGCAAAAGCTGCTTTTAAAGGGCCACAAACTTCATCTGCTGCTAGCTTTTTGATAAATAACGTTGCATATGTCACTACTGGTCTAGCAAGTAATGCTGGTGGTAAACCATTCCGCGTGAAAGACACGTATGCGTATGACGCAGCATCAGATACTTGGGCTGAAAAAGCACCTTTCACAGGTGTTGAGAGAAACGGTGCCATCGGCTTTTCCATTGGTAATGTCGGTTATGTTGGTGGTGGAAATGACGGAACAAACAACCTAACAGATTTCTACAAATTTGACCCTACAGCTAACGGCGGAAAAGGTGCTTGGTCAAGCATTGCTCCACTTCCTATTGCTTTGTCTAATGCAGTAGCTTTTACTTTAAACGGTGCGGCTTATGTTGGAACCGGTGAAACTGTAGTTAGTGGTGGAACAACAAATACCAATGAGTTTTACAAATATGATCCTGCTGCTAATACTTGGCAAGCAATTAGTGATGCTCCTTTTTCAGCGAAAAGAAAAGCAGCTTTCTCTTTTGTTGTCAATAATGTAGCCTATGTAGGTGGTGGTATTTCTAATGGTTCTTACCCAAAAGATTTCTATAAATTTGATGGTAGCAAATGGACTAAATTGAACGATATCAATAGAGCTGATAATTCATATACGTACGATTTGACTCGTTCAAATGCCTCTGCGTTCGCGATCAATGGTACACCATTCGTTGTTGGTGGTTACAAAAATGCAGTAATCAATAGTACATGGAAATATAATATTTCTGGTGACTACTGGACAAATGATAACGGCGCTTTCGCTGGTTCAGCACGCCAAGATGCTGTTGGTTTCGCTGTAGGAAACAACGGTTACATCACGACTGGACTTAACGGTTCATCTCGTTTTGACGATACTTGGATGTTTACTCCGATTTATTAATCGAAATTAAATCAATATAAAAAAAGGAATGGAGTTTCAAACTTCATTCCTTTTTTTGCTTTAACTATTTTGCTCCTACTGGTTCAAAGGGGTTTTTAGTTTCCTTTTATAACTGCCTATTCTAGCGAAATCAGCCAACAATAATAGCATACACCCATCAGCTATATTGATGTCGGGTAAACTCTGCTCTTCTTTATTAGAGAGGCACGCTCCCGGAGATCTGCTCGCCATAATGTTTCATTCACTCCATAGACTTCTAAAAGCGATCTGTCTCAGCCCTTGAGGCATCATTATACAAAAGATTGAATTGCATGCCTCATACGATAACATCCATACTTCAAAAAAGAATGGGGCCAATAAAAAAGAAAATGCTCAAAAAGCCAAATCAGACCCCTTGAGAATTGAATCTCTAAAATGATGTGGCAGCGGAATACGTATAAAATTGCATGAAAAAGGGGGTATCCAATCTTTGCAGTGCCCCCTTCTAATTTTATACAAACTTACAATTGTGTCGACCTAAGGAAAAAGGATCAATACCTGCCGTTCATTTATTTTTCAACTGTCTTGATCTCAAATAATGTATTCCATAACTTCCCTGTTATAAAAAGACGTTTTCCAGCTTGATCGTAAGCAATTCCATTCAATTCATTGTCATAAGCGGAAGTATGCTCATAGATACCGACAAGATTAATCCGTCCTTCTACCGCTCCTGTTTGAGGATTTATAATAACAATAACATCCTTTTGATAGACATTTGCGTAGACTTTGCCGTCTATATATTCCAGTTCATTAAGTTCATCCACGGGTCCAGCTTCATCGTAAACTCCGATAGCATTTAGCTCTTTACCGGTCGTTGCATCTAAAAAGAACAATTTATTGGATCCATCAGACTTTATCAAATGCTGGCCATCGTAGGTCAAGCCCCAACCTTCTTTGCTATTTTCATATTTAAAGGAACTTTCCTTGACAAAAGAATTTTTATCAAAGACATATCCTTCTCCCTGTTGCCAAGTCAACATAAATAACTTATTACCAACCAATGTCATTCCTTCGGCAAAAGTCTTTTCATCAAATTTGATCTCCTGTAGTACTTTGCCTGTTTTTAGATCGACCTTTCTCAAGTTGGACTCTCCATAACGGCCATTGGATTCGTAGAGAATACCATCCGCAAACTGTAGCCCTTGTGTAAAAGCTGTGGTATCGTGCGGGTATTTGTTGACAACCTCAAAACCATAGTTCTTCGCATTTTCAGGTACAACATAAAATGTACTTGAAACAGAATCGGGTTTTCCAGCATTGTATACCAGGGCGGAAATATTACGTGTACCATAGGCCATGTCTTTGGTATCAACCGTAATTGCCGTTGTATCTGTTGATGACCCTACATGTTTATCATCTACAAAATAAGTCACAGAGTCCATTGATACAGATTCAAATTTCAATTTCAATTGGACCTGAGCACCTTTTAAAACAGCTTGATTTGCTCCAGGAGAGGCAAATTCCAAACTTGATTTTTTTGACTTACAAGAAGCAAAAGCTAGTGCTGCAATTGCCATAAAATAAGTTATTTTTCTCATCTATGTATAGTTATTTATAAGTACGTATCCTCAACTATCCCAAAACGCATCTTTGATATGATTGAGTGCTGTTTTGGGAGATTTTGTTATTGCGACAACATCAAATCTGACTTCACCGACATAACCTGTTTTAAGAATATAAGCCTGAGCTGCACGAATCAGTAGACGCTGTTTTTTGCGATCCACAAATTCGTAAGGTTCGCCGAAATCCGTTCCCGACCGCGTTTTTACTTCAACAAATACCAAGGTATCCTTGTCCACGACAATCAAATCTACTTCTAAATTCTTAAATCGCCAATTTCTTAACACTATTTTATAGCCTATCTTGACGAGGTATTCCATGGCCATTTGCTCGCCCCATTCGCCCGTTTCAAGATGCTTTGCCATATCAAAGATTACTTTACAATAGTGTTGCCCAGAAAGCCGCCCAATAGGCGTTCGGCTTCTTTTAATTTCTGATATTTAAAAATAAGGACTTCCAGGTTGGCCACATCTTGTTCATGTTTCATTTCTTCACGAATATGATGCATTTCAGCTTCAATCTTACGTTTCTTGATCCGATAGATCGCTGTAACGACAAGTTGTTTTAGATGTTCGTATTCTTGCGTTACATAAATTTTACGCTTATCGTCATTCCAATTTTCGCTGAGCGAATATTTACTGGCAACGCAATTGATCGCCAAATCTGCTATAGCAGGGTCAGAGTTTGAATAGAATTGTTTCGTATCTGGAATTTCGTATTTTTCCGCAGCTTCTCTATAGACGTTTAAAATATAAGCCGCAGCTTTATCCTTAAATTCAATGTCGCTGATATTTCCCAATAGCAATCCTGCAACTGGAATATCACCGTCACCTTCCCAGGTTGCCAGATAATCACCATAGTTGATTAAAATTCGGACGATCTCACGTTCCTGGAGAATTTCCGAAGTCAGCTGTGCAGGCTGTTCTACAGACTCTATGGGAGGTAATCCCGCCCTTTCATCATCTGTCATAAAGAAATCCGGCGGTGGCCCGTCCATTCCGAAAGGGGGCATCCCTGTATTTGGCGGCGGACTCTGAGTTTTACGAGCAGCATCCTTATCCGCCTTCTTTGCTCTATTGAGCCTAATCTTGTTGAGTTCAGCCAACAAAATACGCTCTTCGATATCCAAAAGGCTGCTACATTCGCGGATAAAAACAGAAACCTTAATTTCATCGGGAATCAATGCAATACTTTCGACCACATCGCGAATAACCTCGGCCCTTTTTATGGGATCGTTATTGGCATCGCGAAGCAGAATATTCGTTTTGTAGAAAATGAAGTCCTGCTGATTGGATTTGACATAATCTTTAAAAGCCGTGGCACCAAACTTTTGCACGTAAGAGTCGGGATCATTACCGTCGGGAAAAAGCAGCACCTTCACGTTTAAGCCTTCTTCGAGCAGCATATCTGTACCGCGTAGGGAGGCTTTGATCCCCGCTTCATCCCCATCATACAGTATGGTCACATTTTTGGTGAATCTGGAAATAAGCTTGATCTGACCTGTTGTCAACGAAGTTCCCGAGGAGGAAACAACATTTTCGACTCCAGCTTGATGTACCGAAAGAACATCTGCATACCCCTCTACCAAGTAGCAATTATCCTCTTCCATAATTGCTTTTTTGGCAAAATTCAATCCATACAGTACATCGGATTTATGGTAGATTTCGCTTTCAGGAGAGTTTACATATTTGGCGACTTTTTTGTCGGTCTTTAGTGTCCGGCCACCAAAGCCAATGACACGGCCTGTAAGGTTATGAATCGGAAACATGACCCGGCCACGGAAACGATCATATAAAGATTTATCATCGCGTTCAATAGCCAAACCACTCGCGGCCAAATAATCTGGGTGAAAACCCGCTACCTGTGCTTTATCGACCAATGCCGTCCATTCCTCAGGCGAATAACCCAATTCAAATTTTTTGATGATATCCTCACGGTAGCCGCGCTCCTTGAAATAGTTGAGTCCGATCACCTGCCCCATTTCAGTTTTCCAGAGTTGCTCGGCGAAGAATTTACTGGCCCAAGCGCTTAGCACATATAGACTTTCCCGTTTATCCTGCGCGGCAAGCTGGGCTGGAGAACGCTCGACTTCTTCAATTTGAATGGAATATTTATCGGCTAAATAACGAATGGCTTCGGGGTATGAGAACTTTTCCAGTTCCATGACGAATTTGAGGGAATCCCCACCGACACCACAACCAAAACACTTATAGATACCCTTCGAAACAGAAACGTGGAAGGAAGGTGTCTTTTCATGGTGAAAAGGACAATTTCCGATCAAAGAAGTTCCCCGTTTCTTTAAATCAACGAAGTCTCCCACCACCTCTTCTATCCGTGCTGTTTCCAGTACCTTATCAATAACTTCCTGCTTTATCAAAACGTTTCTTTTTTAATGTAAAATTAGAATAAATCTTTTGCATCTCCACTACGAAATGGCTTCTTTAATAGCATTGCATAAGGGCAATTATGCAAATAGAAAGCAGAACAAGTGATGAGCCAGCTCCTATAAATAAATTGTTTTGATATGCTGTGCTTTGTATTGCATATCAAAAGCAATTTATCTAAGTTTGTTCTTCAATTTATAGCTGATTAAGATAATCAAAATGAGCAAAACAATCAAGAAAATATGCTGTATCGGTGCTGGTTATGTTGGTGGACCTACCATGTCAGTTGTTGCAAAGCAATGTCCACATATTGAGATTACGATCGTCGACGTCAATGCAGCCCGTATCGCGGCTTGGAATGATGAAAATCTCGATAATCTTCCTGTATACGAGCCCGGTTTACAAGAGATTGTTGCGGAAGCGCGTCATCGCAATTTGTTTTTCTCAACCGATATCGAAAAAGCTATCGACGAGGCCGACATGATTTTTATTTCGGTCAATACACCGACTAAGAATTACGGAAAAGGCAAGGGGATGGCTGCGGACTTAAAGTATATTGAACTTTGTGCACGGCAGATCGCAGCGGTTGCCAAAAACGACAAAATTGTCGTTGAAAAATCGACTTTACCCGTTCGCACAGCGGCAGCTTTAAAAAGTATCCTGGATAACACGGGTAATGGTGTTAATTTCCATATTCTTTCCAACCCTGAATTTTTGGCTGAAGGAACAGCGATACAGGATTTAATCAATCCGGACCGCGTGCTTATAGGTGGAGAGAATGATGAAGCTATTGCTGCATTGGTCGATATCTATGCACATTGGGTAAGTCGCGACAAGATTCTCACAACAAACCTTTGGTCGTCTGAACTGTCAAAACTAACCGCAAATGCCTTTTTAGCACAACGCGTCTCCTCCATTAATTCCATCTCGGCACTATGCGAGAAAACAGGCGCGAACGTCGATGAAGTCTCCAAGGCAATCGGTATGGATTCCAGAATTGGATCCAAATTTCTGAAAGCTTCTGTAGGTTTTGGAGGCTCTTGTTTTCAAAAAGATATCCTCAATTTAGTTTATATCGCACGGAGTTACGGTCTCACAGAGGTTGCCGAGTATTGGGATCAGGTGATTTTGATGAATGATTATCAAAAACAGCGATTTGCGGACAACATTAACCAAACATTGTATAATACTGTATCGGGCAAAAAGATTGCTTTCTTAGGCTGGGCATTCAAAAAAGACACGAATGATACGCGTGAATCTGCGGCGATCTATGTGGCTGATTATCTATTGAGTGAACAAGCTGAAATCACGGTCTATGACCCCAAAGTTTCTGCTGAACGCATCTATGCCGACCTCGATTATCTGAACACCAGATCTTCGGAAGAAAACAGGGCCTTGGTAAAGGTGGTCAATACCGCCTATGAGGCTTGCAATGATGCACATGCAATTGCAGTATTGACTGAATGGGATGAATTTAAGAACTATGACTGGGCCAAAATCAAGGAGCACATGAAAAAGCCTGCATTTGTGTTCGATGGCCGTAAACTATTGAACCGTAAGGAACTTGAAGACCTTGATTTTAAATATTACGCGATAGGCGAGTAATCAATATATAGGTAAAAAAGAACCCTCAGGATACAGTTGCGTACACTTATGCAGCTATAACTGAGGGTTTTGTTTGTGCCTGTTGTCAACGCATAAGGAAAGAGAGATGAAACACAAGCGATGCAACAGGACTTTTTATCTTAATTATTCAGCATTCCATAAAACTCATTCATGTAATAAGATTCTTGGAGCGCATCTCTGAAATTCTGCCATTGTTCTTCGTCAAATGAAAATACGATATCTGGATAAGGTGTTTTCATGATCAATCGAAATTCACCATCTGGAAATGTGCTAAAAAAGAGTTCATCACCATTACTTTTCGTAATATTCAAGAAGTCGAAGAATTTTTTCTTCGTAAATGTCAGTACAAAACTTTGTTGCCAGATATAATAGGTCTGACACTTATGGCAAACACTAATATGGGTATCTCCTCTTTGGCTTAGAATTTTTGTGTCACACATAGCATCTTTATTTATTTAGACTCATTATAAATAATATTCAAATGTAAGAATAGTTTTTAGAATAACAAGTACCTTAACAAAAAAAAGGCGATATATTTCTATATCGCCTTTTTTTGATTAGTGAGTATTAGTTCAAACCTCTCTTTTTCAATAGATATTTTGGATCTGGATCCGCACCTCTAAACGTACGGTACATCTTAGCAGGATCATCTGTACCTCCTTTTTCAAGAATATTCTTACGGAAAGAATCTGCTGTCACTTGATCGTACAATGATTTTTCCTTGAAAGCTGCAAAAGCATCCGAATCCAATACTTCAGACCAGATATAAGCATAATAACCTGCAGAATACCCACCTGCGAAAATATGTTGAAAATATGTACTTCTATAGCGCGGAATAATAGCATCAATAATACCTATTTTTTTCATTGCCGTTTTTTCAAAGCCATTAATATCTTTTGAAATTTCTTTTGTGGTAGCATGATAATCCATGTCTAACAACGCAGCAGAAAGGTATTCAACGGTTGCAAATCCTTGATCAAAGGTACCGGCCTTTTCCATTTTCTGAATCAATGAATCTGGCATCGCTTCTTTCGTCTTATAATGCTTAGCATATGTTTTTAATACCTCTGGATCTGCTGCCCAATTTTCCATCACCTGTGAAGGTAACTCAACAAAGTCACGTGGTACAGAAGTTCCGGCCATTGAGCGGTATCTTACATTGGAAAGAAGACCATGCAACGCATGTCCAAACTCATGGAACAAGGTAGTTGCTTCATCAAATGTCAACAAGGCAGGATTTTTTCCCACTGGTTTTGTGAAATTGCATACGATGGAAATTACCGGAGCAACACGTTTTCCATCTTTTGTCGACTGATTACGATAAGAAGTCATCCAGGCACCGCCTCTTTTTGATTCGCGCGGGAAAAAATCAGCGTATAAGAGACCTAAATGTGAACCGTCTTTGTCTTTAACTTCATACACTTCTACGTCTTTATGGTAGGTTGGGACATTGTTTAAGGCTACGAATGTCAAACCATATAATTTATTGGCGACACCGAATGCTCCTTCACGAACTGCCGGAAGACTCAAATAAGGTTTAATTTCGTCTTCATTCAATGCAAAACGTTTTTTGCGAATAATCTCTGTATAATATCTCCAATCGTAAGGAGCGACAGCAAAATTGCCGCCTTCAGCTTTAATTTCCTGTGCGATATCAGCCTCCTCGCCTTTCGCTTTAACAAGTGCTGTAGTCCAAAGTTTATTTAACAGTGCATAGACATTGGTCGGATTCTTCGCCATGGATTCCTCGAGTACATAAGCTGCATGTGAAGAATAACCCAATAATTTTGCTTTTTGAAGACGGAGATTAACAATTTTTTGAATGATTGCCTTGTTATCGTTGGTGTTATCTTGATTGCCACGCAACTGATAGGCTTCCCAAAGCTGTTTTCTCAACTCACGATTTTTTGCATACTGAAGAAAGGGCATAATGGACGGATTCTGTAAGGTAAAGACCCATTTGTCTTTCTTTCCTTTTGCTAAGGCTTCTTCAGCCGCTGCCGTTTTCAACGATTCCGGCAAGCCTTCCAATTGGCTCGCGGAATCAACGACCAATGTATAAGCATTGGTTTCAGCAAGCAAATTTTGTCCGAATTGTGTTGTTAATGTTGAAAGTTCAGCATTAATTTTTTTCATTTTTTCCTTATCCGCATCCTTTAGATTTGCGCCAGAACGAACAAAACTCTTATAGGTTTCTTCTAACAGTTTATTATCCTGTTCGTCCAGTCCAAGTGTATTTCGGCTGCTCCAAACTGTTTTGATACGGTCAAATAATTTGGTATTCATCGAGATTTCATCCGAATGACTCGATAAGATGGGGGCCAGATCTTTCGCTATTGCCTGAATACTGTCATTCGTATTGGCACTATTGAGATTATAAAATACAGTTGATACATTATTCAGTAATCCACCCGCATTTTCTAAGGCGACTATCGTATTTTGAAATGTTGCTTTATCCGAATTGTTGACTATTGTGTCAATTTCCAAATTGTGTATTTTTATTGCTTCATCAAACGCTGGCCTAAAATGCTCTGTTTTGATCTTGTCAAAAGGTGGTACATTAAATGGGGTTTCGTAAGCCAATAAAAGAGGATTATCTGTCATCACTTTTTTTTCCTCACAACCAACAAATGCAGTTGCCACTATCGCAAAGAATGGCAAAAGTTGTCTTTTCTTCATATTATCTGATTATTCCTGATTTTTTTCAAAGATAATAAAATTAGGCAAATGCTGTGTCTTCTGGGGGAGGCGTTACAAAGGAGCATGAAAACAGTCATCCTATTGTAAAACAAAAACTTATTCATAAATCTTGTTAAAAATAATCTGTCAATTTGAGTAAAAATATATTAATGAGCGATATTAACCGTTTCTTTTGGAGATGTGCGGGGGTACATCAAGAAACTCTTGAAAAATATCCGGAAGAACATAGTAAGTACACAGCCATAGGTGCTACTATTTTTTTTACGGGATTGTTTGCCAGCCTTTCGGGTGGTTATGCCATGTATTTCGTCTTTAGTGGGGGAACATTTGACTGGCTTTTAGCTATTGTATTTGGTATTATTTGGGGTTTAGCGATATTTAACATGGATCGCTATATTGTGCTCAGTATTAATAAATCCAAAAGTGGCTTTATGCAGCTTCTGCAGGCCCTGCCGCGAATTTTATTGGCTATTTTGATCGGGTTGGTTATCTCTAGGCCATTGGAGTTAAAAATCTTCGATAAAGAGATCCGGGAAAACCTCCGTGTACGGTTTCTTGCCGACCAACGCGCTAAAATTGACACGCTCAACAGTACTTTCAATAAGAAATATGCCAATGAAGTTGCACTTTTGAAAGCAACCACGACAGAACGTGACTCATTGGAATCCAGCATTAAAAATGACCGTACAAAATTGAACTACGAGATATTCGGTAACAAAACAACTGAAACGTCCGGTGTCATGGGGTATGGCCCTTATGCCAAAATGAAAGAAGAAGAGCTGAAGAAAAAAGAGGGCTATTTGGACACTTTACGGAACAAGATAACGACCCAGCAAAACGCTATACGCCAGAAACAGAAATTTGAAGGGATATTGGACCAAAAAGTTTTATCCAACGCTTCTTTGGACAGCGCCGTCAATGTCGCTGGTTTTGCAGACCGCAACTCTGCGCTGGGCAATCTAAGGTACGATGCCAATGGAAAGGTTAACGAGTCCAATGCAAATGCTGTATTTTTTATTGCGTTGCTTTTTGTCTTCCTCGAATGTCTTCCGGTAATCGTCAAACTTTTGGCAGGAAAGGATCCTTATGATAATGAAATCCAAAATCAAAGGACTATTCATGATTATGAATCAGACACCAATGTCACTGTTCAAAAAGAAGCCGTAGACCGTTTAAAGGATACGTATGTTGATGTTTCCATCAATAAGCGCATGAAAGAGCTTTAGTAGAACCGCTAGCAGAAGTTAGCAAAGTAGGTTTTGCATTTCGAAGCTAAAAATTATAAACGGGCTTACCTTTCGGCAAGTCCGTTTTTGTTAATCTTCCTCATCGTTAATCTTCCTCATCTAAAAATTTGGAATCGATCTGTTTATTTGCTTTAGCTCCTAAACGTTTTAATTTCTCTACTTTTCCAATCACATTCCCAGCTCCTGTAGAAAGTTTTTTAGTTGCATCTTCATGGCTTTTTAATGCGCGCTCCAACTGATTCTGCACCTGCTCCATATCGTTCAGAAAGCTCACAAATTTATCGTAAAGGCTCCCGGCTTCCTTTGCTATTTCAATTACATTCCTGGTCTGACGTTCCTGTTTCCAGATACTTGCTATGGTACGCAGGGTTGCCAATAATGTAGAAGGACTTACAATAACGACTTTTCGATCCCAAGCCTCACTAAACAAATCCGGTTTTTGCGCCACAGACATACTCAAAGCCGATTCTATAGGCATAAATAGCAATACAAATTCTGGCGATTCTATACCATACAACTCGTGGTAGTTTTTTGCGGAAAGTTCTTTCACGTGATTTTCCACAGACTGTACGTGTTGTTTTGCGAAAATTGCACGATCCTCATCCGTGTCGGCGTTGACCCAACGTTCGTACGCAATCAGCGAAACTTTTGAATCCACAATCAGGTGTTTATCTTCAGGAAGGTCGATAATCGCGTCGGGCTGCATTCTTCTTCCTTCGGCATCCATAAGAGACACCTGTAATCTAAATTCGCGATCGCGCATCAGTCCAGAACGCTCCAGGACCCGCTCTAAAATTACCTCGCCCCAATTGCCTTGCTTTTTGGTATCCCCTTTTAATGCCTTGGTTAGGCTATTGGCTTCGTCTTTAATTTTAAGACTCTGTTCGACCAGCTGAAGGACAACTCCCTTTAAAGAATTTCTTTCCGCTGCCTCCTGATTGTAATTTTTATCGACTTTCTCTTCAAACAATTTGATTTTTTCCTTCAATGGGTCCAAAATCAACCCCAGGGAACGATGATTGGTCTCTGTAAACTTTTGTGTCTTCTCTTCCAATATTTTATTGGCAATAACCTGAAACTCATTGTTGAACTGCCGTTTAATCTCGGCGATTTCATTCTTCTGTTCCTGAAATTTATCGAGCTGCGCCTCATAAAATGAACGTGTACTTTCTAAAGACCGCTCTGCGACCAGAAGATTCTCCCGTTCCTTATCCAATTCATTTTTTAGCATAAGGCGTTCTTCCAGCAAACTTTGTTCCCGCTGTTGCGATCTGGCAAGCTCAATTTTTAGTGTTTCAACCTCTTTATTGTATGCAGGACCAGCACTGGAATCGGTATTCTTTTTTAATACCAATACGATCAAAATGACCAATAACAATACGATTCCCGCAAAGAAAAATATTTCCATGATTTGTATTTTCTGAAGATGGTGTATGCTTACCTGAGCAGGTCTGTTTAACCATCATTGCATTTAATTAAACCTATAACATCTCAAACTTAATGGATCTGCACGACTAAAAACACTTATAAAAAGTCTGTAGTCAGTTGGCAAGCTGTTGTCAATTTACAAGGTGCATCATCCGCTTCGCCATCGAAGCAGAATCAGAGCAATGTACCGTTCAACGAAGCTTTATTGCAATTTTTGGTGTGTTTTCCACCATAGATCGGGCATTTCACCTGAGACAGCCAATTGATAGTCTTCATAACGGCAAGGCACGAGGTAATAGCGTTCGTTGACTGATTTAGATCCAAAATAAGGCACTTGAATCCACCAGCGGTCTGATTTTTTACTTTTCACAAAGACCAATTCATGCTCCTCGTTTTCCAGTGTGGTGCGATAAATGATATAAGATGATTTGGGATACAACGGCGTATCTTGTTTCCGATTATAATAACCATCAATAAAGCACCAAATCATTTGCGAGACCAACATAGCCGTCTGTTCCATTGGATCAAATGTTGGATTGAATTCATAAAAACCGATGGAAGAACATTTATCCGACATCCCCGCATAGCGGGCAAGTTGACAAGCTTCATCGCCAAATAAACCATTTGGCATTGCATTGGCATTTCCAGGCGCCTCAGAGGCCCGAATGGCTCCTATGTCAAAACTAATCAAATCCGCTGCTCGGATCAAAGGCTCTGATTGGTCCATTTTACCCGCAATCATACCGACTCGTGTTGCATTAAAAAATAGTTTATCATACATATGGATAGACTCTTTACTGACGAGGTAAGTTTGATAAGCTATGGCATTTAAATTGAATAAATAGTCAGGCTGATGCAAAATAATATGGTTCACATAAGATCGGGAATTCAGGCTTACATTTTCGGCGTTCTCCTCATCAAGGTCAAACCGAGCATCTATAATCGCTAGCTCGATCTTTCGTTCTAAATTTTGATACCCCAAATATTGTGCATAGGTAAGGTCCTGTCCACCGCCAATGATAATCGGAAGAATATTCTCTTTGACCAGTTCCTCCACGACAGATTTTAAAGCGATATAGGTATCTTGAATCGTATTACCTGCTTTGATATTTCCCAAATCAACGATATTCATCGTATAATCGCCCTGATATAGTGCATAAAGATGTTTTCGAACAGCATCCGGCGCTTTATCCGTTCCATTATTATTGATGGATGCACGATCTTCCTCCACACCGACAATAGCCAACTGAGGCTGTTTATCCGTTTCCCAGCTCGGAAAATCTGTTTCATAGGCTTGAATAACGTTTCCTAGTTGAGAACTCAAGAACCCATGCTCAGGAGCAAAACCTGTAATTGAAATCGGGCTAAAGAATACGGACAGTGATGACATAAGCTATAATTTGTAAAATCTCCTATTTGTTCTGAAAGCGACTGTTTTAATTGGACTGAAAGAATCTACCTTGGCTTTCATGGTATTTGATACACGCGAAAGCATGAAGGTTTTTTCAGGATGCAATTCACACAAATATCCATTTATTAACTAACTTTTGAAAACATTATTTTTAACAGTATCTTTATCAAGTGATATTAATAACTGGAGGAACAGGTTTTTTAGGGTCTACACTAATCAGACAGTTGATAGACCAAGGAATTGACGTCATAGCCATCAAAAGAGCTCAATCGACTATTCCGGCCTCGTTGTTATCTTCTTCGTTGGTGCAATGGATCGACGCTGATATCAACAATTATTTTGAATTAGAAGATGCTCTTGAAGGCGTTACTAAAGTGTTCCATTGTGCAGCATTGGTTTCCTACCAAAAGAAAGATGCTAAAGCGCTTTTTAAAGTGAATGTGGAAGGAACGACAAATGTGGTCAATCTTTGCCTTGAAAAGGGCATTCGCTTACTCCATGTCAGCTCAATCGCAGCTTTAGGGACAAATAGAGACAACCTGCCGGTATCCGAGAAAGACCACTGGGAGCACAATGCACTAACATCCAACTATTCGTTATCAAAGTATCAGGCGGAGATGGAGGTATGGCGTGGCATTACCGAGGGTCTAAATGCAGTTATTGTCAACCCCGCCGTAATTTTAGGTGCTTCGGCCAACGACAAAGGCTCTGGAGCTATTTTTTCAATGATCAATAAAGGGCTACGATTTTACCCAAAAGGAAGTGTTGGTGTTGTTGATGTAGAGGATGTTGCCGCGATCATGATTCAATTGATGGAGCGAGACGATATTACTGCTGAACGCTATATCATTAATCATCTCAATATAAGCAACAAGGATCTGTTGAGCGTTGCAAGTGTATTAATGAACAAGCCAGAACCGACAATCGAAGTTTCCGAGACCTTACTCCAAATTGCCTCTACTGTTTCCAGCATGCTTTCCGTATTTAAAAAATCGGATTCAACATTGACAAAAGAAACTGCGGCGGCTTCAAGTGCCAAATTGCAGTATTCCAACGCTAAAATCCAGGGGCTCCTAAACCACAGTTATCGGCCTTTGGAACAAACGCTGAAGGAAATTGCAGATTTATATAACAAACAATAAAACGATAACATAACAAACAACCGAACCTTGAAACCATCGGCACCTACCGATATCGGAGATTAGCATTCAGCACTCTCACGATCGTTTCATAAAAAAATAACAAGATGAAAAACTATTACATCATTGATTTTGATAGTACATTTACACAAGTAGAGGCACTTGATGAACTTGCACGAATCTCTCTTGAGAACCATCCGGATCGCGAATCTATCTATCACGAAATTGAGCGGTACACCAATCTTGCCATGGAGGGTAAACTATCTTTCCGTGAGGCTTTGGCTGGTCGCGTAAAACTATTAAATGCCAATAAATCTCATCTGGATAAACTTGTTTCACATCTTAAGAAAAAAGTTTCAACCTCTTTTTCCCGAAATCGTGAATTTTTCAAGAAACACGCCGACACCGCATGGATCGTTTCAGGAGGTTTTAAGGAGTTTATTACACCTGTTGTTACACCGTATCATATCAAGACCGAAAATATCTATGCCAATACATTCAGATTTGATGAAGACGGTAATATTATCGGTTTTGACGAAGAGAATCCATTATCAAATGAAGGTGGAAAAGTGCAATTATTAAAACAATTAAATATTGAAGGAAGACTGTTTGGCATTGGTGACGGTTATTCAGATTTTCAACTGAAGGAATCGGGATTAATTGAAAAATTCTTTGCATTCACAGAGAATATCCAACGTAAAAGTGTCACTGAGAAAGCAGACTTCATCACACCTAGTTTTGATGAGTTCTTATATGTAAATGATCTGCCCCGTGCCATCTCTTATCCTAAAAATCGTATCCTTTGTTTGATCGTGGGAGATGTACCAGAAATAGCGGCTCATATCTTAAAAAGAGACGGTTTTTCTATCCGCACAAAAGATACATTCGAAGAAAAGTATGTAAAGGACGTAGGGATGCTGCTCTTGGGCGACAATATCGACATCAGTGATGAACAGCTTCAACAGGCCGACAAATTAAAAACAATCGGATATTTGGGCGATATCAAAGGGCATATCAATAAGGATATCTGCAATGCAAAAGGTATTGTCGTTTTCGACGACAAGAAAAATAAAAAGAAAAATTCAGAGTTTATTCCGCGTCGAATGGCCGATTTTATCAACAATGGTGATACTTATTTAAGTCGCAACTTCCCAAATCTAATTTTACCAAAAGTAAAACAGGTCACAAGATTGCTGCATATCCACCAAAATGTTCCCGGAATTATGGCTCAGATTAATAAGGTCTATGCCCAAAATAACATCAATATCGTTGCACAATTTCTAATGACCAAAAGTGACATTGGCTATGCGGTAACCGATATACAAGGTGAATATGATAAAGATCTATTGAAACAACTCAAACAGATCGACAATACAATTAAGTTCAGAATATTGTATTAATAGCAAGCGACGGTAAATGTGGGTCAGCTATTGCGTACATAAACTCCGGCTGATGAAACGAGCAATTTATTCGGGCACACTGACAGCGTGCCTGAATTTTCGCTCAATAACTCTCTTTACACTAAAACAAACAGATTATGTCCTTACATCAAGATGCCGAACTAAAGAAAGCTGTCCTTGACCTACCCCAAAAGGAAAAAGACAAACTCCTCGTACGCCTGATAAGCAAGGACAAAATGCTGATCAAGCAATTGCATTTCCAATTATTGGAGAATGCGGAGGATTTAGAGGAACGTATTGAAAAACTACGAAAGCAGCTGCAACAATTGTTCGATAGTGGTTTGAGTCAAATTGGTAATACGCCACAACACAGTAATTTTATTGCGCTTAGCAAGCTTATCAAACAAGCAAGCGGTTTAGTGAATGAGCACGAAAAAGTCACGAAGGATAAAATCAGTGAAGTAGAATTCAGATGCTATATCCTAAAGAGAGCCATCGCTGATTACGACAGGCTTTTCGCCTCCTCCTATCAGTCTGCTGCCCATAAATTACATAAATATATAACAGGGCGTATCAAGCATGCGGTGGGCAAATACAGTAAACTTCATGAAGACTTTCAATTTGACTATCGGGAAGATTTTCAAAATACACTGGATGCTTTTGGTAATACAACACTTAAAAGCTATATTAGTGAACAGAAGATTGACCTCGACCTAAATTAGTTATGAGAAACAGCAAAAATCGCGTTAAAATTGGATCCTTTCATGTTACAGCTTATGAGCAATATAAATTAATTTACCTGGCCACCTTATTGGTGTTGCTCGTTTTTGCCTATACTTTTTACCTCGCGAAATAAGCCCCTGCACAGATTCATCTATTATAGCTTTTGAGCTTCACAAAGTCATCTCCTTCTTAACGAGCAAGTCAGCTATTTTTTTACCAAAAAATTTAGTACTTCATACCCGATACTTGATACTATTTCGTTAAATTCGCACTTATTCGAAATTTTTGCTCGTGGGAATTCAAGAAATATTAGAAAAATACAGCCAAAGCGAAACTGTTCAGTCGCTTACCAAGGCTTTACAATCCAAAAACCCCAAGATTCAGTTGAAAGGGCTTATTGGTTCTTCGGATGCATTCATAGCCGTATCTTCTTACAACTTACAGGAACGTCCAATGGTCTTTATCTTACCGACTCATGAAGACGCTTCTTATTTTTTAAGTGACCTGGAAAGCCTGTTGGATAAGCAGGTTCTTTTTTTCCCTTCGTCTTACCGCAAAGCATTTGATTTTACGCAAACGGACTCCGCCAATGTATTGCAACGTGCGGAGACATTAAGTTCGCTCAATCATACGTCGGAATTACCGAAAATGGTTGTTACTTATCCAGAGGCTATCGCGGAGAAAGTGATCAACCGCAACGACCTGGATAAAAACACCTTAGAAATAACAGAAAACACGGCGCTAAGTATTGATTTCATCAACGAATTTTTGATCGAATATGATTTCGAACGTGTCGACTTTGTGTATGAACCAGGACAATTTGCGATACGCGGTGGCATTGTAGATATCTTTTCTTTTTCGAATGACCTCCCATACCGTATTGAATTCTTTGGCGACGACATCGAAAGCATACGTACATTTGACATTGAATCGCAGCTGTCTGTCAAAAAAATCCACAAAGTAACCATTGTACCAAATGTTCAAGCGAAGTTCCTGACATCCCAACACATTTCTTTATTGGAATATGTAGATCAGGACGCTACAATCTGGATCAAAGACGCTCAATTTACGTTAGATATTGTGAAAGATGGGTTAAAGAAAGCGGAAAAATTATGGGCGGGGTTAACCGATAAGCAGAAAAAGGATAATCCGGAATGGCATAATCCAGCCTATGAATTTACAGACGAGAAAAACCTCAATGCGTTATTTTTTGAGTTTCCCATTATCGAATTCGGCAAACAGTTCTTTTATAAAGCTGAAGCCACGTTCAAGTTCGATATACATCCCCAACCTTCATTCAATAAAGATTTTAATCTCTTAATCCATAATTTCAAAGAGAATGAGAGCCAGCGGATTCAGAATCTGATCTTTTCAGATTCGACCAAACAGGTCGAACGCATCTATACGATTCTGGAAGATCTCGATAAATCAGCCACCTTCATTCCGATTCATAAAGCGTTACGCGAAGGTTTTAGAGACGACAGTTTAAAGTTAGCCTGTTACACGGATCACCAGATATTTGACCGTTATTATAAATATAAACGTAAGAAGGCTTACGAGCGCTCACAGGCAATTACGCTCAAAGATCTACGAGATCTTAAACCGGGCGATTTCATTACACACATTGACCATGGTGTCGGCCGCTACGGAGGTTTGGAGAAAGTAGATGTCAACGGTAAGTCTCAGGAAATGATCCGCTTGATCTATGCGGACAATGATCTTTTGTATGTGAACATCAACTCTTTAAACCGTATTTCCAAATATTCCGGTAAGGAGGGAACTGTTCCCAAAATGAATAAATTGGGTACCGACGCCTGGGACAAACTCAAGAAGACGACCAAGAAAAAAGTCAAGGATATTGCGCGCGACTTGATCATGCTTTATGCCAAACGAAAGGCACAGCATGGAAATGCGTTCTCACCGGATAGCTACCTACAGAATGAGCTGGAGGCCTCCTTTATTTATGAAGATACACCCGATCAGGAAAAGGCTACTGCCGATGTGAAAAAAGATATGGAATCGCCAAATCCGATGGACCGATTGATCTGTGGGGATGTAGGCTTCGGAAAAACGGAGGTTGCCATCCGTGCAGCCTTCAAAGCTGTAGCAGACAGTAAACAAGTTGCTGTCCTGGTACCGACGACTATCCTGGCATTACAGCACTACCGGACATTTTCGGAGCGTCTAAAGGGTCTTCCATGCACGATCGACTATATCAACCGTTTCAAGACGAGCAAACAGATCAAAGATACCTTAGCCAGGCTCGCTGAAGGAAAAATAGACATTATCATTGGTACACACCGCCTTGTTAGCAAAGATGTCAAATTCAAAGATCTCGGCCTGATGATTATCGATGAGGAACAAAAGTTTGGGGTCTCGGTCAAGGAAAAATTGAAAGTCATGCGTGCGAATGTAGACTCGCTAACATTGACAGCAACGCCAATTCCAAGAACATTGCACTTTTCATTGATGGGGGCCCGCGATCTAAGTATCATCTCGACTCCACCACCCAACCGGCAGCACGTACAGACCGAACTCCATGTTTTCAATGAAACACTAATCGGAGAGGCCGTCAGTTACGAACTTGATCGTGGCGGGCAGGTATTCTTTATCCACAATCGTGTTGCAGATCTACCGCAGCTGGGCAATTTGATTCGCAAGCTGGTTCCCGGAGCACGGGTCGGTGTGGCACATGGCCAACTTGAAGGGGATGAACTTGAGGATGTGATGCTCAAGTTTATCAATCACGATTTTGATGTCTTAATTGCAACAACGATTATTGAAGCGGGTCTTGATATCCCAAATGCGAATACGATCATTATCAATCACGCCCATATGTTTGGACTGAGCGACCTGCACCAAATGCGAGGTCGGGTGGGCCGCTCCAATAAGAAAGCTTTTTGTTATCTACTGAGTCCGCCATTGTCGACCTTAACACCGGAAGCCTATAAACGACTTTCTGCAATAGAAGAGTTTTCGGAACTGGGCTCTGGATTTAATGTTGCCATGCGCGATTTAGATATACGTGGCTCGGGAAATCTCTTGGGAGGCGAGCAATCGGGCTTTATTGCCGAGATCGGTTTCGAAATGTATCATAAAATCTTAGACGAAGCTATTCAGGAACTAAAAGAGGACGAGTTTTCGGCAGTATTCGCGGATGAGAAAGAACGAAAATATGTGTCCTTTACGCAGATTGACACTGACCTCGAGGTATTGATCCCCGATGAATATGTAACAAATATTACGGAACGGTATAATCTGTATACAGAACTCTCCAAACTAGAGAATGAGCAACAACTTGCAGCGTTTGAGAAAGAGCTTGAGGATCGTTTTGGTCCTATCCCCCGGGAAGTTTTCGAACTGTTCAATACCCTTCGTCTACAGTGGTTTGGCAAAACCATCGGGTTTGAAAAAATAGCGTATAAAAAGCATACGCTAAAAGGTTATTTCGTCAACAATCCGAAATCCAGCTACTTTGAATCAGACCAGTTTGGCCGCGTACTTTCCTTTGTACAAAGTCATCCCGAAATAAGCAACCTCAAAGAAGTGAAAGGCCAGTTACGTTTAGCGCTAAATAATGTGAATACCATTGGATATGCGTTGAACCTTCTGAAAGAAATGTTGTAAGATATATGGATGCATCCGATATAAATAAAATCTACATTTTGAGTAGATTTTATTTATATTTGATAGACAAGACAAGCCTTCTACGAACCGTTAGCACCAACAGTGCTTTCAAACGAGCTAAGGGTTCCTTAGAGTCAAAGATGCGACAAGTTCGCATTATGGAGACTTAGGCAATACAAGCATCAATCAACATTATTAGTATGGCAACCAATACCGAAACGATACTCGTCCATGAAGGACAGCAATTCAACCAGACATCTGCAGTAACTACGCCAATCTATCAGACATCCACATACATTGCAGATCCTGACCCAGCGGAATACATCAAGGCTGCTACCGAACCGAAACATCCTTATTTCTATCATCGTCACGGCAACCCGACGAATAGCCAAGTTGCGACTATCCTAGCAAAATTAGAAAAGACGGAAGATGCACTGGTATTTGCAACAGGTATGGCAGCGATCAGTACCGCCATATTGGCTATCGTTAAATCGGGAGATCATATCGTTGCCCAGCATGCACATTATTCCGGAACAGCTATTTTCTTTAAGGAGTTCTTAACGGATTATGGCATCACAGTTACGGCTGTGGATCAGACAGATGTTTCAGCGTTTGAAGAAGCGATTCAGGCAAATACCAAGCTGATATATATCGAGACTCCATCGAATCCCAATCTCCATATCACGGATCTAAAAGCAATCGGAGAACTTGCCAAACGGCATGGAATTCAGAGCATGGTCGATAACACCTTTGCCTCCCCTATTAACCAAACACCGACAGATTATGGAATTGACGTCGTTGTCCACAGTGCCACGAAATATTTAGGCGGACATAGTGATCTCACTGCGGGTGTCGTCTGTGGTACGCGGGACTATATTGCCCGTGTATGGAAGCGATCGGTCGCTTTGGGCGCATCACTTGCACCGCTAGACTCCTGGTTATTGTTACGCGGATTGAAAACATTAAGCCTACGAGTCAAACAGATCAATGCAAATGCCTTACAGCTGGCTGAATTTTTGGATCAGCATCCAAAAATCAAAAAGGTCAGTTACCCCGGGTTACCCAATCATCCCCAACATGAGCTGGCGAGACAGCAAATGAGCGGATTTTCGGGTATGCTTTGTATGGAGCTGAACGGTAAAGATGAAGAAGAAGCCTTTTCAAATGCACAGACATTCATTAATGGCCTGCATATATTTATCAACGCAGCCAGTTTGGGTGGCGTAGAGTCCCTTATTGTACATCCGGCCAGCATGTGGGGCGGGCATCATACGAAGGAACAGAAAGAAGCTTCGGGAATTACACAGGGCATGTTGCGCATCTCAGTTGGGATCGAACATATCGATGATTTAATTGCTGATTTAAAACAGGCGTTAGACCAGCTTAACTAAAACTTATGTAATAAGTCTTTATCACATAATACAAAAAAATAAGGGGAATAGCACCTTAATGTTATTCCCCTTACTGTACCATTTTTTATTAAAGTACTCGGGTACCATCGGCAATCCTGACCTGAATGACCGAAAGTTCTTTATCAAATTTCTGTTTGTATTCTTTTTCGAGTGTTGGCAAAATTGAAGGTAATACACCTTCTTTGACGATATTGATCGTACAGCCACCGAAACCACCGCCCATCATTCGGGCACCGATCACCTCAGGAAACTGCTTGACATAATCTACCAAATAATCCAATTCCGGACAGCTGACTTCATATACTTTGCTCAACCCCTCATGGCTCTGAAAAATATACTGTCCCAGCTGAACAACATCTCCTGAACGGAGTGCATCGCAAGATTTCTCTACACGCTCATTCTCAAGGACAACAAAGCTTGCCTTAGCGTAAATGTCAGCATCTTTGTCCTTAACCAATTCATCAAGCATTTCGACGGTTACATCACGCAAGTTCTTGACCCTTGGATATTTTTCCCGCACCCAGGCAGAAGCCTGCTCGCACTGCTCGCGACGTGTGTTGTATGCCGTTGAAGCCAGAGAATGTTTCACATTGGTATTCAGCAATACCACTTCATATCCTTTAAGATCAAGTGGAACATACGCGAATCCCAATGTCCGGCAATCCAACTTGATCACATTTTTTTCTTTCCCAAAGGCCGATGCAAACTGATCCATGATACCACACATTACACCAGCATACGTATGTTCAGCTTTTTGAGCTATCTGCGGAATATCCAGTCGTTCGACCTGCAAATCGAACAATTCACTAAGTGCCAGCGTCACCGCACATTCAACGGCCGCTGATGATGATAATCCGGCCCCAAGTGGCACATCACCATCGATATACAAGTTGAACCCACCTAAAGTAGCCCCACGTTTCTGATACTGATCGACTACACCGAGAATATAGTTTGGCCAATGTTTTTCTGAAATAGCGATATCCGCTAATTTCACCTCGTGGCTTTCCTGATAATCTTCTGCATACAATACGATCGTATCGTCCGCACGTTTGCTCACAGCAACATAAATTGCTTTATCAATCGCTGCTGGCAATACAAAACCATCATTGTAATCTGTATGTTCGCCGATAATATTAATGCGTCCGGGGGAAGAAACCACAAGCGGTTCTCCTTGATAGTGTTCTTTAAATTTATTAACAATTGTATCCTTTGTTATCATCTTATTTAGATTTATAATGTATTGTCGAACAATTTCGCAACTGTTCTGCGGCAACTTCTGGTGTAATATCTCGTTGTGGATTTGCTAGCATCTCATAGCCAACCATAAATTTTTTCACGGTTGCAGAACGCAGCAATGGTGGATAGAAGTGCATATGCCAATGCCATTCCGGATGATCGCCATCATTTACTGGCGCCTGATGCATTCCAGCGGAATAAGGGAAAGATGTTTTGAAGAGATTGTCATAACGCGTTGTCAATAGCTTGAGTATGGCTGCAAAATCTTCTTTTTCTTTTTCTTCAAATCCGGCAATATTCTGAATAGACCGTTTGCTGACAATCATCGTTTCATAAGGCCAAGCAGCCCAAAAAGGTACTAAAGACACAAAAGAATCGTTTTCGTCTATAATTCGTTCTTCTTTTCTGAGTTCGGCTTTCACATAATCTGACAGGATGGTGCGCTGGTATTTATCGAAATAGTGCTGTTGCTGAACACATTCTTTTTGAATTTCTACAGGCAAATGGTTTTGTGACCAGATCTGTCCATGCGGATGCGGGTTGCTACATCCCATAATTGCACCTTTATTCTCAAAAATCTGGATGTATTTGATCCATTCAACCTTGGATAGTTCCACAAACTCTTTCTGCCAAAGATCAACCACAGCCTTTATAGCTACCTGATCCATTTCTGGCAGTGTAAGATCATGACGCGGAGTGAATGCAATGACTTTACAGATCCCTCTTTCGGTCTCTGCGACAAACAGTTCGTCCTCATTAAATTCCTGCTGGCTTGTATCTTTTAATAAAGCTGAGAAATCGTTCACAAAGACAAAACTTTCTTTATAATCTGGATTGATATCACCATCTGCTCGTTTATTTGTCGGACACAAATAGCATTGGGGATCATATTCCGGTCTATTATCCCCGGGAAGATCTTCTACTTGCCCTTGCCATGGTCTTTTACTACGATGCGGAGACACAAGTACTTTTTCCCCGGTAAGAATATTAACACGTGTGTGGGGAGAGTCCCCAAAGTTTAAAGTTGATTGCATGTTATGTATAACTGGTGTACAGAATACACAATTATAGCTATATTAACTCAAAAGTCAAAGGGGATTTTTTAGGCTTTAAACTTTGGGTCCTGCGCTTTTAGCAATTCGAATATGGTAATTTCAGGCAGAATTCCAACACGTCCTGGATAACCCAAAAAGCCATAGCCGACATTAACATATAATCGTTTGTTCTGTTGCGCACGATAAAGCCCTGCCCATTCCTTATAGATATATTGTACCGGACTCCATTGCAACATCTCGGACCTTACACCAAATTGCATACCATGTGTATGTCCGGCAAACATCACATCCACGTCGGTATCCAATACCTGAGCCCGCCAATGCGACGGATCGTGCGATAACAGCAACTTAACAGGTTGCTCTTCGGTACCCATTAATGCTTTTTTGATATCACCATGTTTCGGAAAACGACCTGTCCCCCAATTCTGGACCCCGACAATACAAAGCTCTTCACCGTCGACCTTAATCTTACGATTTTCATCCATTAAAAGATCCCAGCCCATGATTTTATGCACATCGATAACATCCTGGAGGTTCTTACGCTTTGCAGGAGAATCTTCTTTACCATAATAATAGTCACCATAATCGTGGTTACCTAATGTAGAAAACACACCTAAATCAGATTTCACACGCGCAAAAATATCTTGATAACCACGCATTTCAGAAGCTTGGGCATTCACGATATCACCGGTAAAAAATGTCACATCCGCTTTTTCCTTTAAAAGCATATCAATACCACCGCTGACAGCCTTTTTATTATAGAAAGATCCTGAGTGCACATCTGAAATCTGCGCAATGGTCATTCCATGGAATGCTTTGGGCAAATTTGGCAAATACAAGGGGACTCTCCTGACACGATAGTCGTAGGCTCCTGAAATAATTCCCCAGCTCAAGGGTATCAAGGGTGAGGCACCAACTAGAATACCAGCTTTGGTCAAAAATTCGGATCGGCTAATCCCTTTCACTGGATTCTCTGGTAAAGGGTCTCCGGCATCGTCGACTAAATCCTCAACAGATCTCTTTTTTGCGAACAGACGCTTCAACCATACCCCCCCACGTCGGATATCATCAATCAACAAAATCAAAAAGAAAAATATCTTTGACGCCGCTGTCAGAAAAAAGGCGACTAAAATAACCGACCGTACGATTAAAGGAATACTATATTGTGCTGAGATAAAAACGCCCAATAGCAGTAAAACAGAATAAGACCACCAGAGAATGGAAAATACCTTTGTTTTGGGAAATTTAATCTTCGTTGCACGGAGCGCAAAGAAAATATAAAAATCCAATATGAGTAATACACACGCGTTTACTAACAACATCTTTTATCGATTTTAGTTTTTGGCATTAAGCGCCAATTGTTTTAAAGATTCGATCCATTTGGGATCATCATTAAGACTCTCTACCAAACACACTTCCTCCCCCCCTAAATGTTTAAATTCATTAGCATATTCCACGCCAATTTCATCAATGGTCTCGATACAATCCGCCACAAAAGCAGGACTAAAAATTAATAACTTCTTATAACCCTTAGCGGCAAGATCATGCAGTAAATCGGAGGTATAGGGCTGTATCCAGGGTTCTTTACCCAAACGGGATTGAAAGCAGAGCGAATATTGTTCTTTTTTCAACCCGAGCTTGGCAGCTATCGTCCGTGTTGTCGCATAACATTGCGAAAGATAGCAATATGAATTGACTGTCATTTTACAAGAATCACAGCCTGATTCGGGGCATTTAAGCTGACCTGTCGGATCTACTTTTCCAAGCTGCCGCACAGGAAGGCCGTGATAACTAAAGACAAAATGGTCAAAACTTTCCAAATCGTGCCTACGGGCATGATCCGCATAAGTTTCTGCCATTAAGTCGTCCGTACAGAAATTGCTTACGAAACTGATTTCTGGCAGATAATTCCATTTGCGAATAAGCTCCATGACACGATCGATGACCGAACCCGATGTTGCTGAAGCGTACTGTGGAAATAAAGGAATGACACGAATGGACTCCAAAAATAGACCCTCCATATTTTTCAATGCAGCCTCAATCGATGGGTTTTGGTAACGCATCGCTAATTCCACATGGTATTCTTCACCCAACGCTTCTTGAAGCAGATTGCGTTGCAAAATACTGTAGTGCATCAAAGGTGATCCCGTTTCTTTATCCCAAATCGTTTCGTATACTTTTGCCGATTTGGGCGCACGTGTACGTGCAATGATTCCCTTGACCAATAAGGTGCGTTGAAAATAAGGAATATCAATAACTCGCGGATCCATTAGGAACTCCGTTAAATATCTCTTTACATCTGGAGTAGTGGGACTATCAGGTGTACCCAATTGTACTAAAAGAATACCTTTTTTGCCTTTATTGCTCATAGCTTACAAAGCTACGCAAAAAAGAATGCACTCCGGATCTAAACCGCGGAATTATGAAATATCTGTGACGGGTAATTGTGCTTATAATGCTTCTAAACTTGCTTTTACATCTTTCATTAACCACATTGGCGTTGAAGTGGCACCACAGATACCAATACGGTCATTTTCAGCAAAGACTGATGCATCTAATTCAGCAGGATCAGAAATAAAATAACTAGCGGGATTGGCATTCTGACAAACTTCAAACAGCACCTTTCCATTGGAGGATTTCTTACCTGAGACAAAAACGATCTTATCATATTGTCTGGCGAAAGCGCCAAGATCTTCGTATCGATTGGAAACTTGTCGACAAATGGTATCATTAGCTTTCACTTCATACCCTCGCCTGATCAGTTCGTCTTTGATGGCATAAAATTTATCCACGCTTTTTGTTGTCTGGCTGTATAAGGTAAATGAGGCGGGCAATTCGACTTGATCCAATTCGGAAATATCCTGAAAAACTAAGGCTTCATTATTTGTCTGCCCCTGCAAGCCGATCACTTCAGCATGCCCGTGCTTCCCAAAGATTAAAATTTTCTCCTCTTGATCGAACGACGTTTTTATACGGTTCTGTAGTTTGAGCACTACAGGACAAGAGGCATCTATCAAGGTAATGTTATTTTCCAAAGCAACACGATAAGTCTCGGGGGCTTCACCATGAGCACGGATCAATACCTTTTCATTGCTCAAGGTCGGCAGGGCGGCATGATCGATAATGCGTAAGCCTTTTGCTTTCAATCGGGCAACTTCTTCGTCATTATGAACGATATCTCCCAAACAATAAAGATAACCCTCTTCCTCCAAAATTTCCTCTGCCATATCAATAGCGTATACCACTCCAAAGCAAAAGCCTGAATCTTTATCGATGTCTACTGTTAGATTTAATGCCATAATAACACAAAGTTACATATTCGTATTGAACTTAGATCAATTGTTTTTTTACTTTTCTATAAACGGCCAGATACAAAGTTTTGTTACATACAGAGAAAAACATTGGGCTGGGAACAAAAGGAAACATCTATTTCAGTAGAGGCACAAATCCGGGAACAAAAACCAATAATTTAGCGATAAGGATGACATCAGCTAGTCGGCTTATCAATAATTGTGTCTATATTGAGGCGTAATGATATTGCATATGAAAAGCAATTTATCTAATTTTGCAAAAAAATTAAAATAATGGCAACTAACAGAACTTTTACGATGATCAAACCTGACGCAGTAGCGAACGGTCACATCGGTGCAATCTTGAACGATATCATTGCTGGTGGTTTTAAAATCATTGCAATGAAATACATCCAACTTTCTCAAGAGACAGCAGGTGCATTCTATGCAGTACACAAAGAGCGTCCTTTCTATGGTGAGTTGGTAAACTTTATGACTTCAGGTCCTATCGTTGCTGCAATCCTGGAAAAAGATAATGCTGTTGAGGATTTCCGCACATTGATCGGCGCGACTAATCCTGCTGATGCAGCTGAAGGTACAATCCGTAACAAATATGCTAAATCTATTGATGCAAACGCTATACATGGATCGGATTCAGATGAGAATGCTGCTATTGAAGGAAACTTCTTCTTCTCTCAATTTGAAAGATTCTAGTCGTTAGAAACAACATAAAAAAAGCGTTTTACAAATTGTAAAGCGCTTTTTTTATGTATTGCTTCCTTCTCTCGAGTAAAATAGAATCTTCAGTCGGTTCACCGAACTGTGGGTCCTAATGAATGCACGAAGGAGTATATTAAAAGTTTCTTTTACCGAGATACTCATCCTCCTTGGCGGTCATCTTGGCTTTATCTGCCGGCTTTTTATCCGGATAACCGCACAGATGCATTACACCATGAATGATCACCCGATGAAGCTCGTCTCGCACATCAACCTTAAATTTTTCGGCATTCTCCTGAATACGTTCCACACTGATAAAAATATCGCCGGCGATGGTGTCCTCATATTCGGAAGAATCAAAAGTAACGATATCAGTATAGGTGTCGTGATTTAAATATTGCTTATTGATTTCAAGCAAGTAAGCATCCGAGCAAAGGATAAAGCTCAATTCGCCCACACGCTTAAATCCTTCGCCTTTGATGGCATCAGCAATCCATTGACGAATCTTTCCCTTTTCTTTTAATTTGAAATCCGTATCCTCGGTAAAAAATAATATGCTCTTCATCCTTCTATTTTTTATTCATTCTTATTTTGACGTATTAGTCGCTGTGTATCTAAAAATTACGGCTATCCATGTAGCTTTGCAAAATAATCGTTGCAGACACCGTGTCAATCAGCCCTTTTTGTTGACGATCCTTCTTTTTTTTGCCACTTTGTGCGATCGCTGCAGAAGCCATTTTAGAAGTAAAACGCTCGTCTATTTCAGCGACAGCAATTGTGGGATAAGTCTTTTTCAGTTTTCGAATAAACCCGACAACATGCTGTGCGGATTCAGAGTCGGTCCCATCCAGTTGCCGTGGCTTGCCTACAACAAAAGTTTCCACCTGTTCTGTCTGTAAATAATCGGCTAAGTATGTCCAGATATCCTGCGGGTGTACCGTCGTCAATGCTGTAGCAATAATTTGCATTGGATCGGTCACCGCAACCCCTATTCGTTTTGTACCGTAATCAAAGGCCATCAATCTCATGGATATATATTTTTCACAAAAATACAAAGTAGTCCTGAGTATTACACAGGAAGATGTAATATTTCAATTGGACACTTCTTTTCAATACATGCCCTTTTCATTTTTGATCTTTTAATTCTGACTTTTTAATCAAAAAAAACTATAACTTTGATAGACTATTTAACAAAAGCAAACTAACTTGCTTTTTGGGGCAATAGATCACCGAATTCAATCCGATCATAGCGGGTCTACCGACTTACCCTATAAGTAAACGGATCAAAATAACAGCAAAAGCAACAGGGCATTGGGCTGTATGAAATCGGGCAAATAAATATGCAAACAAATGAAAAAAACACTTATTGCCAGTTTCCTTTTGGCCTTATGCTTGAATACGCATGCCCAAAGTAAATACGAGCAACACATTACTGCTCTTCGTGAAGAAAAAGCCGCTGAATTGGCGAAAGAACAATACGGCCCATTGAAATCAGATCAGGTAGCGTTTTTGGATTACTTTCCTGTAGACGCCAGTTATAAAGTCAACGCCAAAGTTGAAGTCCTATTTGATGAACCGGTATTCCGGATGCCGACCTACGACGGCACAAGCAACGAATACAAACGTTATGCTATTATAACATTTACGCTTCATGGAAAAGAACATACGTTGAATGTCTACCAAAGTGTCGCATTATTTCAAAATCCTGGATACAAAAAACATTTATTTTTACCATTTTTAGATTTAACAAATGGTCAGGAAAGCTACAGTGGGGGCCGGTATATTGATTTATCCACAGACGACATTAAAGGAAACGATGTTGAGATAGACTTTAACAAAGCCTACAACCCATACTGTGCCTATAGCAACGGGTACCGTTGCCCAGTACCCCCAGTCGAGAACAATTTAGAAACAAAAATTATGGCCGGAGAAAAAGCATTTCATAAGTCAAAGAATGAAAGACCAGTCAATCTTAACGCAGGACAGGAGTTCAGTGCTGCCGACAAGAAAATCATTTTATCAGGAGATGAAAATGCAATTCTTCGCGTATTGCAAACAACAGACGATAAAGATCTGAGAGTTTTAAAAGCGACAAGCAGTGATGTCAAATACAACGACCCATTGATTGAGTCTCTTTCCAAAAGAATGTTCGCGACTGTACGTGATCCCAATCACCCCGGTGTAGGCATCGCAGCGCCACAGATCGGCATCAATAAAAATTTAATCTGGGTACAGCGATTTGACAAACCGGATCAGCCATTTGAATTCTATGTGAATCCTAAAATTCTATGGCGCTCCAAACTGAAGCGTAAAGGTGCAGAAGGCTGTCTTTCTATCCCCAACCGTAAAGAAGATGTATTACGGAGTTATGCGATCCGCCTGCAATACATCAATAAAGAAGGTAAAGTTATTGAAGAAAATATCGAGGGTTTTACTGCTGTTATTTTACAGCACGAAACGGATCATCTTTTCGGCATTCTATTTCCAGATCGACTGGAAGAGCAAAGCAAAGAAAGCTATGCTCCGTTGAATGACAAGATTGAATTTTCGATCCACCCCACAACATTGACACCATAATTTATAGCCCCGACATCAAGGACCAAATCATAAGTATCTAAATTGTGATTTGCTAATGGAACAAAAAAGAGCCCCCATGAACGAATTCATGGGGGCTCAATATTTATTATGGAATCTACTTGAGTTAGATCAATCCTTTTTCAGCCAATAACTCCGCTACCTGAACTGCATTTGTTGCAGCACCCTTACGTAAGTTATCCGCTACTACCCACATGTTGAGCGTATTTGGCTGAGATTCATCACGACGGATGCGTCCTACAAAAACCTCATCTCTACCGTGTGCATCCTTCGGCATTGGATATTGTAGTGACGCAGGATCGTCAACAACAATACAGCCACTTTGCGCGGCTAAAGCTGCACGTACATCATTCAAATCAAAGTCATTTTCAAATTCGATATTCAATGATTCAGAGTGTCCTCCCATAACAGGAATACGCACTGTCGTTGCAGTTACTTTAATAGAATCATCACGCATGATTTTATTTGTTTCCAAAATCATCTTCATCTCCTCTTTGGTGTATCCATTTTCTTGGAAAACATCAATATGCGGAATCACGTTCAGATCAATCTGATAAGGATAAGCTTTTTCACCATCTTTTCCAGCACGTTCATCCATCAATTGGTTAACGGCCTTAACACCTGTACCTGTTACAGATTGGTAGGTAGAAACGACAACACGTTTGATTTTATATTTATCATGTAATGGCTTTAAAGCCACCACCATTTGTATAGTTGAACAATTCGGGTTTGCAATAATTTTATCTTCAGCAGATAACACATCACCATTTACTTCTGGAACAACCAACTTTTTCGTTGGATCCATACGCCATGCTGAAGAATTGTCGATCACTGTAATTCCAGCTTCTGCAAATTGAGGGGCAAATTCTTTCGAGGTATCACCGCCAGCAGAAAATAACGCAACATCAGGTTTCAAAGCAATAGCCTCAGATGGTGTAACCACCTTATACTTCTTTCCCTTGAATTCAATTTCCTTACCCTTACTACGCTCTGAAGCTACTGGAATTAATTCTGTTACTGGGAAATTTCGCGCCGCCAACACGGTTAGCATCTCAGTACCTACAAGGCCTGTTGCGCCGACTACTGCCACTTTCATTTTTGTCTGTGTTTAAATTGTGTATATTAAAATTGTTATTTGATTTTGTTTTTAGTTGATTCTCGAAGAATGAATTCTTCAAATTTAAAAAATATTCCCCAATTCCACTATTAAAATAACAAAATATTAAGCGCTTAGCTAAAAATGTCACAACATTTAGCATTTCCCCTCCTAAATTGCTAAAATGGAATCGTTAAGTTCTTTGATTCATGCCATAAAATTAGAATTAAAGCAATTCAAAAAAAATAAAAATTTTCACCGCTTATTCAAAAAAAAAGAACAAACGATTGAAACAGTTTAAAATCTCATAAAAACAGTCCAAAGAGTCTAAAAATTAACATTTTTTCCCGGCTTCCTAAAAGACCACAAAGTTGATAGATACTGAAAAGCCTTTATATTTGCATCATAAACCGCCATGGTTGAAATTTCATTTTTCATTACATGATGAAACGTAAATTATGTCAGGCTAGATCCTATCATATCGATAGGAAGAAACGAGCGAAGCGATTCATTTATATTTTTGAGCATAAACACTCATTATAGTGAAAGCAGGAGCTTCCTAAAATAAAACTTACAAATGAAAGAAAGCATTATTATCATTGGTGCAAATGGCCAGATCGGCACAGAATTAGCTATCGCCTTGCGCAAAAAATTTGGTGCAGAGAATGTTGTAACCACTGACATTAGAGAACCACAGATTAAAAGCCCTGACGAAAATTTCGAAATCGCTAATGTCCTTGACAAAAATGGACTCGAGACATTATTTCAACAATATAAACCTACTCAAGTATATCTATTAGCTGCCATGCTTTCAGCTACAGGTGAAAAATACCCTGAGAAGGCTTGGGAATTGAACATGAATGGTCTGTTGAATCTGCTTGATCTAGCCGTGAGCTATAAAGTTTCAAAGATATTTTGGCCAAGCTCGATTGCTGTTTTTGGACCGCATTCTCCGAAAACAAATACCGAACAATATTGCGTAATGGATCCGAACACAATTTATGGCATCAGCAAGCTTGCAGGTGAGCGCCTTATAGAATGGTATCAAGAACACCGTGGTCTGGATATTCGCAGTGTCCGTTATCCAGGTATCATTTCTTGGAAAACAGAACCAGGGGGTGGCACAACGGATTATGCAGTCGATATTTTTTATGAAGCATTGAAAACCGGGACTTACGCCTGCTTCTTATCTGAAAACACGGCCTTACCAATGCTCTATATGGAGGATGCCATCCGTGGTACACTCGAATTAATGGATGCACCCAAAGAAAGCCTAAGCATTCGCCACAGCTATAACCTTGGTGGAATTACGTTTACTCCAAAAGAACTTGCGCAAGAAATTAAAAAAATTCTTCCTAATTTTGCAATCTCTTACATCGAGAACGATCCAAGACAACAGATTGCCGATTCATGGCCTGCTAGTCTAGACGATTCTTATGCAAGAAAAGACTGGAACTGGACGCCGGAATTTGACATCCAGAAGATGACAGTCGACATGATTGAAAATCTTAAAAACAAAATATAACAATGGGAAGAGCTTTCGAATTCAGAAAAGAGCGGAAATTCAAACGCTGGGCCAAAATGGCCGTTCAATTTACACGTTTAGGTAAAGAAATCGCTATGGCGGTTAAAGAAAGCGGCCCTCACCCTGAAACTAACTCGAGACTTCGTACAGCAATACACAATGCCAAGGCAGTAAATATGCCAAAGGATCGTATCGAAGCCGCAATCAAACGTGCTTCGGAAAAAGATTCAAAAGGTTACGAAGAATATGTATACGAAGGCTACGGCCCTCATGGCGTACCTGTATTAATTGAAACTGCAACAGATAACACCAACCGCACCGTAGGAAACATCCGTAGCTATTTCACAAAAGCAGGTGGTTCATTGGGGAAAACAGGATCATTGGATTTTATTTTCAATCGTAAATCCATTTTCCGTTTTGCTGCAACAGAGGAACTGGACCTAGAAGAGCTTGAATTAGAGTTGATCGATGGAGGCTTAGAAGAATTGTACGTAGAATCTGATGAAGAAGGCAATGATATTGCTGTCGTTCAAACTTCCTTTGAAGACTTTGGTAATATGCAAAAATTACTGGAAGAAAAGGGAATTGAAGTAACATCTGCAAAATTGGAACGTATCGCATTATCGCATTCAGATATTACGGAAGAACAAGCTGCTGATGTATTGAAGATGATCGATAAAATCGAAGAAGATGACGATGTTCAAGCAGTTTACCATAACATGGCTTAAGCTATTGAACCTATAAAACTATAAAAAAGAGCGCTTGTCGCTCTTTTTTATTTAAAGCACCGCCTAGCCCCGTCAGAAAAATTACTACATTTGTAATAGACTAAATCAAACTCGTACCAGAATGACTTTTGAAGAATTTTTCATAAAAAAGAAAATTGATTTAAAAGCTTTAAAAGCTGCAGATGAACCTTTATTTGAAGAGTTCAAAGCACATTATTCTGCTATGGGAGAAAAGAGTTTTGACCACAGCAAAAAGTTTTGGTTCAACAAGCTTCGAAAAAGTTTCCATTTAGCAGAGGAGGAAACTGTTATTGCAAAACCTGTTGAAAAGCAGGTTACCCCAGATGCATCATCCGAGACCTCCAGTATTCCTACGGCAAAACCAGCAGGCTTTAAACCGCGATTCAAGGCTCCTTCTGCCGCTGTAAAAGATGAAGCTCAAGCAACATCCAAACAGGAAATAGCTGATTCAGCGGAATCCACTCCAGATTCAATACCGACAGGCTTCAAACCGAGGTTCAAGGCCGGAGTTACCAAAGCTCCTGACGCAGCGGCAAGCACTCCTGCATCCGAAGAAACGACCGACGAAGCGACGACGGCGGCTCCAAAACCAACGGGTTTCAAACCGAGGTTTAAAGCTGGAGTAACCAAAGCTCCTGACGCAGCGGCAAGCACTCCAGCATCCGAAGAAACGACCGACGAAGCATCGACATCGGCTCCAAAACCTACAGGATTCAAACCAAGGTTTAAAGCTGGAATAACCAAAGCAGAAACTGCTGACCAGACACCGCTGTCCGATACGAAAGACGAACTTAAGTTAGATGCGAGCATAAAGGCTGAACCTGAAAACAACAGCACAGAAACACAGGAACCTGCTGCCAGTAAACCTACGGGTTTCAAACCGAGGTTCAAAGCCGGAGTAACCAAAACAGAAACTGCTGAACAAACACAGCTGCCCGATACCAAAGAAGAAATTAAGTTAGATGCGAGCGTAAAGGCTGAACCTGAAAACAACAGCACAGAAACACAGGAACCTGCTGCCAGCAAGCCTACAGGCTTCAAACCGAGGTTTAAAGCCGGAGTAACCAAAATAGAAACTGCTGAACAAACACAGCTGCCCGATACGAAAGACGAAATTAAGTTAGATGCGAGCGTAAAGGCTGAACCTGAAAACGACAGCATAGAAACACAGGAACCTGCTGCCAGCAAGCCTACAGGCTTCAAACCGAGGTTCAAAGCTGGCATAACAAAAATTGATAAAAAGGAAGAATAATTTTCACTACATTTAGACTGATTTCTCAATTAATTTTAAAATTCCGATTAAAAACCAAAAGACCAATGTTAAAGGAAGAAAGACAAGCATTCATCATACATCAGATCAACCTACATAATAAAGTTTTATCCTCAGACCTCAGTGTTCAGCTGAATGTGTCTGAAGATACAATCAGACGCGACTTGAACGAACTTGCTGAGAATGGTAAAGTTCTAAAAGTCTATGGTGGAGCATTATCAAAATCATTTCAGTTCCCTTTTCAGGATGGAAACGTATATGCCAAGGAGGCAAAGAAAGAAATTGCCAAGAAAGCAAGCACTTTAATCTCCAATGGAATGACTGTTTTAGTCGGAGGCGGGACAACCTTAATTGAATTAGCGAGAACAATACCCGATCATCTTCAGTGTACGTTTTTTACTATAAGTCCATTAGTTGCACTAGAATTGGCCGAAAAGCCAAATCTTGAAGTCATTTTAGTTGGCGGAAAACTTTCACGCAATACAAACATTGTTTCGGGAGCCCAAGTCGCTAATGAACTGGCCGATCTTAAAGTCGATCTTTGTTTGTTGGGAACAAATTCTCTTTCCGTAGAAGATGGGGTGACCGATTCAGACTGGGAAGTGGTGCAAATCAAACGTGCGATGATTAAATGCTCAAAAAAAGTAGCTATTCTGAGCATTGCGGAAAAACTTAATTCAGTTCAAAAAATGAAAGTTGTACCGTTACGTGATATTTCTTATTTGATTACCGATGTCAATCCAACTGACGTTTCCCTAAAAGAATTTGCGAATACAATTGCAATACTTTAATATTGCCGCTCATTTAATTTAGCATGTCATCGCAAACGAAAAATGACTCTTTAAAATCAAAAACAACAAAAGGACTGCTATGGGGTGGTATGGCCAGTATCATCCAGCAGTTTTTGGGCTTCGGCTTCGGCATCTTACTAAACCGTAAGCTAACAGCAGAAGACTATGGTTTAGTCGCTATGATCACCATCTTTTCTGTTCTCGCTTCTGCTTTTCAAGAAAGTGGATTTGTGTATGGGATTGTCAATAAAAAAGATGTTGAACATAAAGATTATAACGCGGTATTCTGGACAAGCGTAGGAATTGGAACATTTATTTATATCGTTCTATTTTTTGCAGCTCCTCTTATCGCTTTATACTATAATCAACCAGTACTAGTAGAGCTCAGCAGATTTACCTTTTTGTCCTTTTGGTTAGGTAGTTTTGGTATTGCACACAATGCTTACCTCTTCCGGAATTTAAAAATCAAAGAAAGGGTCATCACGGGAACCTTTGCTCTTATCGCATCAAATATAGTCGGCGTTTATTTAGCCTATAAGGACTATGCTTATTGGGCATACGCGATCCAAATTGTTTCCTATAGTGGTTTCAATATGCTCGGATTCTGGTATTTTTCCAAATTCAGACCTACTTTCCAGTTCGATCTTAAACCTATTCGTGACATTTTAGGATTTAGCAGCAAAATATTGGTCACCAACATTTTTATCAATATCAACAAAAATATATATGCAGCGATCTTAGGCCGGCATTATACCGCTGAAGAACTGGGGTATACCGTGAATCCAAATCGTTGGAGCATCATGGCCCAGAATATATTGACTAATATGGTCAATAATGTGACACAGCCTATTTTAAAAGAAATAGAAGATGATAAGGATAGACAAGTTCGGGTTTTTCGCAAACTGATTTCCTTTACAGCCTTTTTAGCCTTTCCAATGTTATTGGGTTTAACCACGGTAGCACAAGATTTTATTACTATTGCGATCACCGACAAATGGGCGCAAAGCGCCATATTTCTTCAAATATTTTGTATTGGTGCCGCATTTGATTCTGTAAGCAATGTTTTCTCTAACTTAATCATTAGCAAGGGGAAACCTGAAGTTTATATGCGGAATATCATTGTTTTTGGCCTACTCCAAATTGCCATCCTATTTTTCGGCAAATCATTAGGCCTAGAACTGCTCATTGGATTGACCTCGGCATTAAATGCCCTCTGGATATTCGTTTGGTACATATCAGCCAAACCTTATATGAACTATTCATTTCGTTATCTGCTAACAGATATTTTTGCTTATGCACTATTGGCAGCGATAAGCTGCTTAGCAGCACATTATGCCACCGCAGCCATCGCCAACCTCTATCTTCGGTTTGCAAGTACAATTGGAATTGCAGTATGCAGTTATATCATCGTAAATAGAATCTTTAAACCCAGTATTTTGTTGGAATTATACCACTATTTCCTAACAGTTATCCGAAAAAAATAGATGGCCAGGATTCTCACCATAATCGTCTCTTATAATTTTGAGCCTTGGATTCACAAGTGCTTACCCAGCCTATTGGATTCGAGTTACCCAACAGATATTTTAGTTGTCGACAACAACTCGGGGGACAATACAACACAGATCATAAAAGAAAAGTATCCATCAGTAAGACTCATAGAAAGTTCCGAAAATTTGGGTTTTGGAAAGGCCAACAACATTGGACTTGACATCGTTTTGAAAGAAAAGTATGATTATGCATTTTTGGTCAATCAGGACGCCTGGCTGGATCGGGACTGTATTGCCAACTTAGTGAAAGTCAACGCAGACAATATCGGAATTATCTCACCTATTCACTACGATGGAACCGAAACAACACTGGACTATGGTTTTGCTGTCTATACAAAAAACGCCATCATCGAAAATTCTAATCGAATTTGCACGTTCGTCAATGCTGCATTTTGGTTTATCCCCAATCTGGTGATCCGAAAAGTCGGTGGTTTCGCACCGATCTTTTTCCATTATGGAGAAGATAAAGATTATGCCAACCGCATCAAGTACTACGGATTAAGCATTATTCTCGCTGAAGGAGCCAAAGCCTACCACGATAGGCAACAACGTAAAACAGACCGCAAGGCCTTTCTGAAAAGCGAATTTGTCTATCATTTGACAGAATATTGCAATATCAATTATACTTTTGTAAAAGCTTTTTCCATGGCAATATTGGCAAGTCTAAAGAAAATGGCGTCTTCATTTTTTAAAGGTCATGCTTTTGAAGCAAAAAGCTACTTAAACATTGCTTTTAGATTGCTGGGCAAAACAGGAGCAGTTTACCGTACCCGTGTGACCAACAAAAAAGCCTTCAACAAAATCTATTGATAAATGAACAATACTGCTCCAGTCATACTTTTTGTGTACAATCGTCCTGATCATACAATAAGAACACTCTCAGCTTTAGAAAATAATATATTAGCAGACCAGACCACGCTATATATCTATTCGGATGCTGCAAAAAACGAAAAATCTGTTCAGGCAGTTACTGAAGTACGAAAGATTATCAATAAGCAATGGAACTTTAAAGAGGTTATTGTTGTAGAAAGGACAGAAAATTGGGGTTTGGCAGCCAATGTGATCGATGGTGTTACAAAAGTGGTCAATGCCCATGGAAAGATTATTGTTTTGGAAGACGATCTGGAAACTGCGGTGTTTGCACTAGACTATTTCAATCAGGCACTGGAGCGCTATAAAGATCAAGATCGGGTCATGGAGATCAGCGGTTATGGTTATCCGTTAAAAGATTTAGATAAATTGCCGGAGACTTTCTTTTTTCGGGTCGCCAATAGTTGGGGCTGGGCAACCTGGGACCGCGCCTGGCAACATTTCAATCCCAATATTGATGAACTTGTATCGGATTTTACCGCCGACCAAATACACCAATTCAGTATCGAGGGAAAAGAAAACTTCTGGAAGCAAGTGCAAGAATTTAAAGCCGGAAAGATCAACTCTTGGGCCATACGCTGGTACGCTTCTGTATTCAAAAAAAATGGATTAGTTTTGTATCCAAGGAATTCAATGATACAAAATATTGGTAACGATGGATCGGGTACACATACAGCTGCAGAAGCTACGTATCAGGTTACACTAGCGGAAAGTCCTATACGGTATTTTCCGACGGAAATTTCAGAAAACAAGCAAGCTTATGAAGCCATCAAGTATTTCTACGCCCATCGGAAAGGATCTTTATTCAACCGTGGCATCCGATTCCTGAAGAAGAAAATAAATAAATTCAATACATAAAAAACATGTCTGCTCATCCTAAATTTTCGATTATAACTGTCGTTTACAACAATGTGCGTGACATAGAACACACCCTGAAATCTGTTGTCAATCAGAGCTATGGTCATATAGAGTATATTGTCATTGATGGACAATCAACCGACGGAACGTTAGAGATCATCCAAAAATACAAGGATAAAATCGCCGTCATCCTCTCCGAAAAGGATAAGGGTATCTATGATGCCATGAATAAGGGTTTAGCCTTAGCAACAGGCGATTATGTTCTTTTTTTAAATTCTGGAGACGAGATCTATGATCTGAATAGCATTGAGAACCTCGCCAAACTGAGCGATAACGCAGATATTCTTTACGGCGAAACAATCCTCGTGGACGACAACAGGAATATTATTGGTGAACGGCGGCACAAGGTTCCGGCTCATTTCGACTGGAAAAGCTTTCGCTACGGTATGAATATCTGTCATCAGGCGATCTACATCAAGCGGGAAATCGCCGAGCCATACGATCTCAATTATAAATTATGCGCTGATATTGACTGGGTTATCCGTTGTGCCAAAAAGGCAAAAAAAACGGTCAATGCACAGCAATATGTTGCCCGGTATCTTGTTGGCGGGATGTCAAAACAAAGACATCAGGAATCCTTGAAAGAGCGTTTTGCGATATTCAAACGCTACTATGGAGCCATTCCCAATTTATTCAATCATGGCATCATTGCGCTAAAAGCAGTTTGGTACCGTCTCAATTATGGAAAACCTCAAGACTAATGTTGAATCCTGAAATTTTAACCGAACTTGTTACAGTCAAGATGCCATTTGGCAAATACCAGGGATACACCTTATGTAATCTTCCTGAGCCCTATCTCGTGTGGTATAACCAAAAAGGCTTTCCAAAGGGAAAACTAGGCCAGCAGTTAGCAACACTCTATGAAATAAAGCTGAATGGCTTGGAATACCTCCTCGAACCTTTGAAGAAAAGGTGACGAGGGTCATTTTATTCCACTTATTATTTTTCGTAGCTTTGCACTAAATTTATTTTTAGCATTAAACGCCGTTTGCAGCGGTATCAATGAATATCATGACACAATATCAAACTTTGCTGTACTATTGTTACAGCCCTATCGAGGATGCCGAAAAATTCGCATCAGATCATTTAGAATTTTGTAAATCACTGAACTTAGTCGGCCGTATCATTGTAGCTGATGAAGGTCTTAATGGAACTGTTTCGGGTACTGTAGAATCCTGTAAAAGCTATATGGATGCCATTTATGCCGATGGTCGTTTCAATAAAACAGAGTTCAAAATTGACGATGTAGATGAACCATCATTCATTAAAATGCATTGCCGCTACAAAGCCGAAATTGTTCACTCTGGTTTGAGAGATCCAAAAGAAATTGACCCCAACCGTCAAACCGGTGTGCACCTTGAACCGAAGGATTTCTTAGCCATGAAAGACCAAGAGGATGTGGTTGTATTGGATGTACGCTCAAATTACGAGCACAATGTTGGTCATTTTAAAAATGCTGTTACCCTAGATATTGACAATTTCCGCGAGTTTCCGGAGAAAATCAAAGAGCTCGAACAATATAAAGGAAAAAAAATATTAACGTACTGCACAGGCGGTATCAAATGTGAGAAGGCATCTGCTCTCTTGTTAAAAGAAGGCTTCGAGGATGTTTATCAATTACATGGCGGCATTATCAAATACGGAAAGGAAGCAGGTGGTGAAGATTTTGAAGGTCAATGCTACGTCTTTGACAATCGTGTTACTGTCGATGTAAATTCTGTCAACCCATCCGTGGTATCAACTTGTTTTAACTGTGGCAAGCAAACCACTAAAATGATCAACTGCGCCAACCCAACTTGTAATGAACATTTCACACAATGTGATGAGTGCGGCTGGGAGATGGATGGATGCTGTTCGCCAGCATGTAAGGAAAATCCCAATAAACGTGAATATGACGGAACAGGATATTATGTCAAGGTACCTCAACCCGTCAATATTGACAAAATCAGCAAAAGAAAACATAAAAATTTTCCACCGAAAGTATCGGCCGAAGATTAATACAAATTGAACAAACAGAAAGCGGTCGGAAGTGTAGAACTTCCGACCGCTTCCTGTTTAGGATCTGCACCATCTTAGCTTCATCCCATACTAGCTTTTTATCAAGAAAAATAATAACCGAACACAGCTTACTTGCCAAACATACCGGCGATTGAATCAAGAATATTGCCCTTTGCCTGCCCATCGTTATTTTTATCAAAAAAACTGCCTGCCAATCCACCCAACATGTCGGTAACACTACCTCCCGATGCCGGCTGCTCAGTTGCTTGCGCTTGTTCTTCTTGGCTACCGCCTAAGAAAGAGCCTAATATACCACCCAACATACCGCCACCTGCATTTTGTTGTGTTCCACCACCAAGCACAGAGCCGATCAGATCACCAATCCCACCGCCGCTTGAAGCCTGCTTTTGTTGTCCTAGATACCCCATTACTATCGGAGCAAGTGTAGCCAATACTCCGGTGACCTGAGAAGAACTCAAGCCTGCTTTATCTGCTATATGCTGTGTCACGACTTCGGTATTTTGGCCGAACATATGGTTGACAATTTTATTGCCGTCTTCAGAAACATTTTGCTCACCGCCCTGTTCTGCTCCACCCTGTCCAAAGAAATCTCCAATTTTATCGAGTATCCCGCTATTGCTATGCTGGTCAATAGCCTTATCAATATTTTCCGCCTGCCCCTTGTTTTTGGCATTGTAATTCAATGCTGCAATCATCAAAGGAACTGCCGCTGCTACAATCCATTTTGCCTTGGATTCGCTGATACCAGTAATTTTTGAAATAGTCTCTATCGCTTTAGAGCCTACTCCACCTGTAACTAAATCTGTTAAGTTCATAAGTCTTCGTTTATAGTTATATAATGAAGATAACGATTTTTTTTGATGAGTTGAGATAATAGCTGATGATAAAAAAGCCCCATTGGATTACACAATCCAATGGGGCCATTTGAAAATCAATTTTTCAAATTAATAACTTTTATAAATAGCAATATCGTCCAATCCCAACCTTCCGTTATTAATCACATTGTTACTTGTCCCTAATCCAAGTTTGGTAACTCTAAAACGAACCGGCCCCTGAATATTCATTAAGAATACAGCCTGTTTTGAATTCATGCTCTCTGTCGTTGTATGCGCGTCCGAAATAGGCTCGCCTGTTTGCTTCCATGTCGTTCCTCCGTCGGTCGAGTATTCCAACTTGAACGTACACGAACGATCGGTGTAATACGAACCATACCAAAGCGTTACTTTTGAGGCCCCATTCGGCACATCAAAATTCATTTGCACATAACCATCAACACTTAAGTTCTGCTGCATACGGATGGCATTTTTTCCAGAAACGATACGATCACGACCAGCAGTTGTTCCTAGAATAGCCTGATACAGGTTCCATTGCCCCGTTGGAAAGGAGACCGCGTTTTTATCCTTCATATCATAGCTACCTTTCACACTCGCATCTACAGCATCAAAAGTTTCAGGCCAACCTGCATATAACTTACCGCTGGCATAAGCCATATCAGCATAACTCTGCATCCTAACTTGTAGCTTTTCGCCCTCCTTGAATGCAATTCCTCTGAATGATGCACTTGGAGCGATGGACTCCCCAGCAAATGTCGCATTATCTTGTGTATGCAATATAATCTCATTTTTATCACCATCCATTAAGATTTTATCTCCTTTCAACGCTGTCCCAGCTGCGGGTTCAGGTTCAACATCGGCTGTAATATCGATATAGGTTGATTCAAACTCATCAAACTTCGACTTTAGACTGGAAACAGCAACAGGTAATGGGGCAATAGTATTACCAGATGAGTAGACTTTAAGCTGTTGATTATTATCGACTGAAAGAACTAATAAGCCATCTTTTTTAATCAGTTTTGAACCGCTAATATTGATCTGAACCGAATCTCCAAATTTAAATTCAGACGCATTGGGTACCTGAACTAATATTCCACGGCGTTGATTTCGCCAAATATTCTGTACAGCAAGTGTATTTTCTGGTAAATTCTTATTTTCCGCATGCGAAACGACCACTACTTTGATATGTTCTGCCCCTTGTAGCGAAGACGCATTAAGCTGTAAATCGGCATTTTTATATAGACTGCGTAGCGCATACAACGATATTTCAGGATTTAGCGTCCCTATCGATTCATTGACGTTGTCTTTGATACAGCCGGACAGCAATGCTGACATCGCCAACATACTGCATAGTATTGATTTTAACTTTTTCATTGATTAGTTGATTGAAGGTTGCCACCACATTTTTTCATTTATCCCGTCTCCCCCCATACGACTCACAGCATCCTGATAATTTACTTTGTTTAAAGATTGTACAATTGTTGGATAATTTAAACGTACTGGCATTTTCCCTTGATTCAACAAGCCCGGACCTTTGTATAAATCCAATAATTGGGTTCTACGATATTCGTACCACTGTTGGAAATCCGTAAATAGCATCGCATAGTATTTTTGCAAATGCACCTTTTTCAATTTCGCATGATCACTATCTGTGGGCAGCAACTGAACCTTTGCACTGCTTAGGTAAGATGCTGGCGCTGTTAGCCCCCAGTATTCCATAGCCGCGTTCACCCCCTTTAAATAGGCTCCAGGCGCATCAACCTGAGCATACCCTCTCATACCACATTCAGCAATAATAAATTGCAACTCGGCGTAATTCATGATATTCCCCATATGCGAGTCGGCTTTTAGACTTGTTAAAAGCGTTGATTGTTGCTCGGGGACATTTCCTCTCTGGTATCCGGACTGCATACCGCCATATACTCCTAATGTGGCTTCAGTGGCCCAAATTTTTAATCGTGGGTCTGAAAGGTCCAGCAGATTATTGATAAAAAACTCTGAATAGCCTTTGTTTCCATTAAAATCTATGTCACGGCTATTAAAATAAGGATTCATATAAGGCTGTACATTGGTGTAGTATAAAGCAGCCGTTTCTGCATTGCTTTGCATCACCGGATATTCAGCGGCATTCGTTTCTAATATTTCTTTGATCTTTGCAACGGCATTGGTTTCTGACTTATGTGCTATACGTAGCAATAATCGGAGATATAAAGAATTACCAAATTTCTGCCATTTTCCAGGATCTGAATTAAATATAGGATCCATCGCTAAATTGGTCGATTCGACAGCAACCTTACCTTTCAAAAGCGTATTGGCCTCTTCTAATTTTCTAAAGATATCCGCATAAATATCGGACTGTTTATCAAATACAGGAGTTAAATTACTATCACTATACCCTTTATTGCTGTCTGTATAAGGTACATCACCATACATATCAGTTATTAACGAACTCACCCAAGCATCCAATATAAGCGAAATACCCTGGTATGTCTGGTAACCCTTCTGCTGCCCTTCCCCTGCCTTCTGATAAATGTCGCGTATATTCGTCAACTGTACGTACCATCCGGACCAGGTAGATTCCGCTTCTGACGGTCTGATTTCATACCGTTGAATCTCCAATGCATCATTCACCGTTACAGTCACTTGCATAAGCTCGTTGTTGATGCGCATATTCCGTGATAAATTTGTGTTTAACACATTGAGTAAAGCTGGCGCGATGAGACTTTGTGGCGCTGCCGCAGAAATTGCATTTGGATTTGTATTTATTGCGACAAAATCTTTTGTACAGCTCTGTAGTATCCCACAGGCTGCCAACAAAATAAAAGCTTTTCTTATATTCTTTTTCATAATACGCTGGATTTAAAATGAGAATGATAAATTGACACCCATTGTGCGGGTTGAAGGGAACTGGGCAATCTCTGCGCCCTTCTCAATACCGCTTGAATTTAGCGATCCAAACTCTGGGTCAAATGAAGGCCATTTGGTCATGACAAACAGATCTCTTCCGTACACGCCAATTGATGCGCGCTCAATTTTCAAGCGTTCAACAAAAGACTTAGGTAATGTATAGTCAAATCTGACCTCACGAAGCTTTATAAAGTCCGTGGAAAACGTATTTGATTCTATATTATCCCGGTTAAAATGTTTAGCATAATAATCTCCAGCAGACGCAACAACTGTATTCTTGCTGTAGCTTCCATCACTATTCTTCACAACACCATCGCCGATAATACCATTATATCGTCCCGGAATTGTCTTTTTTAATTTTCCCTCTTCCATCAATACGGCATGCGTCAACGAATATCCCACTCCGCCGAATTGACCATCAAATAAGAAATTAAATCTAAATCCTTTGTATTTAAATTCATTCCCCCAACCAAATTTGGTCGTTGCATTTGGATTACCGATATACATGTTCTGTTGGGACAATACAGGAAGTCCATTTTCATAAATAATTTGACCATCCTGATTTCGCTCATATCCGAGTCCATAGATATCACCAAATCGTTTACCAGGTATGGCCACAATTGTTCCTCTACTTCCAAACAACGTGGATAGCACTAATTCTCCTTGCAGATCTGCAGGTATGGAAATAACTTTCGAATCATAGCTCGTAAAATTTCCATACATATTCCAATTTAAGCCATCTTTCTTCTTGATAATATCGCCAGAAAGCGCAATCTCTATCCCCCTATTCCGTACCTCTCCAGCATTCGTAATCTGATTTCTGAAACCGCTTGAAGGATCCAGCGGAGACTCAATAATCTGATCAAATGTCGAGTTTGAATACAGAGTAAGATCTAATCTAAGTCGATCTCTGAACATTCTAAAATCTGTTCCTACTTCATAAGAACGCGTACTTTCGAACGTCAGATTTTCATCTGGAACGGTGGTTGGATTTGTAAGCCCTCCAGTGGTCCCCTCAACACTACGGTAACCATAAGAGTTTAGATAAGCCCGTTTTCCTCCACCTCCGACTTGAGCAATCGATGCTCTGACTTTCCAAAAATTTATCGCTTTTGGCAGGTTTAGCAATTGGGAAATAACAAAACTTGTATTAAGCGAAGGGTATATAAATGGTTTAACTTCATTCCGTTTCGGAGATGCTAATGTACTCGCCCAGTCGATACGATTCGTTGCATCGACAAAAATCATATCCTTATAACTATAATTTAGTAAGGCATATAAGCTATTGGCTGCATATTCCTCGCGGTAAGGTAAATAAACGATTTTTTCCCTCGCATTGGCAAAATTATATTGGTTTGGATAAATAAGACTATTAGCGTAAGCATCATCTTTAATATACTTATTGTGCATCAATGAACCTCCAACCGATGCGCCAAATTTGTGAAGATTGTTCCGTTGATTGTTATATTGCAATAAAAAGTCGGAAGTAATTTCCTGGTTATTGATGGACTGCTCCCGGTAATAGCCATAAGCGTACTTATAGGTATCAAATGGTCTCGATTGTTTGCGTTTATCATAGCTCCAATCGATTCCTGTCCGCACCATCAAATTCAACTCCTTATTGAATTTATAATCGGCCTGTAAATTTCCAATAATATTGTTTTTATCCTGCGCATTGATCATATCATAAGATATGGTTCTTGGATTATCCAACAGGTTTGAAAACGGAGTCATCTGTTCAATTCCTTCCTTTCCTAGAATCCAATTCTGCTCTAGCCAAGCTGCATTCACATTCGGCACAATGCCCCGTACAAAGTACATGTAACTTTGATTGTTATAACCGCTATTTGGTAAATTGTCTGATCCTCTATTATTAAAATTAATTTTTGTTGAAAGACTCAACTTATCCGTAATCTTATTATTGAACTGCATCGCGATGGTATTCCGATTATAGCCCATGTTGGGAATAATCCATTTATTCGTCACATTCGTATAAGAAAACCTTGAGCTGGTCTTTTCTGTGGCACCAGAAATACTGATCGAATTGGTAGACGTGAGCTCCGTTTGGAAAAGATCCTTTCGGTTGTTTTCATAGGGTCTCCATAAAGTCCGCTCTGGAGGTGTCAAACGATAGAAATTAGGATCGTACTGGTAATAATACTGTCCATCAAATTTGGGTCCCCAAGCAGAAGACGTACTTAAAGTACTTGCACCATCCTCTGACTGTCCGTAGGAATAATAAAGATCCTGATCAATCGCACCTTGACCATATTCGTATTGATAATCGGGCCATCTGTTAATTGTCCCAATTGCCGTATTCGAATTAACGGATACACCAATTTTATTTTTAGCCCCTTTTCCCTTTTTTGTGGTAATAATCACCGCGCCATGTGCGCCACGGGAACCATAGAGCGCTGAAGCGCCTGGTCCTTTCAATACTGAAACGGACTCGATATCATCCGGATTAATATCCGCCAATGATGTTCCAAAATCTACAGGAGAATCACTATCCAAATAATTGGAACTACCATTACCGGTCATCCGCGTCCCTCCTCCCATGACAACACCATCCACAACAATCAATGCGGAATTATCGCCCGTAAAAGATGTTTCCCCTCTTAAAATAATCTGATTGGATCCCAATGGCCCCGCACCCGACTTTACCAAATTCAAACCAGCGACTTTTCCTGTTAGAGCATCCGTCCAATTGTTTGAAATTGCATTCGTCAATTCCTCGCCTTTGACCGTGCTTATGGAATAGCCTAATGCCTTCTCTTCTCGCTGTATGCCTAGTGCTGTCACAACGACTTCATTGAGCGCCTCCGATCTCGAACTTAAAAAAATTTTAGCATTCAATTGGGCTGACGAAAAAGTTTGCGTTTCCGCTTCGTAACCGATTAGCTGAAAACGGATTGCTGTCCCTGATTCTACTTCAATATCGAAATTACCATTTCTGTCCGTCGCTCCTTTAACTACACCCGCTGCAAGGATTGATACGGATGCCAAAGGTTCTTTCGTCTGATTATCGACAACTTGCCCTTTTACTCTAATCTTGGTCTGCTTAACTGCATGCACAGCTTGATCAGATCCTAGTGGAGCCGCCATTGCTGTAAAATCCATATTACAGGCAATTGCTAATGCCACAAATAGCACTTTCGAGGAGGAGTGCCTTAGATTAATTTGGATAGGGTTAATACTAAACATAGTTATTGGTGTAAATTGTTAATTTTCAATTTGGCACAAAAATATATTCTTAACAAAAAGTTTGTTTTAACTTAATGTTTTCTTTTTGTTAACAATTGTTTCGAATAGCATTTCCTTTTATCATACTATTACCGTTTTAATAAAATGCTTTGAAGTTCACCCTGAAGGGATTATCATGCATTAGGCACGCTTTTAAGCGATCTTTCTTTGGTTATTTTATATTTACAAATCGAAAATAATTAATAATATTTAAAAAACGAAATAAATCGAAATTATTTAAAAGCCCATATTAAAATAAAAAAAACAAGAATTACTTAGTCTTTTAGGAATTATAAGACCGTCGGAAAGGGCCCGAAAGGAGGATTCTAGGATGTTTTAAGTAAATTTACTCCCCCCTTTAAGTAGCTATTTAGTATTTTACATAACTACTATATCCATGCTAAAACAATACCGTAACTATACTGGAAGTATACGGTAACTTTCATGTAAAACTACGACAAGAGTAAATAACCGTAGACACAGCTGCCAACTGGGGTAAAAAGTGGGTGATCAAAGCTTCAGTATCCGCAATACTGAAGAAAACAAAAAGAGCCCAAACTTTCGTTGGGCTCTTTATTACAATAGAAGCGTTAAGGCTTAAGCCTTCTCGAAACTCCACTTCACATAGTTAATGTTCTTGTCATGCGCCAAATACTTCCGTTCGTAATATGTTTTAATGGATAAAACGTTATCAACCAAGTCTGAATGGTAAAGATCTGTCGTTTCCTTATATTTTTTCAAACCCTGTAAATCGATCTGCTCTAGTGTGTAAGCATAAAAACCGTCATTGTCTGTTTTCAGATTCATCATTCCTTCAGGCTTCATAATGATTTTATAACGTTCCAAAAACTTTGGCCCGGTCAATCGTTTCTTTTCTCGGCTATCTTGCGGTTGCGGATCCGGAAAGGTAATCCAGATCTCATCAATTTCATTTTCAGCAAAATGTTCAAGGATAGTCTCAATTTGTATCCGAAGAAAAGCAACATTCCGAATTCCATCCTCCAAAGCTGTTTTGGCTCCTCGCCAAATACGATTACCTTTAAAATCGATACCGATGAAATTTTTCTCCGGAAACAATCTCGCTAGATTAACAGTATACTCACCTTTACCACAAGCAAGCTCCAAAACAACTGGATTATTGTTACCAAATTGCTTCTCAGCCCATTTTCCTTTATATTCTTTGCCTGCGTCGAGTTGGATTACATTTTCAAAAGTAGCAACTTCAGCAAATTTACGTAGTTTGTCCTTTCCCATTTTTTAATAAATATCCCGCAAAAATAACCTTATATTCCCGCTAAAAAAAATAAATCTGAGAGACAGCACGAATACCGGTAATTACAGAACAATCTGAAGTCCTGTAGCAGACACAGGAATGCATAAATTGCATCCACACGGGCGAATTATATTGCATATAAAAAGCAATTTATCTAAGTTTGCAGGAATCAATAACTTATCGTGGAGAAAGACGCTAAAATTTATATAGCAGGCCATCGTGGAATGGTCGGATCGGCAATTCATCGCAAACTATCGGAGCTTGGGTACAACAACATTGTCACACGCACATCTTCCGAATTAGATCTGCGCAATCAGCAAGCAGTGGCTGATTTTTTCGATCAGGAAAAACCGGACTATGTTTTCTTAGCCGCAGCCAAAGTTGGCGGGATCATGGCGAACAACACCTATCGCGCTGATTTTATCTACGAGAATATGGCTATACAGAATAACGTCATCAAATCTTCCTACGATAATAAGGTTAAAAAATTAATGTTCTTAGGCTCAAGCTGTATCTATCCAAAAATGGCTCCGCAGCCTTTGAATGAAGACATGCTACTCACGGGTACTCTGGAGCCTACAAATGAGCCTTACGCAATTGCTAAAATCGCGGGAATAAAAATGGCGGAAGCTTTCAGGGATCAGTATGGATGCAATTATATCTCCGTTATGCCAACAAATCTTTACGGAATTAACGACAATTACCATCCGCAAAATTCACATGTCTTACCGGCCTTGATCAGAAGATTTCATGAAGCTAAAATCAATCAGCTCCCTGAAGTTATGATCTGGGGAACAGGGACCCCCTTACGGGAATTTCTTTTTTCCGATGACCTGGCAGATGCCTGCGTTTTCTTAATGAATAATTACGACGAGAAACAATTTGTCAACATTGGCATTGGCGAAGATTTAAGCATTAAGGAACTTGCCGAATTGATTAAAGACGTCATTGGTTACCAGGGAACTATTTCCTTCGACAGTTCCAAACCTGACGGAACACCGCGAAAACTCATGGATGTCTCAAAACTACATGCGCTGGGCTGGAAACATCGAGTTAACCTTCGGGAAGGCATTCAACTAGCTTATGCGGATTTTTTGAAGAAAGAAGCAAATGCTTTTGAATAAATCCAACGCGATCGCATTAGTAGGTCTCGCTATAGGAAGGAATTCCGTACTCGTTAACCTCATCCTTGATCACTGCATTTTCAGCTTCCGCAGCTTTATTTTTCTTCTTTTTCTTGGGACGAATAAAGCTCGTTAATTTACCGATGAGGCCGGTGATTTTATCTTGATTGATCTGGCCGACAGCACGCTCTGATAACAGCAACATCAGCGCTTTCTTTAAAACGCCCGTATTTTTTAGGAACAACCTATTCATAACAAAGGGAACCCCAATACGTAAGATCTTCGTTAACCAATCAGAATCTGGATTATTACTTTTGGCAAACATCTGCTGTATAATATTCGCACCCGGGATATTATTTTTTAAGGAATTAAAAAAACGGATGGGGGCCTCTATTTTATTGTTAAGCAATGTAAATTGAGCCTTTAGATATAGCTCCTGCTCATTCTTTAATGTCTTTAAGCGCAATATTTCAGCTTTAAGTTCCTGTAAATTACGTATTTTGGTCTGTTTATTGTTCATTTGTAGCCCTTTCTCTATCAAGTTTTTCTTTATGCAGTTCTTCCTCTTCTTCCTCAATTTCATCGTTCCATTTAGCCAAAAAACGTCGAATGGAGAGATCCATAAATTTTGATTCCAGCATAGGCTCAAAAACGCGGATTAGGATAATGATCACTAAGAAGATACCTGCTGTTGCCAAAAAACCTAATGAATAACTACCCAATAACTCTCCCAGCCAAAAACCTAGTGCTAAGCATAAGAAAAACAGAACAAATAAAGTAAAAATAAGCTTAGTTGCATCTACCACTAAGCTTGCAATTAAACGAGATGATCGTTCAATTGTTTTTAATTTAACAAGTTTAAATTGGGAGTCAATATACTCCTTGGTCTTTTGAAACGTACCACTTAGTGAAAATTTTTCTTCTTCCATGCATCTAAAATTTATTCAGGCTATTTCAGCCCATAACTAAAAAAACGAAAACGCTGTATCTTATAACCGCAACACAGCACTACTCTATACCCATGAAGAGCGCGCAGCTATCGTAAAAACAGCTATCTCGCGAAATAGCCTGATAATATGTACTCTACACCAATTATTCTTTTGAATAATCTGCGAACTATGCATGTTCGATGATATCATCATCCAGCACTTCTTCTGCCTGATTTAACTTCCCTTTTAACGTAGAAACAATCTTCTCTTTGAAATCATTCAACTGATCAAATTGCTCCTCTGCTCTTTCCCGAATAGCATCACTCAAATCGCTTAATGAATCATTTATTTTATCTCTTGTATCCGACCCTTTGTCTGGAGCAAATAAAACTCCCAAAGCTGCACCCGCGGCAAGACCGGCTAATAACGCCAAAGCTACTTTACTTGTGTCATTCATTTCTTTTTCTTTTAAAGTTCTAAATCTATTACGAAGAATCTAGTCCTCGTTAATAATACAATTAACAAAGCAAATCGTTTGCCAAACAATGCTTTTTATCCGTTATTAATAAGGAACTATATTAACAATATAATCATTTTTTTCGGTAATCTTGGATCCTCCATCAATATTTCACCCGACAATTATTAACTTACTCAATTTTTTAGTATCTTTAAATCAGTCGATTATGAAAATTATGCTAAATAAAACCTATTGCAGCGCCGTCTATGGGATAAATGCCTGCACTATTACCGTCGAGGTAATCGTATCTACTGGCCTCCATTATTATATCGTTGGCCTGCCTGACAATGCCGTTAAAGAAAGCTTAAGACGTATCGAAAGTGCCATTAATTCCTGTCAACTTCACATGCCACGCCAAAAGATCGTTGTCAACTTGGCACCCGCAGATATTCGTAAAGAAGGTTCAAGTTACGACCTATCAATTGCAATAGGCATATTAGCATCTTCCGGCCAAATCACAAATATCCGTCTGGAAGACTATCTTATTTTAGGCGAGCTATCATTAGACGGAAGTATTAAGCCCATACGTGGTGTTCTACCAATTGCATTACAGGCGCGCAAAGAAGGGTTTAAAGGAATAATATTACCTAAAGCCAATGCAAAAGAGGCAGCTATCGTCACTGAAATCGATGTTATTGGTGTAGAAAATCTGACCCAAGTAGTGGAATTTCTCAATCATACTGTAACAATCGAGCCTACAAAAGTTAACATACAAACATTTTTTCAGGATGATACGGCCATTTATGACGTCGATTTCTCTGATGTACAAGGACAGGAGAATATCAAACGAGCGCTGGAAATCGCAGCATCTGGTGGACATAACCTTATTTTAATAGGTCCACCAGGAGCAGGAAAAACCATGTTGGCAAAAAGACTACCAACGATCCTTCCCCCACTCAATATGACCGAATCGCTGGAAACGACCAAAATACACTCTGTGTCTGGAAATCTAAAGGCGAAAGACTCCCTCGTCACTGCACGGCCCTTTCGTTCTCCACATCATACAATATCCGATGTGGCCATGGTAGGGGGCGGCTCAAATCCATTGCCGGGTGAAATTTCTTTATCCCACCATGGCGTATTATTCCTTGACGAATTGCCAGAATTCAAACGGAGCGTCCTCGAAGTCATGCGTCAGCCACTTGAATCGCGTCAAATTACGATATCAAGAGCTAAACTTACCGTCGAGTACCCCGCAAGTTTTATGCTCATTGCTGCCATGAATCCCTGCCCCTGTGGTTATTTCAATCACCCCGAGAAAGAATGCATCTGCGGCACTAACACCGTTCAGCGTTATCTAAGCAAAATATCAGGACCACTTTTAGACCGTATAGACCTCCACATCGAAGTCACCCCCGTGCTATTTGATGAATTGAATACAACACGTTCTATAGATGATAGCCGCACGGTACGCCGTCGGGTCATTCAGACACGCGAAATCCAGAAAGAACGTTTTAAATCCTTCCCAGACATCCATTGTAATGCCCAGATGAGTACACAATTGACCCGAGAAATATGTCAGATTGATGAGCCCGGAAGGAAGTTACTTAAAACGGCTATTGAACGTCTGAGCCTATCTGCAAGAGCATACGATAGAATACTCAAAGTTGCTCGAACAATCGCTGATATGGAGCAAAGTAAAATGATCGAAAATCATCATCTCGCCGAAGCGATCCAGTATAGAAATTTAGATCGGGAAACCTGGGGTGGAAAATTTTAAAACTGAGCCAAACAATGCTTAATAACCCAAGGGAAACAGATAATCGTCAAGATCAGACCCGACAATGCGCCAAAGAAATGAGCATCGTGATTTATACCATCTTGCGCTTTTTTTGACGCCCACACACAGTAACCTAAAAACAAAAATGCAAACAGATAAGCCGGCATCGGTATAATCATCATCACACCAATGGTAATTTTCGGATCGAAAAGAATGTAGCTAAACAGAACCGCACAAATCGCACCTGAAGCGCCTAAACTATAGTAACCGGGGTTATTTTTTTGCTGGATGATTGTTGGAATATCGCTCAAGATCAAACTACCGACATAGATTACGGCAAATAAAATATGACCGTATGGACTTGCTTCTGCAAGTATGCGCTCCAAACAAAATGCAAAATAATAGAAGGTAAGCATATTAAACAGCAGATGCCCCCAATCTTTATGCACAAAGCCACTGGTAAGGATGGTATACCATTTTCGATTACGTGCGATACTATACGGATGCAACATCAGTTTACCGTAAAGTTGTTCATGTGAAAACGTATAGATACTGGTAGCGAGCGTAAAAAAGAAAATAATACTCGCAATAGGCATTTCTGTTAGATAATATAATAGCATAGTAATTCCTAGAATCGATCCTCTAAAAGTAAAACGTAAAGTTCTTTTGGTCCGTGTGCACCCAAAACCAATCTTTTCTCAATATCAGCCGTCCTGGAGGGGCCGGTAATTGTCGAAATCATTGTCGGTATTTCCTGACCGTAACGCTTCTGCATATAGGCTAAAGCATCCTTTAGATCCCAAACCAATTGCGAAGCTTTGGCAATGACAATATGAATTGGAGGATATATACTCAACCTGCGTCCTGAAGCATTTGCATTACTCACCATAACACTTCCATTACGTGCAACCAATGCTTCACATGAGGTAATGCTCGCATTTGCTGATTCAAAATCTTCCGCTGTTTTTAAAAAAGGGAAACCATATGGACTGAGTAAATTTTGAACACCTTGTTCCCAAGCGTATATATTTTTGATATTATTCTCCTCGGTCAATAAAATCAGATTTTCAATCAGACCGATCTCGCCATCACAATACAGAAACTTGCCTCCCGCAGCAGTCAATTCGCGAACAAAAACAATATCCACCAACTCATCCTCTTCTTTATAAAGCGGCGTTTCTTTGAAATTGGGATGTGGATTATCGTTTTTCTGTAGTAATGCCTGACGTACCCGTTTTAACATTATCTCTTTCGCTGTTGCGTTCTTCACGTTCATGGCGCAAATATATATAAATGCAGCGCTAGATCACTCTAGCGCTGCAGCATTCAAATTAATTCAAATTATTGGAGGGTGTTTCTGAACTCTGCCCTTCGTTAGATCGCGCTTCGTCCGGATGAACATCCAACGGTAAATCTGTCTGTGGAACTCCACCACCATCAGCACCATTCACAAACTCCTCGTAAGTAGTCTTGGTTTCAAATGGACGTTTACCTAATATCTCTTCCAAGTCCGACTGAAAAAGAATCTCTTTTTCCAATAGCTTTTCTGCTATTTTAATCAAACCCTCACGTTTATCCAGCAATAACTGTTTGGTACGTGCATAGACGTCATTAATTAAGTTACGTACCTCTGCATCAATCAGCTCTGCCGTTTTGTCAGAATACGGCTTTTGGAAAGATGCCTCAGAACTATCTCGGAAGGAAACATTTCCAACTTTATCATTCATACCGTAGATTGCAATCATCGCATAAGAAAGTTGCGTGATACGCTCTAAGTCATTTTGAGCACCTGTTGAAATTCTTCCAAAAGTAATATCTTCAGCGACACGACCACCCATAGTCATACATAAACTGTCTATAAGCTGTTCTGTCGTATATAGGAACTGCTCACGGGGAAGATACTGTGCATAACCCAAAGCAGCGACACCACGTGGTACAATAGACACTTTTACCAAAGGATCGGCGTGCTCTAAAAACCAGCCCGCAATAGCGTGCCCAGCCTCATGATAAGCAACAATACGTTTCTCTTCCGGAGAGATGATTTTGTTTTTCTTCTCAAGACCACCGATCACACGATCAACGGCATCCTGAAAATCCTGCATATCAATCTCGGGTTTATTTTTACGGGCAGCAATAAGGGCTGCTTCGTTACACACGTTGGCAATTTCAGCTCCCGCAAAACCAGGTGTCTGCGCCGATAATTTTTTTGCATCGACCTCAGCCGATAATTTCAACGGCTTTAGATGCACTTTGAAAATTTGCTCACGGCCAATCAAATCCGGTTTATCAATAGAAATTTGACGGTCAAAACGTCCTGGACGCAACAATGCTGTATCCAGTACATCGATACGGTTAGTAGCCGCTAAAATAATAACGCCTGAATCCGTACCGAAACCATCCATCTCCACCAATAATTGGTTCAATGTATTTTCACGCTCGTCATTACCGCCCATCATCGAGTTTTTACCACGAGCACGACCTATAGCGTCAATCTCATCGATAAAAATGATACATGGCGCTTTCTCTTTCGCTTGCTTAAACAAATCGCGAACACGCGATGCACCTACACCCACAAACATTTCGACAAAGTCAGATCCGGATAGCGAGAAAAATGGCACTTGAGCCTCTCCGGCTACAGCTTTAGCCAATAAAGTCTTACCTGTTCCTGGAGGCCCTACAAGCAAAGCGCCTTTCGGAATTTTACCCCCTAGATTGGTATACTTACGTGGATTTTTTAAGAAATCCACAATCTCCATAACTTCTTGTTTCGCTTCTTCAAGACCAGCAACATCATTAAATGTGATATTGATCTGCGATTCTTTATCAAACAACGTCGCCTTGGATTTACCTATATTAAAGATCGCACCGCCACCGCCGCCAGCACCACCGCCCATACGACGCATCAAGAAGATCCAGATTGCAGCCAATACCAACAACGGCAACATAAACGTGATAAACCAGCTTGCCCAAGGGTTGGAACGATCATCATAAGTCAACTGGACCTTTGGTGTACCTGGCGTTAATTCCGCTTGCGATGCAGCTAATTTCTTTTCTAAAACATCGGGAGAGGCATCCTTAAAAATATATTGTGGACCCTTGTCTTCCTGTCCTGATAGACTTGGAAGCGGATCAGCAGCTTTTGTAGCGTCTTTAAAACTTGGGTTATCTTTCCAGCCCTTTTTTAGATAGACCTCCACTTCGACAAGATCATTCTTTTTATAGGCGACGAGACGCTCTACAGCGCCTGTATTCAACATACGTGTCTCAAAATCACTATAGCTAACTTCCTTAGCTGGGCTTTCTCCAAAAACGTACTGTAAGGCAAAAAAACCTAAAAACATGGCAATCATAAGCCACACAAAATTGAATTTTGGCGGTTTCGGGCTTACCTTACTACTCGGGATTTTTTTCATTATATCGTAATTATATTTTCTTTATAAATTTTTTCGTTGAGGACAATTAAGCGCTTTGGAAATGCTGTACTTCTGCATCTCCCCATAAATCCTCGATACCATAATGCGCTCTTTTTTCGGTCTTAAAGATATGTACAACCACATCCACAAAATCCAAAATCAACCATTCACCATTGGATTGTCCTTCTTTATATTGGGGTTCTTGACCAAATGCCTTATAGACTTCTTCTTCGACACTCTTTGCTATCGCATTCACCTGAATGTTAGAATCGGCATGACAAATCACAAAATAATCGGAAACAGAACTGTGAAGATCTCTTAAATCCAAGCGAACGATCTCGTTTGCTTTCTTTTCTTGCATACCATAAACGATAATTTCTGATAGACGTTGGGACAATTCTGAACTTTTATTTTTACTCATTAAAAAATGTGATAGTTTTGACTTAATATTTATTTAATACTTTCAGTTTGCAAAATAACAATATTTCGGGACTTATCATCGGTCAAAATACAATATATCTTGACAAAGTCGCCTCTACAAACGATTATCTCAGGGAATTATTGTCAAATTTCAAGCCACTAGCTGAGGGGACTGCCATTTTAGCAGAAGAACAATTTCAGGGCAAGGGGCAGCGTGGAAGCTCCTGGGTCAGTGAACCAGGGAAAAATCTAACAACATCGATCCTCTTAAAGCCTCATTTCCTGCCCATAGCGGAACAATTTGCGCTTTCCGCCACAATCGCCATTGCAACCGTCAATTGGCTGAAAAGCAAAACCGAGCAGCCTGTAGCCGTGAAATGGCCCAATGATATTTACGTCAATTCAAAGAAAATAACAGGCATTTTAATAGAAAATAAATTAAAAGGCAGTAAAATAGACCACGCAATTATTGGCATTGGTGTAAATATTAATCAAATTAATTTTGACACAGCAACAACAATAACCTCGCTCGCCTGCCTGACCGATCGACAGGATTACAACATCAAGGAACTGGCACAGGAGTTATTCCAAGTGATCCAACAGGAGTACCTGAACCTGTATAAGGAGGGGGCTCAATATCAGTTAAACCGCTACAACGCGTTATTGTTTTGGAGAGGTGAAGAAAGACCATTCCTAGTCGACGGCATCAAAAAAACTGGCATTATTCAACAGGTGTCTAATGACGGGAAGCTACTGGTTCTTTTGGAAGACACCTTGCGCGAATTTGATATCAAAGAAATTACACATCTTATTACTTAATCTTTACAAAAAAAGGATAACCCATTTTAGGATTGTCAAACCTTTGTTCTAAATTTGTCAACAGCGTGATTAAACCTTTATTCACCCGAAGTATCAAAGAACAAGAACACACTGCAATCATTGTAGTGAAAAAGGAAAGAACAAATTAAATTCTGATGAAAAAGTTAATACTGTTAATGACTGTGGTAATTTTTGCAGTTACGGGAGCATTCGCTCAGATTCACAAACCGGTAAAATGGACTGTGGCGAGCAAAAAGTTAAATAACAAAGAAGCTGTAGTTTATGTAAAAGCTACAATCCAAAATGGATGGCACATATATTCACAAAATGTGAAAGATGGTGGCCCAATTCCAACTTCTTTCAACTTTGCTAAAGCGGCAGATTATACATTGGTAGGTAAAACTGCAGAGCCGAAACCAAAAGTAAAACACGAGGATGTATTTAAGATGGATGTTGGTTATTTTACAAACGAGGTAATTTTCCAACAAAAAGTAACTTTAAACAAAGGAACTGCCACCGTTAAAGGCACTGTTGAATGGCAAGCATGTGATGCATCACAATGTCTTCCTCCAGACGAATATGCTTTTGCTGTGACAATCAAATAGTAAAAATGATTCTACACGGATAAATTAATAAGGCGATTCTCATCGCCTTTTTTTATTTTTGACCATAACATCAGAAATTCATACGCATGTTAAAAAACACATTCATTCTACTTTTAATTGCTTTTTTCAGTCTTTCTTTAACGACAGCAACTTTTGCCTCCGCACAAGATAGTTTAACAAGTACAGAAGGACTTCAATTTGAATCATCACCGGATACAGCTACCGCTGTTGAAGCGGTACCTGAGGATCTAAATTTTACAGCTTCACCTGACACAATGGTTAGTCAGGACAGCAGCAAAATAGCTCCTGTTAAGGCAAACGCTCCCTCCGGGCAAGAATCAAGTAAAAAATCACTTTGGAGTATCTTTATCGCAGGATTAGTTGGCGGCTTCGCAGCGCTACTCATGCCATGTATATTTCCAATGCTCCCACTTACCGTAAGTTATTTTACAAAACAGGCTGGAAGCCGCGCAAGCGGTATCAGCAAGGCACTCCTCTACGGTCTCTTTATTATTGTGATCTATGTCGCTTTAGGAATGATTATTACCATTTCCTTTGGTTCGGATGCATTGAATGCTTTATCCACAAATGGGGTATTTAACTTCCTATTCTTCCTCTTATTAGTTGTTTTCGCCGCATCCTTTTTTGGTGCTTTTGAAATCACGTTACCGAGTTCTTTTGTCAATAAAATGGATGCCAAATCCGACAAAGGCGGTCTCGTAGGGCTTTTCTTTATGGCATTCAGCCTTTCACTGGTCTCCTTCTCCTGTACTGGCCCCATTATTGGCACCTTATTGGTCGAAGCGGCCTCAAAAGGAGAACGCCTAGGTCCCGCAATCGGTATGCTTGGCTTTTCTATAGCACTTGCAATTCCTTTTGGCTTATTTGCGATGTTCCCTTCGATGTTAAAATCCCTGCCAAAATCTGGTGGCTGGTTAAATTCGGTGAAGGTTGTACTCGGCTTCTTAGAGCTTGCACTGGCACTGAAATTCTTATCAAATGTAGATTTGGCCTACCATTGGAATTGGCTGGATCGGGAGGTGTTCTTATCGCTATGGATTGCCATCTTTAGTATGATGGGCTTATATCTTATTGGAAAGATTAAATTTTCACATGACAGTGAATTAAAATTCCTCTCCGTACCGAGAACTATTCTCGCTATCATTGTATTCTCCTTCGTTATCTATATGGTACCGGGGCTATGGGGAGCTCCCCTAAAATCAATTTCAGCTTTCTTGCCACCCTCGGCAACACAGGACTTTGACCTGTCGGCAGGAATAGCAGCCGCTCCCGCACACAGTGATGGTAAAGTCAAAAAATACGCGGAGATTTTTCACGAACGCGGTACACCAAAAGGATTTGATCCATATTATGATTATGATCAGGCCTTGGAAACAGCAAAAGAACTGAATAAACCTGTATTGATAGATTTTACAGGTTGGAACTGTGTTAACTGTCGGGAGATGGAAGCAAATGTCTGGACTGATCCTGCGGTTGCCAAACTATTGAAGGAAGAATTTGTTATGGCCGAATTGTTTGTCGATGATAAAACAGAATTACCTGCAAACGAACAATTCGTATCAAAATACAGTGGCAAAAAGATTAAAACGATAGGAAATAAAAACAGTGATTTCCAAGCATCGACGTTCAATAGCAATTCACAACCGTTATATGTTATTGTAGACGCCACTGGAAAGGTATTGGTACCTCAGTCTGGTGCAAATAGAAATATTGAACAATATAAAGCGTTTTTACAGAGCGGAATTGATGCATTTAAGGCAAAAAAATAGCCTGTATACAGCAGAAGGTATCCGTCGAGATTAACAGCAGAGAACAAGCAATTATTAAATTTGCATTATCTTTAGCTCACACTTAGATGAATTGCAGTTAATAAAGCGATTGCTTGTTCTTAATAGCGATATTGGCGACTTCTAATAACGGAAATATAATTGTATATACGCTTAAAAATAGCTAAGTTTGAGTACGTATGAGTAACATTAAAAAAATTGCTGTTTTGACATCTGGAGGAGATGCTCCAGGAATGAATGCTGGTATCCGCGCTGTTGTTAGAGCGGGGATCTACAATAATCTTGAAGTATTTGGGGTACGCAGAGGTTATGATGGTCTAGTTAATGGTGAGATTATCCCTATGGATGCTAAATCTGTAGCCAATATCATACAACGTGGTGGTACTATCCTAAAAACAGCCCGCAGCGAGGCTTTCAAAACAATTGAAGGACGTAAGCAGGCTTATGAAAATTTACGCAGCCACGGTATTGATGCCATGGTTGTTATCGGTGGCGATGGTACATTTACCGGCGCATCCAAATTTATCGAAGAATTCGATTTTCCTATCATCGGTCTTCCGGGCACAATCGATAACGATTTGGCCGGCACAGACTTCACTATTGGCTATGATACAGCCATTAATACAGTTATCCAAGCCGTAGACAAAATTCGCGACACCGCCGAGTCTCACGATAGACTTTTTGTGATCGAAGTGATGGGCCGCGACTCTGGTCTTATCGCCGTCCGTTCTGGTATCAGTACCGGTGCTGAGGCAGTTCTGGTTCCTGAGTTCGAGGTAGACTATGATGCGATTATGAAAAGACTTGACAAAAGCCGTAAAAATAAATCATCCCGCATTATTATTGTTGCTGAAGGCGACAAAGAAGGCGGTATGGTGGTATCGGAAAAAATCAAGGAAAATTTCCCGCATTACGACGTTAGATTATCTATTTTAGGACATATTCAGCGTGGCGGAAGCCCTACTTGCATGGACCGCGTATTGGCCAGCAGGCTTGGAGTTGCAGCGGTAGAGGCTTTACTACAAGGCCGCAGAGGTGAAATGGCCGGACTGATCTGCAGTGAAGTAAGATTCACACCCTTTAAGAGCGCCATCAAGCATAACGTAAAAATGAATGAAGATCTGCTTCGTATCATTGAAATCCTTTCGTTGTAAATGATCTAGTTTATTCTTGACTAACAATAAAAAAAGAGTATACATCGTGATGTATACTCTTTTTTTATGCCTTGTGTTTCTTGATTTGTTCAAATTCTTTGTAAAGGCCTGATACCCGAACGGTCATATTCCATAAGCGTACATGAGCTCCATATCAATCCCAGTTGTTATTTAAGCAAATTATTGCGGTATTCTTCAGATACCGGCGGCAACTGAATGGCCTGACCAGCTTTGGCCATCGAGTCCGCAAAATGATTCGTATTGCTGATCGCCTGTTCATATGCCTTAATAACCTGTTCCGATAGGTGTAGGACCTAATGTCGTGTCTTTAGCCAATTGATCAATCGGGTGATCCAAAGGTATGGCATGCAACGCCTCTAGGTTGACAACAGGAATTCCCTTATCTTGATCGCCACCGCAGGAAGCAATCACCGTCCCCAAGAATATACCCAAAATTACTGTTTTCTTCATCTTTACAATTTTATAACCCCAATAGCGCTAGAAATCCCATTGATCACCATGTTTAAATACCTAGGATTCATCATCCCCTAATCCCGCTGTTACGAGGATATGGCGGTTTCATGAAATGATTCGCTAGAGCAGCAGACGAAGTTAGCGAATTCATTCAATGTTTTGCAGTCGTCACGCTATTCCCCTTTTAGAGTCGTCAATTAGTCGCGGCGCCAAAAAAGCGATTGGATGAGGACGACTATAAAAAGAAACCCCTCATTGCAGACTCAGTTCACATGAGTATAACAATTAGGGGTTATTCATGCCCAATGGCAACTAAATATCAGTTTACTTTAGCAATTCAGCTAACTTCGCATCCAAAGCCTCACCTCTTAAATTTGATGCGACAATTTTACCAGAAGGATCAATGAGGAAGTTTTGCGGAATACCACGTACTTCGTACAATTTTACCGGAGCTGATTTCCAGCCCTGTAGATCTGAAACGTGTGGCCATTGTTGTAAATTATCATCATGGATAGCTTTCACCCAAGCATCTTTTTTACCGGGATTGTCTAAAGAAACACCAAACACGGTAAATCCTTTATCTTTAAATTTATTGAAAGCCGCAACGACATTCGGGTTCTCATGACGACAAGGACCACACCAACTTGCCCAAAAATCCAACAAAACATATTTTCCTCTTAAGGAAGATAAGGAAATATTCTTTCCTGTTGTGTCTGGCAATGTGAAGTCAGGAGCTACCGAACCAACAGCTACTGCTTTCAATTTCTGGATACGCTCAGCCAATTCCTTCCCTTTTTCAGAATCTTTCAGTTCAGGAGACATTTTCTCAAAAGAAGCTACATATTCATTGACGTTTTCACCGCTGACATTCTCAGACAACAAATCCAACGTATACCAGCTTTTTGGGTTTTTGTTAATAAATTCAGCATCTGCTTTTTCCATTTTTTCGGAAATCTCACCAGCTTGTTTTTGTAAGCCTTCGATGAATTTAGGATCCTGTTTTTGCGTCTCCGAAGCCGCATAATATTGTTGGTTCAATGCCTCGAACGCATCCGTATGCGGTTTCACAAAAGCCTTGTACTGCGTCAGATCGTCATTAAGCGCCGTACCTGAGACCGTTGCATTTTTAAACCCTTTGGTAGCATCGACTTTGATAACGCCTTTAGAAAGATATAACTGTGCTGTCTCAGGTTGCTTTTGACTATTTCTAAGTTCTGCAAAAGTTAAGCCCTCCGGCGAATAGATCATCATACCTTTTGTTGGTGTAGCTACCTGTCCGTTGAACTTAAATTCGCCTTTTACGACCGTTGCTGAATCAGTCTGACGAGTGCCATTCGCAGCATACTGCATAAACACTTTCGCTTTGTCTGACGTCGTGTTTACTTTTCCTGTAACCGTGAAGCTTTCTTGTGCCATTAACAAGGCTGGTAAAAAGCTTAAACCCATTAATATTCCCTTTTTCATAATTATATACTTCCCATAAATGTAAAACATTTCCGTTTCACTGTCGTCCTATTTAACATTATTTAGCAAAGATGTTACCAACGTCCGGAAGCACCACCACCACCAAAATCACCGCCACCGAAACCGCCAAATCCGCCACCAGAGCCTCCGCCGAAGCCACCGCCGCCACCTCGGCCGCCACCGCCGCCAAGACCATTCAGCAATGTCCACCAAAAGATATCAGAAGCGCCGCGTCCATTCATCACACGGCCACCACCGCCACCACCTCGTCCACCGCGATTGGAGAAAAGAACAACCAAGACTATCACAATAATAACAACAAACATCACCGAACCTGATCCCTTTCCTTTCGGTTGTTTTGGATCAGCTTTGTACTCACCTTTTGTGTAGGAAATTAAGGAACTGGTCGCATCGTCCACTCCTTTGTAGTAATCGCCCTGACGAAAAGCCGGCTTGATATCATTTTCAATAATACGATATGCAATGGCATCCGGGACAGCGCCCTCTATGCCATAACCTGTTTGAATAGTCACCGCCCGATCTCCCAGAGCGACCAACAACAGAATACCGTTATTATACTTTTTATTCCCAATACCCCATTTTTTCGCTAAACGAACCGCATAATCAGAAATATCATAGCCACCGGTAGAATTCATCATAACCACTGCAATCTGCGTAGATGCGGAATCCTCAAATGCCAATAGCTTCTGCTCCAATAATTGCTTCTGACTTGCGGTCAATGTGTTTGTATAATCATTGACAAGCCTATTTGATGTTTCTGGGAAATCTTGACCCAATACTGTGGCTACCGACAGCAAACAAAGCAACATAGCCATAGCAGGGATCCGAACCCGAGAAAATAATCTCGATACAAATTTCATCCTATAATTCTCTTTTATTCATTTTTATTTGCCTTGAGCAGTTTTCATGCAAATGGCGTTCGGTGAATCCCGAAATCGGGTTTATCACGATCTTTATCAGTTTATTTGTGAGACAGGAAATAGCTTTTCGGGACTGTTTCTAGTCACTTAACAACTAACGGTCTCCAAAAACAATATCATTTGGAAGCTCGTTGATGTCATCGTGTTCACGCGGGAAGAATTTTGCCAATTGTTTACCCGCATGTTCGATCCCCTTGACCAAGCCCTCAACAATGCGATCCACCCGAAACTCCGCCACCATTAGATCTTTGGTACTGTTCCAAAAATCACCTTCTACACGTTGGTGAATTCCCTTATCGCCGATAATGGAAAATTTATGGTCTTCCAGCGCGATATAGATAAGAACACCATTTTTCAATGTAGTCTTATGCATGCCCAATTTGGAAAAATAATAGGTTGCACGATCATGTACCTCGTCGGGGCAATGATTTTCGACCACTACACGAATCTCACCAGAAGTCTCATTTTCAGCTACATTAATAGCGTGAACGATCTTCTCTTGTTCTTCAGAATTTAATGCCATAGTTTGTATACGTTTGCACTCCAAAACTAGATTACCATACCGGTTATTCCAGATTCAAAGGGTCTAAACTAATTAAAACACGATAAAAAAATGGATGATGTGCTTCTACGAAAGCCGCATCATCCATCATCCTGTTCATTCCTAACAATTTGCTGTTAGAATGATACCGTTGGCGCTTTATCCGAACCTGGGGCCGCAGTAAATGTACCTTTTGCCTTAAATCCGAACATCCCCGCCATTAAATTATTCGGGAAGCTACGTACGGTGGTATTATATTGCTGTACCGCTTCATTGTAAGATCTACGTTCTGTTGAAATACGATTTTCAGTACCTTCCAGCTGTGCTTGTAATTCCAAAAAGTTCTGATTGGCTTTCAAATCAGGATAAGCTTCAACAGACGCCAAAAGACGACTCAACGAACCGCTGAATTCATCCTGAACTTTTTGAAACTTGGCAATATTCTCCTCAGACAAGTCATCGGCATTAATCGTCACCGAAGTAGCTTTAGCTCGTGCCTCTACAACAGCTGTCAATGTACTTTCTTCGTGTTTTGCCGCTCCTTTTACCGTATTAACCAAATTTGGAACTAGATCCGCACGACGTTGATACGCATTTTCAACTTGTGCCCATTTTCCTTTAACATTCTCATCTTGTGAGACCATCGTATTGTAGCCACAGGAGTTTAATGATACTAATGCAAATAAACCACATAGGGCGACCAAAAATCTTTTAATTTTCATTGTTCAAAGAATTAAATACTATTCAAATTATACGGTTACACTATCAAAGCATATACCAAGCTCTTACTAAGATAAGAATATTTTTATTTCCAAATCTCCAAATAGCCAATATTCATTAACTTTGTCCCGGTTTTGGGATAAAAACCCAGCCCTTATACTATGCAAAAAGAAATTGAAATTGCGATACTTCCAGAAAGAATCGAGGACGATCAGTATATTCTACAGCAAGGGATCAAAGCCCTGAAAGTCCAACCTCAACAAGTCAAAGGTTATAAAATCCGCAAACGTTCCATTGATGCCCGAAGCAAGCAGGTTGTTTATCGAGCTCGGGTTATTTACTACATTGACGAGCTTCCTGTTCCAGAAATCTACGAAAATAATTTTAAGTCCGTTAAAGACGGAAAACCCGTTATTATTATTGGCGCGGGCCCTGCCGGCCTGTTTGCAGCAATACGCTGTATTGAACGTGGTCTCAAACCAATTGTAATCGAACGCGGTAAAAAGGTCCAAGACCGTAGACGCGATCTAGCTAAGTTGAACCGGGAAGGCATCGTAAACCCTGAGTCAAACTACTGCTTTGGCGAAGGTGGAGCTGGAACGTACTCAGACGGAAAATTATATACACGTTCCAATAAGCGAGGTGACGTAGACAAAGTACTCAGACTTTTCGTTTCCCATGGGGCAACGACGGATATTCTGGTCAATGCGCGCCCACATATCGGTACAAATAAATTGCCGCATATTATTGAAGCCATGCGCGAGAGCGTCCTTGAATTTGGGGGCGAATTTCATTTTGACCAACGTGTCGATGACATTTTAGAATCCTTCGGTCAAGTACGCGGTGTCAAATTAGCCAATGGTGAAGAAATTAAGGCAGATCATGTCATTGTAGCAACAGGGCACTCTGCGCGGGATATTTTCGAGCTTTTTCATCGCAACAATTGGCTGATCGAAGCCAAAGCATTTGCTTTGGGCGTGCGTATCGAGCACCCGCAGGCAATCATTGATCAGGCGCAATACCACTGCCAGGTAAGAAGCGAGCATTTGCCGCCAGCCTATTATAGCCTGGTTGAACAGGTGAATGACCGTGGTGTATTTTCATTCTGCATGTGCCCAGGCGGCGTCATTGCTCCCTGTGCAACAGATTTAGATGAAATCGTTGTCAACGGATGGTCACCATCCAAACGAAATAATCCGCACGCCAATTCAGGCACCGTTATTCAGATCAACCTTGAGGACGTTGCCAATGCACATAAGGATCCATTTGCATTACTGAATTTTCAGAAAGAGATCGAAAGAAAGGCTTTTGCCGTAGGTGGCGGTAAGCTCGTTGCTCCGGCGCAACGCATGGTCGACTTTGTCGAAGGACGTGTATCTATGGATCTGCCAGAAAACTCGTACAAGCCCGGAACAGCATCTGCAGATCTCACCGAAGTGCTACCTGTTTTTGTTCACGAAGCATTACGCGGTGCGTTGCCCATCTTTGGCAAAAAGATGAAAGGGTATTATACCAATGAAGCCATTTTAGTCGGTGTAGAGTCACGTACATCTTCACCGATTCGGATTCCTAGAAATAAAGAAGATTTACAACACCCTCAGGTCAAAGGACTTTACCCTTGTGGTGAAGGGGCAGGTTATGCCGGCGGTATCATTTCGGCGGCTATAGACGGTATTAATTGTGTTGATGCGATCAATTTAAGTTAATATTTTTTGCTTTTCCTCTTGCAGAATACGAATAAATGCCTTACTTTTGTAACATCAACGCGAAAGTAGCTCAGTTGGTAGAGCACAACCTTGCCAAGGTTGGGGTCGCGAGTTCGAATCTCGTCTTTCGCTCAAAAAAGCTTCCAAAATTTGGAAGCTTTTTTCGTTTAATAGTGCTCTGTTATTCCCTACATTTCAGCCCTTCATCACCTTTATCTTTGTTTGATTTTAACTAAAATTGCCGAAAAAATTATTAGCACAATTTAAAGCAAGTACCAAGAACGGATTAGTTTCAACGTTGGTTCCATTCATAGCTTCCTCGGTGCTTCTTCGGAGCTTGTTCGGTACTTGTTCGGTGCTTCTTCGGTTGTGAGCGAACAAATAGCGTTGTAGCTCCGATTAAGATCCGTTGTTATACCGTGAAAATGACGAAGTTGATATCCAAAATTACTAGGGTCTACCCTACAGCAAACAATGATAACTTTAAGCGCTTCTCCCAATACGATTAAACGCTCTTCCGTCCAAGCAAGAGCAACAAGACGCAACTTGGCGCTTGATACGAAGGCTATGATGTATTGGTCTATGAAAAAAAATGGCGTTTACCTATTCAGTAAACGCCATATTTAAAAGCTATATGATCCTAAATGGATTTAATTTGTTCTTAGGTTTTCTTCTACAAGCTCTTCAACATATTTGCGAACAACCTCATTTGAGAAACGTGTCGTTACGTCAAATGCAAATGCGTGCACCAACAGGATACGGGCAGACTCTTCGCCAATTCCTCTTGCTCTCAGATAAAACAGCGCTTCATTATCAAACTGACCGATGGTACACCCGTGTGAACATTTTACGTCATCGGCAAAGATTTCCAACTGTGGTTTGGTATAAACCGCCGAATTGTCTGACATCAACATATTATTATTCTGTTGAAAAGCATTCGTTTTCTGCGCATCCTCGCGCACAAAGATTTTTCCATTGAAAACCGCAACGGACTTGTCCTGTGTAATATTTTTATACCATTCATAGGACTCACAATGTGGTTTCAGGTGGTCTACGATGGTATGATTATCGACCAATTGATCGGCAGCCGTTAAGTTGATTCCATATAAATGGCTCTCCACATGCTCGGCATCCAAACGGACGTTGATATTGTTACGGATAAACGAAGCGCCTGGAAAATTACAGTTGTAATTATTGTAAAGACTGTATTTTTCTTGATATACCTCTGTATGATTAAAGTAACGGCTTACAGATTCCGCGAGCTGCAAATAATAATGTTGTACTTTAGCATTCTCTTTGACGATAATCTCAGAGACCTTATTGTGCACATTATTTGCGGTACCTTCTGCAGTGATAAAGCTTTCGATCAATTCAAGTTCTGCATTTGGCTCGACAACGATCAAATTACGTGTTTGTGCAAAGAAATCCTCTTTCCCTGTAGCGACGTGAATAATCTGTATTGGTTTATCAAGTACAACTCCCTTTTTCAAATGGATAAAAACACCATTGGTAAAAGCAGCCGTATTCAAAGCGACCATAATATTGTCTGACTTATCCGCATATTTAGCAAAATGGGACTCAAATGCAGGCTCTGAAGTGGCTTCATCCATTGGAATAACCGACAGTCCCTTTACATTTTCTAATTCACTTACTGCTAATACATACTGACCATTCACCAAAATAATGCGGTAGGCATCCAACTGCGGAATCTCACCTGCACTAAAGTCTAAGCCTTCGATATCCACATCGACATCAAGCGCATAAGGCTTATTGATAATACTGTGGATGTTTGTATATTTCCATTCTTCATTCTTAACGGTGGGAAAGCCTGCTGCTTCGAAACGCTCGAATGCAAGTTGGCGGGCTTCCACGAAAAACGAAGGTTCGTCTGAAACGCCTTGCTCTTTGAAAGCTCCCAACACTTGTTGAAGTAATGATTCTGAAACTAATGTACTCATGTTATTTTTTAATCAAATCGCCAAAATTCTCCTCTAATACTATTTACTCAGGTAAAAGATTAGGCGTTTTGTGTATCATATTCTTTTAACCAATCGTATCCTTTTTCTTCGAGCTCCAAAGCTAATTCTTTAGGTCCCGATTTCACGATACGGCCATTATACAATACGTGAACAAAATCTGGAACGATATAATCCAACAAACGTTGGTAGTGTGTAATAACAATAAAAGCATTGTCTTTAGAGCGCAATTGATTCACACCATTTGCAACGATACGAAGTGCATCGATATCCAAACCAGAATCTGTCTCATCCAAAATAGATAATTTCGGGTTCAACATCGCCAATTGAAAAATTTCGTTACGCTTTTTCTCACCACCGGAGAATCCTTCATTTAAAGAGCGGTTAGCCAAATTAGCTGAAAACTCAACCAATTTTTGCTTGTCTTTTACCATTTGTAAAAATTCCTTCGCTTCCATTGGCGGAAGACCTTTGTACTCACGAATATCATTTACAGCCGTTTTCAAGAAATTGATATTCGATACGCCCGGAATCTCAACAGGATATTGAAAAGCCAAAAACAGCCCTTCACGCGCACGGTCTTCAGGGGAAAGATCCAATAAATCCACACCGTCCAATAGTGCGGAACCTTCACTTACCTCATAGGATTCACGTCCTGCTAATACATTCCCTAATGTACTTTTACCAGCACCATTTGGTCCCATAATCGCATGAACTTCGCCAGCTTTTACTTCTAGGTTTAACCCTTTTAATATTTGTTTGTCTTCTACAGACGCATGTAAATTTTTAATGCTTAACATTTTATTCGTATTGAGTATGGTATAATGTAGCGACTTAAACTACATTCCCAATGATTTTTTATCTATCCTACTGAACCTTCTAATGAAATTGCCAATAATTTTTGAGCCTCTACAGCAAACTCCATCGGCAATTGATTTAATACTTCTTTTGCATACCCGTTGACAATTAAACCAACAGCTTTCTCAGAATCGATACCCCGTTGATTCAAATAGAATACCTGGTCCTCACCGATTTTGGAAGTAGTCGCCTCATGCTCTAATTTGGCCGTCTTATTTCTATTTTCGATGTAAGGGAATGTATGTGCCCCACATTTATCACCGATCAATAAGGAGTCACATTGTGTAAAGTTACGCGAGTTGTCGGCATTTGGACCGATTTTCACTAAACCTCTATAACTGTTGTGGCTCTTACCGGCGGAGATACCTTTAGAAATAATTTTAGATTTTGTGTTTTTACCCAAATGAACCATCTTCGTTCCTGTATCAGCTACCTGATGATTACGCGTCATGGCTACAGAGTAAAACTCACCAATAGAGTTATCACCCTTTAAAATCACACCCGGGTATTTCCATGTAATTGCAGAACCGGTTTCTACCTGTGTCCAGGAGATTTTACTGTTATCGCCCTTACAGATTCCACGCTTGGTTACAAAGTTATAAATACCACCTTTTCCTTCTTTATCACCAGGGTACCAGTTTTGAACGGTAGAATATTTAATATCAGCATCACGTTCGGCAATCAATTCAACCACTGCCGCATGCAGCTGGTTTTCATCACGCATAGGTGCAGTACATCCCTCCAAATAAGAAACATAAGCCCCCTCATCCGCAATGATCAACGTGCGTTCGAATTGCCCAGTATTCTGTGCATTGATACGGAAATAGGTAGACAATTCCATTGGACATCTAACGCCTTTTGGAACGTAAACAAAGGATCCATCCGAAAACACTGCAGAATTTAATGCTGCATAAATGTTATCTGTCTGCGGAACCACTGTACCCAAATATTTTTTCACCAGGTCAGGATGCTCTTGCACGGCCTCACCAAATGAACAGAAAATAACTCCTTGCTCTTTTAATTTCTCACGAAACGTTGTTTTTACAGATACCGAATCGAAGACAGCATCTACAGCCACAACTCCCGCCAATATTTTTTGCTCATCCAAAGGAATTCCCAACTTTTCGAAAGTGGAAATCAACTCAGGGTCAACCTCATCCATCGAATTAAGCTGCGGTTTTGCTTTCGGGGCTGCATAGTAGGAAATCTCTTGAAAATCAATCTCGGGAGCTTTGAAATTCTGCCAAGTAGGCATTCTTAACGTCAAGAAATGACGGAAAGCTTTTAACCTCCATTCCAATAGCCATTCAGGTTCATTCTTTTTTGCCGAAATAAAACGAACCGTATCCTCAGTAAGGCCTTTGGCTGCAATTTCCATTTCGATATCTGTCGTGAACCCGTATTTATATTCTTCGAGCTCTAGCTCTTTTAACAAATCGTCGTCTTTAGTACTCATATTGCGCTCTCACGGTTTAACTAATTTGGGAGGGCTTCACCTCCGCACCTATCGAACTGCAAAGTTACAATTTCAAAGCCAATAAAACAGCATTTAATAGCACCTTACGAAGGCATTTTTAATAAAAAAATGACATTTATCACTCCATTTCATTAAAATGAGCACATTTCAATCGATTATGACAGTCAAATGATTTTGCATCGATTAAAATTATAATTATAAAAACACGATATAACTAAAATCTATTTATCACCAATAATTTTGTATATTTTTAAATTTCCAAATATAATTTTGTATATTTACAAATACTATTGATTATTAAGACTTAAGATATGCCCTTTGCACCGGATAAAACAGATTTAAAAATTCTTAAACTATTACAAGAGAATGGTCGTATAACTAATTTGCAACTCGCATCTAGCATCGGACTGTCCCCCGCGCCAACCTTAGAGCGTGTGCGAAAACTGGAAAACTCAGGCTTCATCAAAAGTTACCATGCCTTTGTGGACGAGGAGAAACTGGGGCTTGGGATCAAGTCGTTCATACAGATCTCACTCGATTTCCATACCCACAACGCTATTCCTGAATTTGTAGCTGCAGTCAAAATGATACCTGAAGTAACCGAATGCCATCACGTTACAGGCAATTGTGATTTCATCCTCAAGGTTTACGTAAAAGATATCAAAGCTTATGAAGGCGTCATCATGGAAAAAATATCCAAAATACCTTTTGTAAAGACATTCCAAACCATGATGATTATGTCGACCAGCAAAAAAGAACCCATTATTCCTTTAGAATATTAAGCGAGGGAATTAAGCCCAATCAAAAATATCATTACCGGAATCTCGCTCTTGGACGCATTTGCGCCATGCGCGAATCACCGGCAATGATGTTTATCTACTTTAGCTATTGGACAGCAAACGCTTCGCAAAATTTAACCCAAGCCACAACTTAAATCAGGCGCCAATCAATTGGGGTTTTACCATGTGCCGTCAAATACTGGTTTGCGCGTGAAAAATGCTTACTACCAAAAAAACCACGATAGACAGACAACGGTGAGGGATGAACCGCCGTTAGAATAAGATGCTTCTTCGCATCAATGAGCACACTTTTCTTTTGGGCATAACTTCCCCACAACAAAAACACCACATGTTCACAACGCTCCGAAATGGCATGAATAATACTGTCTGTAAAAATCTCCCAGCCTTTCTTTTGATGAGAACCAGCCAAATGCGCCTGAACTGTCAAGGTCGCATTTAACAATAATACCCCCTGCTTGGCCCAAGAAGTCAAATCGCCAGCATGCGGCGCAACAAAACCAGGGATATCATCTTGCAATTCCTTAAAAATATTTTTTAAAGATGGGGGCAAGGCAATCCCTGCCGGAACTGAAAAAGACAGCCCATGTGCCTGCCCGTCATTGTGGTAAGGATCCTGCCCTAAAATAACCACTTTCACCTGATCCAATGGCGTCAGCTTAAAAGCATTCATCACCAGATCTGCCGGTGGAAACACTTTCGTTTTCTGACGCTCTGCTTGCACAAAAGTAGATAACTGTTTCATGTAGGGCTGAGCGAACAAAGGCTTTAACACAGGAGCCCAAGAATCATCGTATTGCTTTTCCATAATTCAAACATAGACAAAGTTGCATATAAAGGCAAATTTATCCGGCTGCCCACCTATTCGGCGTTGTACCAAAGCAAGATTATCAGAACACATCGATTAACATAAAAGCTACCATTTTCTAGAAAAACACATTTTTACAAAATAACAACCTGAACGAGTTGCTTAAACGGTGAAATTAACGGATATTTGCAGAATTAAATTGAATACAAATATTTTAAACAAAGATTTATGTCAAATCTCGTTAGAATCATTATTTGCAGTGCATTGCTTATCGGAACAGTTGCCTTATTCTGGACCGGAAATTGGGGATGGGGAATTTTAGGGATCTTGGTCACGATCTTGGGTTTTGTTACTGTATTTTTCCATGAATATATGCTGATTGCGCAATGGCATATGCGTAAACAAAATATGGCCGCAGCTGAAAAATGGCTAGGTAAAATCACCAACTACGAAAAGCAATTGATCCCACAACAGCATGGTTACTACAACATGCTGATCGGACTGATCGAATCACAACGTGCACCTATGCAATCTGAAAAATATTTTAAGAAAGCATTGGCATTGGGTCTACATATGGACCATAACATCGCCTTAGCAAAATTGAGCCTAGCCGGTGTAGCCATGGCGAAGCGCAATAAACGTGAAGCCGAAAAACTTCTTCAAGAAGCTAAAAAAGCAGATAAAAATAAGTTGTTAGCTGATCAGATCAAAATGATGAAAGACCAGATGGGCATGATGGACAAACAGCAGATCAGATACAATCGATAATATTGAATAATCAAAAAAAGCTTCGAAGTTATAACTTCGAAGCTTTTTTTGTCAAGAGACAAAATCAATTATTTCTTTAATGAAATAGGAACCTCCAAAAACTCCCCCTCTTCTGTACTGCTCTCAAAGACCAGTTTAACCATAACCGGTTTATCCGTTTTCTTCCAATCCTTTACAACGACCTGTATATCCACAGGCTTATCTTCTTCTAGCAAATAGTGCAGATAATTCTGCTTATCTTCAAATTTAACCAATACATTTCCCATCTGAATCGTGGAAAAGAAATGGGGCTGTTTCTTCTGATCCAACACTTGCGTGGAAAAGGTGTTCATTTTATATTCCCGAGGATTCTTACTATACGATATAGCAAACAAATTGATCACCAATTCATGCTTAGGCTCATCTACGTGAAATTCCTTTACATCGAATTGAATATCATCAACAACCAACAATGAATCTGCCGACTGCGCCTTTACAAACCCACCGACAAGGAAGAGCATTAAGACAACAACATATCTAAAAAAAACGTTCATATCATATTATATTTAAAAAAGCCACGGTCTTCGTGGCTTTAACTATTATTGGATTATTCTTTCAAAATTATGCCCTCAATCGATCGGCAGACCGGATCAACTTTTCATCTTTACGTACACCTCCCATGGCTAACGCACAGAAAATAATCGAGATAGGCAACAAAAAGAATCCTACGCCGATATTCCCAGCACCCAAAAATTGGTTCACCGTAGCGAGATGAGTACTTGCAGAAGAATATAGCCACACTGCAAATAAGATAATTGCGACAACCTCTACCCAAATAAGCAAAAGTTGAACTTTACGCTGTTTAAATTTAAATATCGTGAACAGGGGAAGCCCGCCTAATAATACGGTGGCCACAGTCTGGAGAATATAACCAAATCCCCCCTCGTGTACCGGCTGACCCGCAGCGACACTATACACACCGGTCACCTTCACATTCTTTCCTAAACCAACTAAATCGCTATAATTAACATAGGGAAATAGAAACAAGCCGAATATGACTAATCCTGCTATCAGCAAATAAACAGTTTGGATACGTTGAATCATAGTTTAATTTTTGTATACCAACAAACTTAGATAAATTGATTTTTATATGCAATATAATTGCGATCGAAAAAACAATCAACCTTACAGCTCATTAAACAGCAAAACAATCAAACCCTATATTTTGTTGCATTTTTTTACACGATACCAAAGGGCTTCATTTTAGAAAGTTTTATCTTTGCGAAAAAAAAAATACCATGTTATATATATACGGTGCAACTGCTCACGCTAAAACTGCGGTAGATGTAGCAGAAGATTTAGCGATTGAAATTGGTGGTCTTATTGACAAATCATTGCTCATTGAAGATGTATTCGATTATGAGGTTCAACTTCACCATCAAGTAAAAGGCACGGAGGAAGATTTCTTTATTGCAGTCAAGAACCCAGGCCTTCGCCAACGGATTGTATCGGAAAATGCAGACTGGAATTACCAGACCCTCATCCATCCCAAAGCCTACGTATCAAAACGAGCGGAGATTGGTGAAGGCACCATTATCCTCCCCGGCGCTTCCATCGCCCCCGATGTACAGATAGGCAACCATTGCGTTATCGCCGGTTCTGCTGTTATCGAAAGCAATACCATTATTGAAGATTTTGTCAACATCGGACCAAATGTCTCAATCGGAGCAAACGTTCTCGTAGGGCGAGGTTCAGAGATTAAAGCAAATACACGGATCGAAGATGAAGAAACGATCCCCAAAGAGAGTATAATCGCTTAATTAAATCCCCGCGGAATGAAATTGCAAGTCGTATAGTTTTTTATAATACCCATCAAAAGATAGCAATTCCTGATGCGTTCCAATTTCCTTGATTTCGCCTTTATCCAACACAATAATCTTGTCCGCCTTCTGAATGGTGGACAAGCGGTGGGCAATAACAATCGATGTTCTTCCTTTCATGAGGTTATCGATTGCATGCTGGATCATTTCTTCCGTTTCGGTATCTACTGAAGATGTCGCCTCGTCTAAAATTAGAATCCGGGGATCGTGTACCAAGGCCCGGATAAAAGAAATCAATTGGGCCTGCCCCGCGGATAAGGTTGCACCCCGCTCTTTCACATCATAATCATAGCCCCCAGGTAGTCGCATAATAAAATCATGCGCCCCCACTTCTTTTGCGGCTTCAATGACCTGTTCTCTAGATATCGCTGGATCACCTAATGTGATGTTATTGATGACGCTATCCGAGAAGAGGAATACATCCTGCAATACCGTCGCAATGGTATTTCTCAGATAATCGAGATCATAATCGCGGATATTACGGCCGTCCAACAGAATTTCACCTTTATTGATTTCATAAAAACGGCTTAGAATATTGATGGTAGAAGATTTTCCAGCACCAGTAGCCCCAACTAAAGCCAGCGTCTCACCCGGATTAACGTTAAAGTTAACATCCTTTAGGACCCAGTTTTCCTCATTATAGGCGAACCAAACATCGCGAAACGCAATCTCACCTTTGATGTGTGCAGGTTTCAATGTACCCAAATTTGGGGTCTTTTCATCGGTATCCAACACTTCAAAGATCCGTTCAGCGCTAACCATGCCCATTTGAAGCGTATTGAATTTGTCAATAAGCTCCCGAATGGGCCTAAAGATCATATTGATATACATGATAAAGGCCACCACTACACCCGGAGAGATCACATCACCCATAATTTGTTTGGAACCGAACCAGACCAACAATCCCAAAGCAATGGCCATGATAATTTCCAAAACAGGGAAAAAGATGGAGAAATACCAATTGGTCCGAATATGGGCATTACGATGTTGCGCATTAATTTCCTTAAATTTATCCATTTCCTGCTTTTCACGCGCAAAATATTGGATAATACCGACGCCCGTAATGTGTTCCTGCAAAAAGGTATTTAAGTTAGAAACCCATTTCCGCACATCGATAAAGGCAGACTTCATCGCCTCTTTAAATACGTAAGTCGCTGCCACCATCAAAGGCATCGGAATTAAAACAATCAATGTCAGCTTCCAATCGGAGTAAAACATCACAACCAGAATAACGACCAACTGTAATAAATCGCCGATAATCTGAATCAAACCTTCAGAAAAAATATTGGAAAGAGTCTCCAAATCAGAGATGGTACGGGTAATTAATTTTCCCAGTGCTGTGCGATCAAAATACTTCAGCCTGAGTTGAACAATGTGGTTAAATACCTGAATCCGAATATCACGGATAACCGACTGCCCCAGAGTATTTGTCATTAAGGTATGGTAATAACGGATCAAAGTCTGCAGGATGACCAATGCCAACATTGCAATCAGCATGAGGGACAATCCATTGGTATCGAAGTTTAGGATATAGTTATCCAGCGTATGCTGGATTAGCATAGGTAAAGCGGGGGCTACTGCAGCCAGCAATATCGTTAGGACGACCGATATCCAAAATGCCATATGATATGGACGCATATAGCGACTCATGCGTTTCACCAAATTGATATCGTAGGTTTTACCAGTTATTTTATCTTGACTCACGTTAAATTCTATATATAAGGATATGCTACTTCTGTTAAATACAACCCATGTGCCGGCACGGAAACACCTGCCTTCCCCCGGTTTTTGCTTTGGATAACCTCTTGCATAAATGAAACAGGTTTACCTTTTATGCCTATTTCCAACGATGTACCCACAATAGCACGGACCATATTGCGCAAAAAGCGATCAGCGGTAATATGAAAGACCAAATGTTGTTCGGTATGCCATACCCACTCGGCTCTACGAATATCGCAAATATTTGTAAACACCTGCGTATGAGACTTACTAAAGCATTCGAAATCTTGTTTACCCAATAAAAATTGTGCAGCTTTATTCATCTTTTCAACATCCGGACGATCGCGCATAAAACATGAATAGGGATAGATAAAAGGATCTTTATAAAAATGAAGGTGGTATTCATAGGATCTTTGCGTCGCATCGAAGCGAGCATGTGCTTCGGGTTCCACTTCGATCAGGCGCTTCACGGCCACATCAAAGGGCAATAAGGCATTGAGCGAATGAATAAAACGATCAGCATTTTGTAGAATACCCACGGGGGCCGCATCGAAATGTGCATACAATTGCTTGGCATGAACACCTGCATCTGTACGGCCAGCTCCAGTTGTTTCAATGGGTTCCCGCAACAGGGTTTCAAGCGCCTTATTCAGCACTTCCTGCACGGAAATTGCATTATTCTGAATTTGCCAACCATGATAAGCCTGTCCAAAATAGGCTATTTCTAAAAAAAAACGTCTTTTATCCATTATATGCAACAAAGGTACGTTTTTCCAAATGAGCATCATTTCTCCGTAGAACGAATTTGCTCATTTTCCTTATTATTTAATCCTTACATGACAAAACTGTTTGTTTTGCACTTCCTTTCGCTCGATGCTACTGGGCGAGTCATTCGGGATTCAGTGGAACGAAGGTTTCCGCAACATCCTATCAACTTCGTCCCGCAACCACGGTAAGTCCACAGTGAGTCCACGTTGAGTCCACCTTTTTAAGTACATTCAATGCGGGAGCACCATGGTCGCCATATGTTCGCACCCCGAACTTATCCCCTCGTTGTGCATAGCATAAAGCTAAAAAGGCTACAGTAGTTCGACCAGATTTTCAAAGGCCATACCCCTTGACGCTTTCAATAAGACCGTGCTGTCCACAATAGGATTTTCGCTGATTGCCTGTTTTGCTTCGGCAGTAGTTTCATAAAACGCTCCACCCTCATACCGATGTGCGAAAAATTCTTTTCCTACAAAAATTTTGCGATCTGCAGGAATAGCTCTTACGTTCTCGACAATTTTTTTATGTTCTTCAAATGATTCTGTCCCCAATTCAAACATATCACCCAATACAATAGCCTTCTTATCCGCTTCAATAATCCGAATATTATCCAATGCAGCAGCCATGCTTGTTGCATTTGCATTATAATAATCGCAGATTAGCGTATTGTGGGCAGTTTTCATAACCTGCGAACGATTGTTCGTAGGGGTATATCCTTCAATACCCCGATTGATTGACGCAGAAGAAACGCCAAAATGCAAACCTACTGCAATAGCTGCAAGAAAGTTTTCGGTATTATAAGATCCTGTTAAGTGGGTATCGACAACATGAGATTCGGTCGTACCTTTCTTGTGCCATTCAATTTGCAAGAGGGGATTTGCCCTAAGAAGCTTTCCAATCACATCATTACCTTCAGAAAAACCATAAGTGACAATGTTGGCTATCTTGCGGGCGGAAGCCATCTCTTTAAGATGTGGGTTATCTGCCTGCAAAAATAATATCCCTTGATGGTCCTGCAGCCAATCGTACAGCTCGCCCTTGGTTTTCTTTACTCCTTCAAAAGATCCAAAACCTTCTAGATGTGCTTTGCCAACGTTAGAAATCAAACCATGTGTCGGTTCGGCAATCCCACACAAAAAAGCAATTTCTTCCAAATGATTTGCCCCCATTTCGATGATTGCTAGCTCAACAGAATTATCTATGGCCAATAATGTCAATGGAACACCAATATGATTATTCAAATTTCCTTTTGTTGCATAGGCCTTGTATTTCTGCGAAACAACAGCGTACAACAATTCCTTTGTCGTGGTTTTTCCATTGGTTCCCGTCACTCCAATAACTGGAATATCCAATTGCTGTCTGTGGTAATTCGCTAGTTGCTGTAATGTTTTTAAAACATTATCAACAAGAATATACGCTTCTCCTTTTCGGTAGGTCTCGTCATCAATAACAACATATTTAGCACCCATTTCAAGCGCTTTCTCGGCGAAAGTATTCCCATTGAAATTGGCCCCTTTTAAGGCGAAAAATAGACTATCTTTTTCAATTTTACGTGTATCTGTTGTAATATTCGGATACTGTTTATAAATCTGATAAAGTGATTGGATATCCATGTTGAGCAATTTGTTGAACAAACTTAGAGAAATTGCTTTTTATATGCAATACAATTACGCTTTAGCACATCATATTATTCGGGACTTATTCAAAATTTCAAGCAATCTGCGATAGCGAAAACGTGCTTAGAAAACGTAGAAAATGCGGTATAACCCGATTGCCTTAAACGCTACCGATAACGTTTGCGCATTTATTTTATTGAATTTCCTTTAAGTATGACCTGAATATTGGTAATTTCATTGACCATTTAAACAGTTTGGGAAATTCAGGCGACCGTACTTTCACCCCTTTTTGCATTTTTTATGTCCGATTACTTCAGCAATAAAAAGTTTGACAAGCAAAAGAGGATAGAAAACAGATGAACCTACAAATCAATACATTGTATGAAAACTTTTTTAGACGACAACTTTTTATTGAACACAAAAACGGCTGAAGAGCTGTACCATAATTATTCAAAACATCTGCCGATTATTGATTACCATAATCACCTAATCCCGGAACAGATTGCAAATAATGTCAAGTTTGATAATATTAGTCAGGTTTGGTTACATGGTGATCATTACAAATGGAGGGCCATGCGTGCCAACGGTGTCAACGAACATTATGTGACCGGAGACGCTTCAGATGAAGAAAAATTCATCAAATGGGCAGAAACTGTCCCCTATACCTTACGTAATCCACTACACCATTGGACGCACCTTGAACTACAACGCTATTTTGGCATAACAGATGTATTGTCTCCAAAAACCGCGGCCAAGATCTATGCAGATACCAGTGCTTTACTGCAACAAGATAGTCATTCTGTCCGCGGACTACTCAAGATGATGCATGTTGAAGTCGTTTGCACAACAGACGACCCAATCGATAGTCTGGAATTTCATCAGCAGTTTGCGAAAGAGCGTGAATCATTTAAAATGCTTCCGGCATTTCGTCCGGATAAAGCAATGAATTGCGATGACCTGCCTGCATTGAACCAATACATCAATAAGCTTGAAGAAGTCAGCAATATGCAGATAAGCAGTTTAAGCGACTACCTCAAGGCCTTGAAAGCAAGGCACGACTTCTTTGCGACCAACGGCTGTAAAGTCTCAGATCATGGTTTGGAACAGATCTATGCTGAAGATTACACCGAAACTGAAATCGCATTCATCTTTGATAAAATTCGTGCAGGCAAAGAAATAACTTTTGATGAGAGCCTGAAGTTTAAATCGGCCATGTTAGTCTATTTTGCAGAATGGGATCATGAAAAAGGCTGGGTGCAACAATACCATTTGGGCGCTTTACGTAACAATAACTCCCGCATGCATCGCTTGATCGGTCCTGATACAGGCTGGGACTCCATTGGGGATTTTAGTCAGGGACGTGCATTATCAAAGTTTTTGAATAAATTAGATAACCAAGATAAGCTAACCAAGACAATTATCTATAATCTCAATCCAGCCGACAATGAACTTATTGCGACAATGATTGGGAATTTCAATGATGGTTCTATCAAAGGAAAAATTCAGTTTGGTTCAGCTTGGTGGTTTTTGGACCAAAAAGACGGCATGACAAAACAGATTAATACCTTGTCGAATATGGGCTTGTTAAGTCGTCTTGTAGGCATGTTGACCGATTCCAGAAGTTTTCTTTCTTTTCCAAGACATGAATACTTCAGAAGATTGGTCTGTGACATCTTTGGACAGGACATCGAAAAAGGAGAAATACCAAATGATATCGAATGGGTCGGGAAAATCATACAGGATATCAGCTACAATAACGCAAAAGAATATTTTGAATTTTAATAAATGAACATGCAGGGTAAAGTTTTAAGCTTTGGGGAATTGCTGTTACGGATCTGTCCGGATATTGAAGACAATTGGATTGAACAGCACCAATTGCCTTTCTACGTTGGAGGAGCAGAATTAAATGTCGCTACAGCTTTGGCCCTATGGAACGTGCCATCATCCTACTTATCTGCGATACCGCAAAATGCCATTTGTGAAGGTATAGATGTCTATTTGAAACGTAGAAACATAGACACATCGGCGATGCAATGGGGCGGAGAGCGCTTGGGCATTTACTATCTCCCCAAAGGTAAAGATCTTAAAAATGCGGGGGTTATCTACGATCGCGCCAATTCATCTTTTGCAAGCCTCAAAGTCGGCAGTATTGATTGGGACAAAGCCTTGAAGGATGTGAAATGGTTTCACTTTTCGGCAATTTGCCCAGCAATTAGCCAGGATATTGCAGACCTCTGTCTTGAAGCTGTGCAAAAAGCACAGGAAAAAGGAATTTTTGTGTCCTTAGACCTTAACTACCGATCGAAGCTTTGGAAATATGGTAAAACACCGAAAGAGGTTATGCCTCGGATTGCCAAGTACTGCAATTTAATTATGGGCAATATATGGGCCGCGCATCAGATGCTGGGCACGCCGCTTGACGAACAATTCTTAACAAACACGTCAGGATACACCGAAGAAGAGTTACTCGCGCAAGCAGATCGAACCAGCCGAGAAATCATTGCTTCCAACCCCATGTGCCAGTATGTCGCCAATACCTTCCGTTTTGACCACCATACCAAAGGGATAGAATACTACAGCACATTATTTGATAAAGACCGTTTGATCAAATCCACAACCTATATAGCGGAAGAGATTTTGGATAAAGTAGGAAGTGGCGACTGCTTTATGGCGGGTCTGATTTATGGATTGTATTCCAACCTTTCGCCGCAGGAGACGCTAGAATTTGCAACAAGCGCGGCATTCGATAAACTATTTATCGCCAGCGATGCAACAACAAGTACAGTGGACGATATTAAAAAGAGATTAACAACATGAATTTCAAAGAGATTGTATTAAATAAAATTATCGAACAAGGAACACTTCCTTTATTCTTCCATCATGATCAGGAAGAAAGTATCGATATTCTACGAACATTATACCGAGCGGGTGTACGCGTTTTTGAATTTACAAATCGTGGCCCCGAGGCGTTGGCTGTTTTTGAGCGCCTTGTTGCAACGAGGGACCTTGAGATGCCAGACCTCTACTTGGGTATTGGCACCATCAAATCGGTGGACGATGCACAACAGTTTCTCCAGGCCGGTGCTGATTTTATTGTGGCACCCTTAGTGAATCCTTTGGTTGGCTCGCTTGTACATGAGCACCATAAGTTGTGGATTCCGGGCTGCATGACACCGACCGAAATCTACACGGCTCAACAGCAACAGGCCGCATTGATAAAATTATTCCCTGCAAATATTTTGGGACCAGCATTTATGTCATCTATTCGGGATCTTTTTAAAGGTCAGAACTTTATACCAACGGGGGGTGTAGACATCGAAATAGAAAATCTAAAAGCATGGTTCAGGTCAGGTGTATGTGCGGTAGGTATGGGCAGTAAACTGATTGATCCAAAGGACACCAGCAATTTATTCGAAAATACACAAAAAGCACTTGATCTTGTCTCAAAAGCACGTTAAAAACAATAAGATTGCTTGTATGCCTTCCACGAGCATCGTAAAAGGAAGGCATACAGCGTTCATTATTCGTCATTTGAAGCGATAGGTTCAAGAAAAATAAACAATTAAACCCATTATGATTAATACAGAGAAAAAGGGTAATTACCGTTGGGTAATCTGTGCCCTCCTATTTTTTGCTACCACAATCAATTACTTGGATCGCCAGGTATTATCCTTAACCTGGAAAGATTTTATCAGCCCTGAATTCCACTGGACAAATACGGACTATGGAAATATTACCGCTTTATTTTCTATTTTTTACGCCATCAGCATGCTTTTCGCGGGACGTTTTGTGGATTGGATGGATACAAAAAAAGGTTTTCTATGGGCGATTGCTATTTGGTCCATTGGCGCCATATTACATGCTTTTTGTGGTATTGCAACCTCAGGAATTGTCGCTGGCGAGTGGTTTGTTGGATTTGAGGGTGCAAAAGAAGCTATTTCTCATGTGAACAATGTCGGTTTAATCATCAGCGTTAGTGTAAACTTATTTATTTTCGCCCGGTTTGTATTGGCTGTCGGTGAAGCTGGAAATTTCCCAGCTGCCATTAAAGCGACCGCAGAGTATTTTCCAAAGAAAGATCGTGCATTGTCCACCAGTATTTTCAATTCAGGGGCAACCATAGGAGCATTGGCTGCTCCATTGACCATTCCGGTCATCGCAGCACACTGGGGCTGGGAGATGTCTTTCATCATAATAGGAGCCCTTGGGTTTGTCTGGATGGGTTTCTGGATCTTTCTTTATAAAAAACCGCACGAGAATCCAAAAGTAAATGCGGCTGAATTGGCTTACATTCACCAAGATGACCATGAACACCAAACGGAGCATTCTGCCTTAACAAAACAGCCCAAAACCACCATAGCAGAATGCCTCAAGTACAAGCAAACCTGGGCCTTTGTCTTCGGAAAATTCATGACCGACGGCGTCTGGTGGTTCTTCTTATTCTGGATGCCAGCCTATCTATCAGCCGTTTACGACATAAAGTCTTCTGATACAGAAGGGCAATTGGCCATATTTGTTTTATATGCGATCACCATGCTGTCAATTTACGGCGGCTGGTTGCCGACGTATTTTGTGGAGAAAAAGGGAATGAATGCCTATGAAGGTCGAATGAAAGCTATGTTGCTGTTTGCTTTCGTCCCATTAGTCGTACTCTTTGCACAACCCTTGGGGCATATTTCCTATTGGATACCCGTTATTTTAATTGGTTTTGCAGGTGCGGCACATCAATCGTGGTCGGCCAATATTTTTTCCACTATTGGCGATTCTTTTCCAAAACGCGCCATTGCCACTGTTACAGGAATCGGCGGGCTTGCGGGCGGTGTAGGAGCCTTTATTATCAATAAAACTTCGGGCTGGCTATTCGACTATGCCAAAGAGACTCAACTTGTCTTTATGGGTTTCAAGGGAGAAGAAGCGGGATATTTTATTATTTTTTCGTTCTGTTCAATCGCATATTTAATTGCATGGATTGTAATGAAAACACTAGTACCTAAACTTATTTTAATAAAAAATTAACAAATATTGTAATATTTACAGTATATTAGCAATATCTTTATAAATATCAATCTAAACCACTTTTAAAAACAATGAGCTTAAACTTAGAAGGTATCTTCTACGAGGAGAAAGACATTCCCGCAGAATTTACGCTAGACGAACAGGTCGATCAAAGAGAGTTCCTTTCCAATGGAGAAATGATTTCTTGGACGGGTCAAGTAAACGAAGTATTTTCACCTATCTGTGTAAAGACTAAGGACGGCTTGAAACGTAAGCGCATCGGTAGTTTCCCTGTTTGTACTGAAAAAGAGTCCATGGAAGCCTTGGAAGCTGCTGTAAAAGCATACGACAATGGCCGTGGAGAATGGCCGACAATGAGCGTTGCCGATCGTATTACTTGTGTTGAAAATTTCACACAAAAGATGATTGCCAAGAAGGACATTGTTGTCAAGCTTATTATGTGGGAAATTGGCAAATCCTATGCTGACTCTGTTAAGGAGTTTGACCGTACGGTAGAGTATATCTACGCAACGATCGACGCATTGAAAGATATTGACCGCGATTCTTCCCGTTTTCAGATCGAACAAGGTATTATAGCCCAAATCAGAAGATCTCCACTAGGAGTTGTTTTATGTATGGGACCATTCAACTATCCATTGAATGAAACCTTCACAACGTTGATCCCTGCTTTGATCATGGGGAACACGATGTTGTTCAAACCACCTAAACATGGTACATTATTACATTACCCTTTATTAGAGGCTTTCAAAACAAGCTTCCCGAAAGGCGTTGTCAATACAATTTATGGTCGTGGAAACAAGATCGTTCCAAGTCTTATGCAGTCTGGAAAGATCAATGTGTTGACGTTGATCGGTTCAAGCCGTGTTGCTGACGAACTTAAGAAATTACATCCTAAAGTTAACCGTCTACGCGCAATTCTTGGTCTTGACGCAAAAAATGCGGCAATCATCACGAAGGATGCCGATTTCAATCTTGCTGTTTCTGAAACCGTACTGGGTTCTCTTTCATTCAATGGCCAACGCTGTACCGCACTTAAAATTATCTATGTACACCGCAGCTTGGCACAAGAGTTCCTAAAACGTCTTTCTGCGGAAGTTGCTAAATTAAAGTATGGTATGCCTTGGGAAAAAGGCGTGTCTTTGACACCTCTTCCAGAGGTTAACAAACCAGCTTATCTGACGGAATGTATCGAAGATGCAAAAGCGTATGGTGCAAAGGTGATTAACGAAAATGGCGGACAAGTAGCAGAATCTTTCTTCTACCCAGCGATCGTTTATCCGGTCAATTCTCAAATGAAACTTTACAGAGAGGAACAATTTGGTCCAGTTATCCCTGTTGTGCCATTTGATGACCTTGAGGAACCTATCGAGTACCTGATCGGCTCTTCGCATGGACAGCAGGTCAGTATCTTTAGTAACAATGCGGCTGTTGTGTCGTCTTTAATCGATCCATTGGTCAATCAGGTAAGTCGTGTCAATATCAACTGCCAATGTCAACGTGGTCCAGATACCTTCCCTTTCACCGGAAGAAAAGATAGCGCTGAGGGAACATTATCCGTTGTGGATGCTTTGCGTTCATTCTCGATACGCTCCCTGGTCGCGGCAAAGTTCACCGAAGAAAACAAGAAATTGTTGAATGACATTGTTAGTGAAAATGAATCGAACTTTTTAAGTACCAAATACATTTTCTAATAGCATTGTCTATAAAAAAAAGCGACACCGCAGGATGATTTAGATCATCTCGCGGTGTCGCTTTTTTTAGAAAATTCAAGGGCCTATTGCGCTCTTTCTTTCTCCTCATTACTTGTATCTTTCTTACGATAGTTGTTTTTTAAATTTCCGAATTTATACGAATAGGTCAATCGAACCACGCGACGATCTTGGTATTGCCTGATACTGGAGTCAAAATCGCCGAAATTGGTTTTCAGATTCTGATTCCCTGTATTAAACAAGTCGCTCACCGCCAGCTTCAACGAACTACGTTGATCTTTAAATGTCTTGGTCGCTCCTACCTCCATATCCCAACGGGCCTTCATATCGTATACATTATAGTTGAACGGCGAGAAATACCTCAAATTGACATTAGCGGACAGACTTTTCGCCAGTTTTAAATTGTGCATCGATGTAGCCTGCAAAAGAAAGGAGGTCCTTTTCAGCGGATAACCACTCACCATGCCATCAAAGTTAAAGTGGATGCCTGTAATATTGTTATTCATGCTCCAAATCTTGGATACCGTAACCGGGATGTTCAGATTCAGATAAGCCGTCAAATTTTTACCTAAATTTTCACGTATAACCCACGTTTGTTTTAGCACCGAATCTTGCCCCATGCTCTCTACAATCGCATCCCGCACGTCGTTAATACCCAATGTCACATTATAACGTTGCATCAAGGTATAGTTTAGGGTGAATTCATTGGAAAATTGCGGATTCAGGTAAGGATTACCACGTTCAAAGGTTAGTTTATCAACAAAATAATCAAAAGGATTCAACTGTCGGTAATTAGGACGCGTGATCTTCCTTGCGTAACCTAAGGAAAGGATATGATTCTCATGGAGTGTATACGTCAGATTTGCATTCGGAAAAAGTTTAAAGTAATTCCGTTTCACTTGCTTATTTAAGGTCAACGAGTTCCCGTCAGAAAATGTATATTCTCCCCTCGCGCCGACCTTCAGGCCCCATTTCCCTATGGTATTATTATAGTCTATATATCCAGCGGCGATCTGCTCCTTATACACAAAATGATTCGTACGCTTTTCATTATTAATCCAGGAATTGTTCAAAAAGTCTTCAAAGGTTAAATCGTTATCCGACGTAACGTTAGAATATTTAGCCCCCATCTCAAGCTTGGAGACCTTCGATAGCGGTTGTTCATAATCCAGTTTGGCGACATAGATATCGATTCCGATAGGCATTCTACTGCGTTGGATCTCTTCGGGCGTAATCGCATTCATCTGACCATCAAAATATTGGTTATTATACCCTACGCGTTTGCTGCTTTTGAATTTACTCCAATCCAGGTCAAGGGTAAGTTTTCTGCCATTCGAATCAATTCTAAACTCATTGTTTAAATTAGCGGAGTAACGATCAAATAATTCTTTGAACTGCGATGTTGAAATCAAAAGCGAATCCAATGTTGTAAAAGACTTTCCTACATTGGTTTTACTATCGTTATCGTTGTATTCGATATTATTCGATCCATTAAACTGCACGGTTAAGGTGTTTCTGGCCGATGTCCTTTGCTCAACACCGAAGCGATAGGAATAGTTCTGTTCTTTTTCGTCCAATATCGACCTTTGTTTAAAATAGGTCTTTTCACCTTTATTCTGAATAACACGATCAAGCAGGAGCTTCCGGTGGCTTTTTTCATCCGAATACGCATACGATCCAAATACTGTCGTATTGTTCTTCTTATAGTTTAAGGATAAGGAGCTATTCCCTCTGAATTTTTCTCCCCTCCCTGCCGTCATGTTAAAGGTTCCGTTAAAACCTTCCATCCGATTTTTTTTGAGGACAATATTAATTGTACCCACTGCCCCCTCAGCGTCATCTTTTGCTGCACGCGTAGTAATCACTTCGACGGACTTAATCTGATTGCCATCCGTACTCTTCAAAAAATTCACCAACTGTTCACCGGACATATAGGTCTGCCGACCATCGATGGTCACGGATACACCAGATTGCCCCATCAACTGTAGGTTATTATTGTTATCTAAACTCACTCCAGGAGCCCGCTGTACAATATCTAAGGCATTATTCCCTGCGGCTAAAGGCGAATTTTCCACATTTAAAACCAGTTTACCGGGCTTGCTTTCAACCATCGGCCGCTTACCCTCTACGGCGACCTCCTGCAATTTTCGTGTATCCGTGTTCAGCAGGATCGCCGGGACCTTGTGGTCTGATTTGCTGATATCAAAAACATTGCTCTTATTGGTGGTATACCCGACCATTTTCGCCTCGACATAATAACTTCCAGCTTGTATATCCGAAAATTGGTATTCTCCATTTTCATCAGTAACAACGGCTTTCAGAATGACAGTCGTCTTTGCCTTCATCAGATAAGCAGTTGCCGAGGCCAAAGGCACATTATTTTCCACATGTACTTTTCCTGTAACTTTCACTTGCGCATAGGCAAATGAAGTAATTAAAAAATTTAAGAGTAAGAGGTAAAAATATCTTTTCATTCGTTTATAAATAGGTGTAATAGCATTTACTTTTAATGGTATTAAATAGGCTTATAACACGAAGGTCAGTACTGATTTTCGATTGGTTATAGCGGTAATAATTTGTCTTCCGCCTTCAGGCGGAAGACTTGGTTTATGTTATTTCTTTTTTGTCTCTATGGTAACACCATCTTTTTTGAGATTAATAATGGTATCCCGACGGATGACAACAGACGTATCATGTGCAACTACCTCATTCCCCTCAGTGGCTGTTTCGTCACTGTCATCTGACTTTTTGGGCGGCAAGGCACATTTCAACCCAAGTGATGTAACTACAAATTCGACTTCTTTTATATCCCTTAGATCTTCACTATAACGGTCACGACATTCGTAAAATGAAATATCCCTTAATTTATCTTCCAAATTATCATTAATGATCAACTTGGTACCTACTGGGAGAAACAACGTAATATTGACTTCTTGATCCCGATAGAGCTCACCTTCATTCAATTGGAACGCATTGTCAAATGTTAATGATGTACTATCTTGTCTCAATGCATAGTTAATTTTACCAGCTCTATCCGTTGCGACTTTATAAGAATTTCCTTTAGCCGAATACTCATACCGTACATAAGGTTCCTGTAGGGAGTCGATACGTTCGACACGGATACGAATATTACGTCGCAGATAGGTCGAAAGGTTTTCATTCCTGATCCCCAAACCGCTTTTTACGCCATTTTTTAAGCGGATTACCCGAATATCATTTTCATTTAAGTAATAAACAGCTTGTTTTTGCAGTGGCTTCTCTTCAACAATCGTACTAGACTCTTTGAATTCCTTTGCTACCGATGTAGCGTAGTAGATGATACCGCCTATCGATGCCAACCAGACTAAAAACAAGGTGGTTGTCAAATAGTTGTTCATTGGTTTTTTCTCGAAGAGAACACGGAGAAGCAAATAGAACAACCCGGCAAAAGGGATAAAAATGGCCAAGAAACCCGCGATCAAAGCGAAAGGTACATCGCTCGGATTCATGAGGTAGAAAGGACCAGAATCGTCCATGACGTCAGGAATTACGTTCACAATAGCCAGTGCAAAGAAGATAAGTCCAATGATCAATCCGATGAGCGTTAACCCGACGATAATAACAAAGAATACGCCGATAACTTTCACAAAGACCTGCAATAATTTAGCAACACCATCTCCGGTGCGGTCCATTCCCCTCGAGAACGAGTCCCTTACCCCGCTCATTTCTTCATCAAAAGAACGTTTGAAGTTCTGAATATTCGGTGCTTCACCACGCATTTCCATCTTATCTGCACGGGTTACAGCGAGCGGCATTACGATCCATAGGATAACATAGACCAATACGCCCGATCCACCGATCACAACAAATAAAGCAAAGAGTAAGCGTACCCATTTCGCCTCAATACCAAAAAAGTGCCCCAATCCACTACATACTCCACTGAAAACTTTGTCATCGGGATCGCGCATCAGCTTCTTCCCTACTTTAAAATCATCTGCATTTGGCTGGCGCTGAAAAGACGCATAACCATCCTCAGACTCGAAATCGCTGACGCTCCCCATTTGCTCGATAACGGCATTAACATCGTCCATATTCAGAACTTCTTTGCTGCCAGCCTGAATCTTCTCGGTAAACATTTCAGAAATACGATTTTCGATGTCCTCCAAAATCTCCTTACTATCTTCCGATTGTCCAAAGTGCTTCTTTATATCAATCATGTAGGAGCGAAGCACCTCATAAGCATCCTCTTCAATATGGAAGACGATACTATTTATGTTGATAATTATTGTCTTATTCATCGTTATTATCTTTAACTGGTTTAGTTGAATCATTGTTTCTACCCACCAATGACGTGTTTACAGCAAACACGAGCTCATTCCAGGTAACATCTAGTCGCGAAAGGACTTCTAACCCTTCTTGGGTAATTTCATAATATTTTCTAGGCGGACCTGAAGTTGACTCCTTCCATATATAGCTTAACAGTCCATTGTTTTTTAGACGTGTTAGAAGCGGATATAAGGTTCCTTCCACAACCAATAATTGAGCTTTCTTCAGTTCGCTGATAATATCGGAGGCATAAATTTCTCCTCGAGAAATTATGGATAGGATACAATATTCAAGTATCCCCTTCCTCATTTGGATTTGTGTATTTTCAGCTATCATAACAATACAAAGATATATGTATTTTATGGTACCATGCAATACATAGTACCATATAAAACAAAACAATATAACTAAACAACTGATTTACAGTGAAATAATTTTTAAATAAATAATATTTTTATTTCTATCAGGAAATTTTTAGATATTTATCGCCATGATTAAAATCTTATTAGACTATAAGTGGTGTTTTATTTGGGCCATAATAGTTATTGTTTTATGCACCCTCCCGGGCAATAATTTTGATGCAGTTCCCGCCTATCCAGGTATGGATAAATTAGTCCATTGTGGGATGTTCTTTGTTTTCTGTACATTGCTATACAACGGTGTAATCCAGCAATTCCATGGGAAACCGACCCGTTGGCTTCCAATCTTTGTCGTTTCCATCCTTGGTTTTTTATTTGCAGGACTGACAGAGTTACTTCAGCTTTATATTTTTACGTATCGCAGCGGTGACTGGTGGGATTTATTTGCAGACAGCATCGGAATCGGCATGGCAGGATTTGCCTATCTCCTAAACTATGTCAACCGACGTCGCAAATAACGTGTTGAATTCGTTTTGACCTGGTCATTACTATTGAAGGCATGGCCTGCTCGTAATAGTGGTTACCGTAATTATTGAAATTCGCTTTATCCGGACGGAGAAGGGTATAAGTTATGGGATAGACTTTCGAACTAGGCTCTTGCCAGCGTAGCAACAGATACCCTGCAATCAACTGCATCTAAGAGTGTCAATGCTGCTGAAACAACCGTTGCTCCCGTGGTCAATACATCGTCAACCACAAGGATATGTACGTTAGCCGGCAACATAGTGCCTTTGTAATCGAAAATATCACTTACATTGTCGTACCGGTCGATCCGCCCCTTACCCGTTTGGCTCATTGTCGCTTTCTTCCTGACTAAAATATCTTCCCGCAAGGGGATTCCCATTGCTCTGGACAACCCTCTTCCGAAGTAAGTGGATTGGTTGTAGCCTCTTTTTCGGAATTTGCTACGGTGCAATGGCACAGGAACAATACAATTGATATCCTGATAGGCCTTTATTTTGATTAATTTTAAGCCGTATAGATAACCAAAATATTCTGCAAGAAAAGGTTGGTTATTGTATTTAATCTGATAAATGAGGCGCTCTACGCGACTATCCTTTTGCAATAATAAGAATGAACAGGCCTCTTCCACAGGAGCTTTCCCCCAGAGCTGTCTTGCGGTATCATTATCCGAATATTCGTGAAAGTTAGTATAAGGCAAATGGAAATCGCATGCTGTACAGACAAACTTTTCCTGATATTTTAGCACACAGCCGCAACAGCCACATTCCCTTGGAAAAAATATGGCTATAAAATCGCTAAAAACCTTATTTAATTCGGATTTCATCTGGTTAATTCCCTATTAAAGATAGGAACTATCCTTCAGATTATGCTTCGGATTCCTCTTTTTCCTTATCTTTAATTGCTAATTGTCCGCAGGCTGCATCGATATCTTTACCACGGCTACGTCTCACATTCGTGATGATACCTTGGCTTTTTAAATAATTTGCAAATACCTCGATTTTATCTGCTTCAGCGTTCAGGAAATCGGCCAGTGCGATAGGGTTGTATTCAATCAGGTTGACCTTACAAGGAACATGTTTACAGAACTTGGCCAGTTCTTTTGCATCCTCCAACTCATCATTGAAATTGTTAAAGACAATATATTCAAATGTAATTGGGCTCTTTGTTTTCGCATAAAAATATTTGAGTGCTTCTGCCAATGCTTTCAGTGAGTTCTGCTCATTGATAGGCATAATTTCATTCCGCTTTTTATCATTTGCCGCGTGCAAAGAAAGTGCTAGGTTAAAACGTACCTGATCATCACCCAATTTCTTAATCATTTTTGCGATACCCGCTGTGGACACCGTGATCCGCTTGGCGGCCATATTCAATCCATCTGGCGCTGTAATGCGCTCAACAGACTTCATCATATTGGCATAATTCAACAAGGGCTCGCCCATCCCCATATAAACGATATTTGTCAGTGGCTGCCCATAGTACTCTTCGGCTTGCTTGCTGATAAGAACGACTTGATCATAGATCTCATCGGCATTAAGGTTCCGTTTACGGTCCATATAACCTGTTGCACAGAACTTACAGGTTAAGCTACAGCCCACCTGTGAGCTGACACAAGCGGTCATTCGTTCCGGAGCAGGTATTAACACCCCTTCAATGATGTTGTTGTCATAGAGCCAAAAACTACTTTTAATTGTTTTATCTGAGCTGATCTGAGATTCTTTGACTGTAACTGCATTGATCGTAAAATTCGCTTTCAGCTTCTCACGAAGGGGCTTACTCAAATTACTCATCTGATCAAAATCTACGCAAGATTTCACCCAAATCCATTCATAAATCTGCTTCGCACGAAAGCCCTGCTCCCCCAACGCGGTAAGTTGATCTTTGATCTGATCCAAAGACAAACTCCTGATATCTATTATTTTACTTTTTTCAATCACGGTACAAAGATAAGAATAAATAAGTGACAAAAAATCCCGTTCTAAGAAATAGAACGGGACAACTGTTATGTATGTGTTTTAAAATAGGTAGGAGCGAGGTTCAATTAGCCATGAATGGCTTCTTTACTTCCGTACGACTGAATTAGCTTCCCTTCAAATTCCAACCACTCCTTCCAACGCTTTTCTACGTCGACGTCTACGGAATATTTGCGTGCAAAATTTAGAAATGTGGTGTAATGATTTGCCTCAGACACCATTAAATCATAGTAAAACTTCGCAAGATCTTTATCTTGAATATTTTGTGAAAGCACTCTAAAACGTTCGCAGCTACGGGCTTCAATCATCGCCGCGAATAATAAACGGTCAATAAAAGCCATATTTCTACTGCCATCTTTTTTAGAGAATTTCATCAATTGACCGACATAATCATCTTTCCGTTCACGACCCAAGGTATAGCCCCGTTCTTTGATGATATCAATAACCATCTTAAAATGTTCCATTTCTTCGATTGCGATTGCTGTCAGCTCATGCACCAAATCTTCGTGTTCTGAGTTGTTGGTAATTAAGGATATGGCATTTGAAGCAGCCTTTTGTTCACACCAGGCATGATCTGTCAAAATCTCTTCTAAATTTCCTTCTGCAATGTTTGCCCATCGCGGATCTGTCAACAACTTTAATCCAAGCATCTTACTCTCTAAAATGATTTACGACACAAAGGTAGCGAATATCTCAGCGTTAAAAAAATGATAATCGCTCTTTAGGCATCTTTATGAAGAGCCTTTCGAATTTCAGGTGCTATTTTCTCACCAAAAATCTCTATAGAACGCAGCATTTCTTTATGCCCAGGGGCGCCCACATCCATATGTGCAGAGAAGCGTGTCAATCCAAATTTCTCCTGTATTTGCAATATTTTATCCACGGCATAAGCAGCATCCCCAACAATGAGGTGCCCTCTCGAAGACCTTCCGAAGTCATATTGAGTCCGTTGATATGGCGGCCATCCACGACTTGCACCGATACGATCCATCTGTGCAGAATAAATCGGATAGTAATAATCTGCTACCTGAGCGCTGTTGTCGCCAAAGAACGCATGCATATGTACCCCAACCTGAAAGTTAGCCATATCGTGTCCATTATCCTCATAAGCCTGACGATACATGTCAAATAAATGATCGAAGCTTTCATACATCCCGCCGATGATGGCAAACATAACCGGTAAGCCCAACTTTCCGGCACGGATCACAGAAGATGTTGTGCCACCTACTGCAACCCAAATCGGTAGTGATCCATTTTTAGGTCTTGGGAAAACTTCCTGATTGATTAATGGTGCTCTAAAATTACCGCGCCAAGTAATTGGATTTTGCTTATTCAGGCGAAGCAAAAGCTCTAGTTTTTCCTCAAACAACTCGGAATAATCTTTTAGATCATAACCAAATAAAGGGAAGGATTCAATGAAGGATCCTCTTCCTGCCATGAGCTCAGCACGTCCATCGGATAAAAGATCGACGGCTGCGAAATCCTGAAATAATTTAACCGGATCGGCAGAACTTAATACCGAAACTGCACTGCCCAATTTAATATTTTTGGTAACAGTAGAAGCCGCAGCCAAGATAATTTCGGGTGCTGCAACCGCATAATCTGCACGGTGATGCTCCCCTATTCCAAAGAAATCCAATCCTACTTGATCCATAAGCTTGATCTCTTCGATAATTTCTTTCATTCTATCTTGTGCTGCCTGGATTTGACCTGTAACAGGATCTATCCTCGAGTCGCCAAACATTCCTATTCCTAATTCCATTTTTATCTATTTTATAAGTCATTCAAAAGTAACACCTTCTTTCCCTGAATTATTTGATCTAGGATAAGAAAATGATACCGCACCATACCCTGGATCACAAAAAAATAAAGAGCTGTCTATTTGGTCGCCTACTTGATCTGACCATCAACAAAGTTATACTAGGCTCCTCGGCTAAAAGAGTGCAACAGTATTCTTCGCGACCTGGTCTGCATTGCCACTAAAATGATGGCCTCCGGGGAGGTATTTTTTTGTAAAATTCTTAAGTGTTATCTTCTGTATCGGGAAATCAGCTTCATCATCACCAAGAATAACGCCCGTTTTGACTGCACCCATTCGATTGATTTCCGCGATCACGTCAAGACTCCGTTTTGTATTACTCCGACCCAAAATATCCGCTATATGGATCTCCAGATCTGTTGACACAGATGGCTCCAGCAGGACAACACTCTTAAGATTCTTCTTAATGACGGGATCCAGGCGATTAATAATAAAAGGAACCGCGTCTGCGCCAAATGAATACCCCACTACAAAAAGACGCATATTTTGCCGTGCTAAGAGTACGTTTTTCAGTGTATTCGAAACATCGGCAGCAATCTCACTCGGGCTTTTCTTTTTCCAGAAATAGGTTTTCGAATCGATCGCTGCCACAGTATATCCTACTCCAGCAATCAGCTCACAAAGCTTGTTAGAGAATGAATTAAATCCACCATCGCCACTCAGATAGAGAACCAAAGGTAATGCAGCTTTATTGTTCCAATATTTCATGTCAATCAAACGCTGTTGTGCAAACGCATGAAACGCCATGCCAGCAATTATTAATAAGGTAGCTATTTTTTTCATCTGTACAGCATCTACATGAAGCTATTCGTTCGGTTTCATTACTTTGACCAGTGCTACAGGAAGTTGTATGAGATCAAAATCATTATCAAATATAAGGTATTTATTTTCCCAAAATGTCGCATACTTCTCTTTAAAGTCGCGCAGGCTATGGTAATGTTTAAAGTTACCCAATCGTGTTGAGGCAAATTTCATAATCTTTTCTGCGGGACTATCTGTCGCCCCCAACCCCGTCATCGGTACCATACCCAAATTTAGATAGACGTACTTTTTGGCCTTAGCATACGCAATAAGCTCAACAATCAATGCATCCATGCTACCACCCGGCGCATCAAGAGACTTCCGAATCATATCGTAGGTGCACTCATCTTTCGCATAGTCGGGGATGATATTCAGAAAGGCTACGATAGTATTCTGCTCATTTTTCAGTACAATGATATCTTGCAAAATAAGCTCATTTTCATCAAACATCCCTTGCGAAAAAACCATTTCCTTTTTATCAAATTCTTTTAACCATTCGTTGGAAATTATCCTTAACTGATCTATAATTGCCTTTTCCTGCGGCGCTTTCAACACTTCTGTTGTAAAACCCTTTTTTTGAATTGCATTAAGTCCATTGCGTAATGACTTACGTTCTTTTCCTTCGAGCTTGAATGTTTCCAATTCTAATACAGCCTCTTGTCCAATGGTGATCTTCTGTTTACGTAGGGATGAAAAATGAACCAAACTATTTTCATCAACACGGTAATAAATGGCCTTTAAACCATTCGCATAACAGTATTGATCGAATTCCTGGACCAACTCTTCCTTATCCCCCTGTTCACAGACAGGCTCATCCAATACAATAGCAAATTCATTCGCCAAGCGATAAGCGGTAAATCCCTCCGAGACTTCTGAGAAAAACAAACTCTTATCTTTTCCCAATTTAAAGAAATCCATGGGAGACTGACCAAACTCAATCAATAATTGTTCTGCACGTTCCAATTCAGATTGGCTGGAGTCTTCATCTGCGAGGAGACGGGGACGAGCTAACGCGTAGATTAGTAGGAGCCAACAAAAAAGTCCAAGTACTTGCGTAATCCGCAGGAATTCTTGTCCAAATGCCGTTTGGGGCATCAATTCATCATCAGCAAACAAGAGGAAGCTTCGTGCTGTATGATAGATAGATTGTCGCCAGGTGAAGTCGACACCGAAATGCTGTTTATCAATGAAGTAGAAGCTCAATACGTCAAACAGGCATATGGCTAGGAGAGCAACAAAAAATGTGATAAACCCGATTCGCACCCAGCGAATATTACTCTTGATCCGATATTGCTTATAGCTCACGGCCAGTAAAATCAAGGTCAATAAAGCAACCGAAGCTTCTTCATAGTCCAATGCCTTAAACACGTGCCCAAAAAGCGACAAGGCGCTAAACACTACGGCGATCCAAAATGCAATTCGGAAACCTTTGATCAAGTAAGCCGAGGTCACCAACAGCCCTAAGCCTAACACTAACACCATAAATTTGGAAGCGTGAATTGCTTCTAAAGGCAAATAGAAACGATCAAGTTTCATCCGGTCGGCCAAAGGAGGCGTCAATACAGATACGAGATTTACCATGCCCAAGAAGAAGATAAGCAGCGCTGGGCCAATACGTGCCAGCAATTGTTTCCCACGCCATGCAAAAGCCAGAAGCCCCAGGACTAAAGGTAACCAAAATTCGAACGCCCGGTAGAGAATTGTAATGCCCAATCCTTCTGCCTGCGAGTAGCCGTACGCTTTAAAAATATACAGCATAGTCAACTCTACAGCCCCAAGCCCCCGTAGAAAAGGAGAAACAATCATCAATACCACCGAAACAGTATAGGCAATAGCCGCAGCCTCGAAAGAGTGGTCCAAACCAAGGGCATACATACTTACAAAAGCATGGGCAATACCGCAGCATTCAACGACCATCGATGCCAGCATGGTACCCAACAAATATTTTAGCTTGACCTCTCCTGAGAATATTTCATCGATATTAGAGGCTACAGCAGGAAATTTTAGTTCAACCCAGCGATAGACGCCTTTGTGTGTTCTAAAAGACCAAACGAGCCAAAATACGACGCCCAGAAGCAGCCCCAAAACCACCAATGAGATCCAGGCATCATCAAAATTTTTATTGTGCCAAATCGTATACAATATAACAGGTACACCGATCAGAAAGACCGTCAGTAGTCCGACATAGCCATACAGCGCCCCTGCTTGATGAATTTGCGTCGTATTCAAATTTCTTTTTCGCAACTGCGTTGTGGTATAGGCCAAAGAACTAATCCCACCCGCAGGCAGAAACACACTGAGTAAATTTCGCTTGAGGAAAAGATCAATAGCGATTCTCAGGTTAATAGAAAGGCCTATCGCTTTAAAACTCTGCACATACATCAATCCCTGAAGTACAATATAGACGAGAGTAATTCCAACGCCGACCAAAACCCAGGTTAGATTGGCCGCACGCAAATGTGGAATGATGGCAGCAAGCTCTTTTCGTTCATTTCTAAAAAATACAAAGGCCAACAAAATAACCAAAACAGCTATTAGTTCCTTCCAATAGGTCTTTGGTGAAAAATGTCGAATTCGTTGCGCAATAGTTTTGGCCATATAATCGTTTAATGATGAATAACCTTGAGTTATAGTATAAACACGAAATAAAGCTAATCGTTTGAAAATGACTAATTGTTAATTTTTCGTCAATTCTTTTCACATTAATCAGTAATTTTCCGGCATGAAAGAGAAAAAGGTTTTGTTCATCGGACTGGTGTGGCCAGAGCCAACATCTTCAGCAGCGGGCTTCCGTATGATGCAATTAATTGAGACGTTTATTAATCGCTCTTATCAGATTACATTTGCTTCTGCTGCTGCCAAATCGCCGTATAGTGCACCTTTACAGTCTCTCGGGATCCAGGAACAGGCCATCGTACTGAATAGCAACAGCTTTGATGAATTTATTGCGCAACTTAAGCCCGACATTGTTGTATTTGACCGCTTTATGGTAGAAGAGCAATATGGTTGGCGTGTTGCACAGCATTGTCCAAATGCACTCCGCGTACTTGACACGGAAGATTTGCATTTTTTGCGTCAGGCGAGACAGACATCCGTCAAAAATAACGGTGATTTTTCCTTTCAAGAGTTATTTACCGATACGGCCAAACGGGAAATTGCCGCGATATTGCGCAGTGACCTCTCGTTGATCATTTCCGAATCCGAAATGAAGATTCTGATCGAAGAATTTCGCATTTCACCCGATATCCTTTATTATCTCCCTTTTCTTGAAGATGAGATCACTGCTGCCGATGTGGAGCAATGGAACACCTTCGAAGAGCGCAAGAACTTATTATTTATCGGAAATTTTATCCATGAGCCGAACTGGCATACGGTACAATACCTAAAAACACAAATCTGGCCGCAATTACGGAAGATGCTCCCAAAAGTAGAATTACACATTTATGGCGCCTATGCAACCCAAAAAGTACTACAGTTAAACAACCCAAAAGAGAATTTCCTGATCAAGGGCCGAGCGGAATCTGCTCGTCTGACCATGGAAAGTTACCGTCTACTGGTGGCTCCAATTCAATTTGGTGCCGGTGTGAAAGGGAAGTTTATCGACGCCATGCAGACAGGTACACCATCTGTCACCACGAAAGTTGGTGCAGAAGCCATGAAGGGCAATTTGGACTGGAATGGCTTTATCGAAGACGATCCCGAAACGTTCTGCCGAAAGACTGTTGAGCTCTACGAAAATGAAGATCTTTGGAAAACGGCCCAAGAACATGGTATCCGTATTATCAACGAACGTTATGAAAAACGAAAGTATCAGTCCGATTTTATGACTAATCTATCTTTATTAAAAGTACAGATTGACAGGCATCGTCAACAAAACTTTATTAGTCAGATATTATTGCACCACACGATGCAGAGCACAAAATATATGTCTTTATGGATCGAGGAAAAAAATAAATAGATCCTTAGTTAACTTCCCGCCACCAAGGCGCGTATACGGTATCTAATTTATTCAAATGGATCATTTCCCCTATTTTTGGCGTAAGCAGTGTGATCTGTTCTTTGTTCGCCGTCTCGTAAAATTTCTCCATGGGTTCTTTCCAATCGTGCATCGCCAACGCGAATTTAGAAGAGTGAACGGGTAAAATAGCTTGGGCCTTCAGATCCTTCGTTTCAGCAGCCCATTCATCAGGTAAAGAATGGATATAATGCCAGGCATCGTTATACTGGCCATTTTCCAAGATCGCTAAATCAAATGGACCGAATTGGTCACCTATTGTTTTGAAGTGCTTACCATACCCACTATCTCCCCCCAAGAAAATGCTGTACTTAGAAGTTTTTAACACAAAAGATGTCCACAAGGTATTATTCCGTGTAAATCTACGTCCCGAAAAGTGCCTTGCGGGTGTGAAGGTTACTTGAAAATCGGGCGCCAGTTTTATCTGGTCATACCAATCACCCTCGATGATCTGATCGGCCTTGTATCCCCAAGATTCAAAATGCGCCCCTACTCCGAGACCACAAATCACCTGACCGACTTTATCCCGCAATTTCACAACAGTCTCATAGTCCAGATGATCGTAATGATCATGCGAGATAAACAAATAGTCAATTTTCGGAAAAACCATCGCCGCATAGTCGACCGACATCTTAAATGCTTTATTGCTACCTGGTATGGGAGAAGCATTTGAGCTGAATACTGGATCTACCACTATTAATTTTCCATCTAACTTCAATAGATAGGAGGAGTGACCAAACCAAATCAGTACGTCATCTGCGGGAAGATGTGCTAAATCGCATTCCATAGCTGGCAATACACTGATAGGTTTTAAGTGGGAATTCTTGTTGAAAAGGAAATCCCACAACAAAGAGACCATATTCACATCGCCTTTCAACGATGGCGTTACTTCGAGGTTATGAAAAATACCATTTTTAAAATTGCGGGACTGTTTCATACGTTCAAGCCGAGCTCCCTTGAAACTTCCACCAAACATTGGATGAACAAAATAATAAAGCACGCTACTGATGAGCGCAATCAATAGCGTCGCTAATACAATCCATCCAATCGTTTTCATTAGAAGTTATTCTTCCACATCATCGACTCCACCGGACGGATGGTCTTGCCATTGTATTTTGCATTACCTTTGGTGTTATAAAATGTCTCGATATCGCCTTCTACAGCAAAATAGATCAATTGTCCAATTGGCATTCCCGCGTAAACCCGAACAGGCTGAGCAACCGAAATTTCCAAGGTCCAGGTATTACAGAAACCGACATCGCCCTTTCCTGCAGTTGCATGAATATCTATCCCTAAGCGACCAGTACTCGATTTGCCCTCTAAAAAAGGAACATGTTTATGCGTTTCGGTATACTCTTGCGTAACACCTAAATAAAGGGTGTTGGGTTCCAAGACGAAACCTTCTTCCGGGATTTCAAAATGCTGAATTTCATTGTGCTTCTTGGCATCAAGTACACGGTCTGCATACGTTGCCAAATATTTCCCCAAATGCACATCGTAGGAATTTGTTCCTAAACATTTACGATCAAATGGTTGAATGACAATGCTGCCATTTTCAATCTCTTCGAGAATTCTTTTATCAGATAAAATCATGTGTATCAAAATAGCAAAAGCATCAGGCAATGCTATACAAATTCAAAAATACAGTTCTCCCACTAATTTTACTTCATTTTTCAAAACAAAAATCTGCGATTTGTTTTTTAAATTTGGGTATGAGTCTAGTGTATCTACGTGAAATTGATAGCCAAACCAAATTTGCAATTTGGCGAATTGAGGAATCGGACGACGATTTACTGTCGAAACTTCAATTGGATGAACGTGAAAAAGCGAAATTAGGGTCTTTCAACAAAGGGAAAAGACGGTTACATTGGCTTGCCACCCGTGTGCTGTTGCGCACCTTATTAAACACATCCCGTTATATAGAATGTCCATCTGATGCAAATGGCAAGCCTTATCTCGCCAATTTCCCCCAAAAAATATCACTTTCACACTCATTTGATTATGCCGCAGCTATGATCAGTACAAAAGGAGAGGTGGGTATCGACATGGAAATCATCAAAACAAAAGTAGAGCGTATCCAACATAAGTTTCTAAAACCTGCGGAGCTTGCATTCATCGCACAGGATGAGAACCGATATGAGCAGCTTTATGCTTGCTGGTGCGCTAAAGAAGCGATTTATAAACTTCAGGGAAATGCAGGGGTCTCCTTCTTGAATAACATGACCATACAACCATTCGACTACCAGGTGCAGGGCATATTAAAACTCGAACTCCACAGCGATCAACATACACATCTATATGACGTACATTACGAGAAGTTCAATGAATATATGCTCGCCTACGCTGTAGAATAGGTCCTTTAAAAAAATAATTTTTCTCAATTTCAATGAATTAGCACACAGACAGCACTTTTTTTTTGTGCTTTTTGAAAAAGCTTCTATATTTGCATCATCGAAAACGATATGGCCCGTTCGTCTAGGGGTTAGGACGCAAGATTTTCATTCTTGAAACAGGGGTTCGATTCCCCTACGGGCTACAAAAAGCGACTTCAAAAGAGTCGCTTTTTTTATTTAAAGCCTATACCGTTTATTGTTCCCTAGCATCCTGAAAAACGTAGTACATATCCAGTGTTATCCTCTTCAAAAGGATACAGCCTAATCTAGTGGCCTTTCTCTTCAAAATTTCCAAGTCGCATCCCCTGTGCGAAGTACGTCAGCTCAGCTTCGCTAAACAGCAAACCAGCATAAGGGAAGTAGAAACTTCCGGTTTACGCAATTAAGCACCGTCGCACTTCAAGCAAAAAAGTCACTCCGGAAAATGGAGTGACTTTCAGATCTACCAAATTGTATATTAGACTATACTTGATGTTGTATTATAGCTAATTTCGGATGTATTTTATAATCCTTTGACATATACTTCTGCTATAGCAGATGAAGGCGGACGATTACTTGCTGTTACCGTACATTTTAAATAACGGGCCTTTGTCGTCGGAACATTCACGGCCAACGTCGATTTGGGACTGTTTGTTCCGAAATCAATCTTCCCTATTGGAACATATGTTTTATTGTCATTACTAGTCGAGAACTCAACGACTTTTAAGTCATTATTCCATAACCTTCTTGTTAATTCAATCATCATCACATTATATTCCTTTCCAAAATCTATTATGACATAATGCGGTAATGGGGGTTCTCCTCCCATCCATACATTATGCCAGTAGGTATCGGGATTCCCGTCCAATATATTTTCCTTTTCACCACCGCCAATCCATTCGGAAGAAGCCGCAATTACTTTCCAGCCACTACGGGGGATATCTGGCGGTTGAAAGGACACTGGAACCAATATTGTCGAAGCATCGGGGTTAATACCATTTTTTGAAACAGACTTAATCCGTAAAGGCAACGCATACTCCCCAAATAAATTGGTTGTTCCATCAATAAGTCCTTTTTTCAGAATAGTGTATGAAAAACTCGTTTTATTCTCCTTTTCAGCAATTTTATAAGGTGCGGGTAAAAGCTGATAGGCCGCTTTTGGTAGTAATTTCAACTTCTTATCGTCTGATACCGTTCCGTTGTAATTGTCCAAAATCACGGGATCCACTTCAATTTCATAGTCAAGATTCCATTGATTGGGATAATTGGTGACCAATGTCGCTTTTCCTACGACCTGTTCAGCTCCTGTGGGGCTCAGTTTGATCTGATCAAGCTGCAGACCCGGTGAAGTGAATTCCAAAAATGGGTCTTTAACATTAGGAATCAACAATGTCGTTGCCATTTCAGGTTTCAGCGCATGTAACACCCCTCCCTCTGCTTCAATGTGGCACGGAAGCACATATAATTCCTTATATTTTCCTTGCAGCACTTTTATGCGCTCAGTATCAAAAGCAACTGCAATATCCTGCAGATAATCCTTTTTTTCAAAGGCTAGTGTTGTATTTGCAATTTTATAGCAGTCAGCAGGAAGCAGCTTATAATTTGTCCCTTGCTGCGCGTTATAGGCTGCTAGGTACGCTTCGTCAATCTTGAAGTTTATCTTTGCTCCCTGTTGTCCAATTCCAGCCTTAACAACAGTTACATTATAATCAAATTTTCCCCAGTCAAATACCGTTATTTTATTCTCTTTGAAATCTCTGAAATAAATGGTGTCGTCGACCATGTTGTTCATTCGATCATCCTTTTGACATCCATTCATCAGGAAAAAGTGTCAACAGGAGAACACAATAGGATATATAATTTCTCATCGTTTTCAGTATTATTTAATAAGTACTACCATCCATAGTTCTGTGTAATGTTGATCATCTCGCTCAGTTGCTTTTGCTGTATCGGGAAGAAATAATGTTTGGCCTGAAAACTTCGCTTTCCAGGAAAAACATCTTTGGTCCGTTCCCAAGAGGATTCATAAGAAGTTGCGGCAACATTACGGGTATAATAGGGCTCATTCATTTCTTCCTCTGCAATCATCCAGGTTCTCAGATCGGGGTAACGATGGCCTTCAAATGCCAATTCGACCATTCTTTCTTTTCGCAGCAATACCCGCAGGAGTTCTTTATTTCCCCGAACCTCTGGATAAGCAACTTCCAAGTCGTTCAAGCCGCTCCGTTTACGTACCAGGTTGATATATTTTAACGCCTCCACTTCATCACGAGCAGGTTTTTCATTGCAAGCCTCCGCGTAGTTTAGATAGATCTCAGCCAGACGATAATATGGCCATGCAAACTGCCCCCAGTTACCTGCTTCGATGTCATTTGTTGGATCACTCATTCTCCGCCACAAGTAACCTGACTTTACGCAGTCCCCTGTTTTCGTATACGAAGATGTTCCGCCGTCAAAGAATGTCACCTGTCTGGGTTGAGGTTTTGGATTGGTCCAATACATTCCATTTGCCAAAATGGATGCGTAGAAACGTGCATCCCTTCCGACACAACTGTTGTGCGCCTTAAAGGAGGCAAAATTGTCTAACGGATGTACATAGTTATCTGTAAATCCCGTTTCTTGGTATCCTGATTTTTCATCAATTATAGGCTGTCCATTACTACTGTAACCTGTAATCGGGTAGCGTCCTGAACTTGCCATCGGATAGCTGTCGACCAGTTTTAGCGAAGGTGCATAACCGCCCCAGCCCATCGTCACAACTCGCGGTGGAGCTGTACGGACGTTATAATTGAAGCCGTCATCAGACCATCTTCCCCAAATAATTTCCGAATTCCACTTATCAAAATAAATACCCATGTAGGATTTAATTGCACGTCGAAAAGAGTTCGTCTCTTTGTTATCTTGGTAAAGTGCATACACATTCAGGTCAATCAACGCTTTGGCAGATTTGGCCGCAAGCTCCCATTTATTGGGATCTGCGGTTTGTGGAAATAAGAATTCACCGCTTTTATTCCTTATCCCTATATAAAGTTTCGCTCCGTTAAATAGCGGCCTAGCCATATACAGCAGTAATTCAGATTTTGCGGCCATCACAGCCCCTTTTGTCAATCGACCATACCAGGCTTGATCAGTTATTTCCTGTGGCAATACGGCACTTGCTTTATCAAATTCAGAAACTATGAAATCCACATTTGTCTGCAAAGACATACGATCTACTGTTGTTGGATCAATTTTACTATCGGGAGCACGATCGCCCCATACAAATATAGGTCCATATCTTTTTAAAAGCAGATAATAAAAATAGGCTCTTAAAAAACGGGCTTCGGCTTTCATAATATCTTTAGTAGCAGCACTCAATTCCACATTTCTATCAATATTTTCAATGAAAATGGTTGCCTGATTAATCCCTTTATAATTCTGTTCCCAAGTTGTATAATCCTGGGTTGTCACGCCCCATGCCCCATTCGCAAAGTTAAGCCATGGAACCCAGGCTACCCATGAAAATAAGGCTTCATCACTCAGCGGAACATTTCCGCCTTCACCATTGAACATATCATGTTCTATAGGCAAATAGCCATACACCTGAGCCAGATACTGTTCCGTGGTTTTCCGTTTATTAAAAACCTCTTCTAAAGTCATTTGATTTTCTAGATCCACGTCGAGATATTTGCTACATGCCCCGAGGGAAAATACCAGTAATAGGCAGGAAATCGAGTATATATACTTTTTCATTATTATCTTTCAGATTAAAGTGTTACACTTAAACCAACATTAAATACACGCATTTGGGGATAGCTGCTTCCTGAAACTGTTTCCAGTTCAGGATCCCACAACTTGAACTTACTGAATGTGAACACATTTACGCCTTGTGCATAAATACGCACGATTGACATTTTCCATTTTTCCGTGAGCTGCTTTGGCAACGTATAGCCCAATTCTAGATTCTTCAAACGGATAAAGCTCATATCGCGTTGCCATAAAGTGGAAGCCTGAGAGTTATTGGCAATATTAAATGAGAGCCGTGGATAAGTTGCATTTGGATTAGGGTTGTCTGCACTCCAGCGGTGATCAGCGACATCCGAATAGATCTGTCCATAGCCCCAGATGTTGCCAGTCTGACCATATAGAGGTCCTCCCGCTATAATCCGGGATATTTGTCCAACGCCATGGAAAAAAGCCGATAGATCAAATCCTTTCCAAGATACACTGGCGCCAAATCCATAATTCCATTGCGGCATATCTGTATCACCTATCGCTACTTTGTCTTCTTCTGTAATTTCGCCGTCTCCATTGATGTCCCGATATTTTACATCACCGGGACGTATCACATCGCCATAGCGTTGAATCGGGCTATGCGCGATTTCCTCTTCTGACTCAAACAGCCCCAAAGCAATTAATCCGCGCTGTTGTCCCCAGCGTTGTCCTATTTCAGACTGATATGCCCATCTTGGAATCGGCTTGTCATCAAATAATTTTTTATTTCGATTGTAAGTTAGATTACCCCGGACCTGTATGCCGACTTCTCCCTGGCGATGATTAAATTCCAAGGATCCTTCGGCCCCTTTATTTTGCATCTGTCCAATATTAACATAGGGTTTTACATTAATTCCCACGATGGAAGGCACACTTTCCTGAAGAATGTAAATTCCATCACGTTTCTCCGCAAAATAATCGGCCTGTATGGTCAATTTGTTGAAAATGCTTAACTCAAGCCCGATATTACGCTTTAATGCACTTTCCCAGGCAACCAGTGGATTCCCTGGATAACCGGTTGCTATACCCTGAAGATAATTTTTGCCACCAATGCCGAAAGAATAGCCACCATCGAGCTTCATTTCTGAATTGTAAGCAAATCGACGTGAACCACCGATTTTATCGCTACCAATCCGACCAATTGATCCCCGAATTTTCAGAAAGTTAACGACAGGCAATAGCGACTTAAAGAACGCTTCATTACTAATAACATAGCCCATAGCCAGGGAAGGAAAGAAACCAAAACGTTTCTTTGGCGCAAAGTTCTCAGATCCATTGTAGCCAAAGTTACCTTCGATAAAATAGCGGTCCTGGTAGGAATAGGTCAAACGTGAAGCAATCCCCGTATTACGATAGGGGAATGCTGCGATATAATCCCGTTCTGGAAAGTTATTTGTCCGCTCGCGCATGGAGAATAAAAATAGTCCTCCGACGCGATGCTTGTTTCCAAACAACTGGTCATACATCAGGGAACTTTCAAAATTAGTCGCACGCTCTCCCGAATGATAGTCGGCTAAAGCAAGATAATCGCTGCCATTACCGTTATCTTTTAAAATAAGATTCCCTTCGCTGTCCCGCGGTTTTGTTTTGTCAACATAATAGGTGGTTGGTGCCTTTCTTTTGTCTAATGTCGAAGAGTTCTTTGCATCCCAGGAAAATTTAACATTCGCTTTTAAACCGGGAGTTATCAACTCCGAAAAATCTTGAGTGATACCAATCAACGACTGCGCATTATTCCAGAAATCCTTCGAGAATCCAGTAGTATTGAGCGAATAATAGGGATTTTGTCCTCCTTGTGGCTGTGCATAGGCGCCATTTGAAAACTGGGTAGGTGTTGCCACTGGTGTGGTGTGGAGCACAATATCATACATATCACCTAAATTTACACCTAATCGGTTTTTTGTTTCGTATTGATTGGAGAGGTTTAGGTTTACTTCAGTCGATCGAGACAGTCTAATATCAACATTCGATCTAAAATTAATCCGGTCGAAATTCACAGATGGATCATAATTCGATGTTTTTCGAGGCTGAAAGATCCCATTCTCTTTCATATAAGAACCCGAAACGTAATATTTAATAAAATCTCCTCCTCCAGTCACATTTACATTCAAACGTTCATTTGATGTTCTCTTTTTAAAGATCTCTTGCATCCAATCCACATTTGGATAGACATCTGGATCTACTTTATTCACATATTTATTTATCTCTTCTTGTGTCAATGGGGCTTTTCCAGAAGCTTCAAAATTGATATCGTTATAATAATCTAACCATTGAGCAGCATTTGCCAATTTCGGTAGGACAACAGGTTCCAACATACCGCGCTCAACACGTGCATTGATACTCGGTTTAACACTTTTCTTTCCCCTTTTTGTTGTAATGATCACAATACCATTTGCTCCCCTTACGCCATACACGGCTGTGGCAGTTGCATCTTTCAAGACAGAGAATGACTCGACATCCTCGGGGTCTACGAGGTCCATGGGACGTTCGATCCCATCCACCAATACCAGTGGACCGGTCCCCCCCGCAAAACTGCTCACCCCACGTATCCAAAATGACGTTGCAGAGCCGGGCTCTCCCGAACCTTGAACCGTAACAACGCCCGCCATCTGTCCCGCCAATGCGCTGCTGATCTTAGCAACGGGAGTTTTTAATTGTTGCGGGGAAACGCTACTAATTGCACCCACTACGCTAATTTTACGTTGCTTTCCATAAGCAACAACTACAGCTTCCTCCAGATCGCTTACCGCAGGCTCCAAAGTGATCTTCAGCTGATTTGACGCACTAATATTCCGCTCAAACGACTGAAATCCTACGAGCGAAAACTGCAGCACCTTATGCTGATCTTCAATTTCCAAGGCAAATTGCCCCTGCGCATCGGTCTTCGTTCCAATAGTTGTCCCCTTAACCGAAACCGTGACACTTTCCAATGGCGCTCCCTTCGTATCAGACACAACTCCTGTTATTCTACGCCGCTGCAAGAACACCGCGGTGCTGGAAGCAACTTGCGGAGAACCCACTTTGGCCATAATCAATACCGTGTTCAGATTCAATTCGTAAGTCAGGTTTCTTTCCGACAGAAACTCTTTTAGGACCTCTTTAAAGTTTTTGTGATTTGCTTTAATAGTCACTCTTTTCTGTTTATTAATCAAACTGTTATTGTACAAAAACTCGTACCCCGTTTGTTTTTGAATCTCATCCAGGACGTCCACCAAACGTCCATTTTTTATATCCAATGTCACTTGTTGACCAAAGCTAGATGCATGAACATGCACCATGGAGATGATGAGGATTAGTATGCATACTTTCATCCTGATAAATGCTTTTACAAAGAATTTTTGTGTAAAAAAGCAACTTTTGCTATTCCTTTTATACATTTGTATAGGTTTGGTGTTAAATGGTTTATAACTCAATTAGGTTTATTTAATTGCTAAACTACGATCGGGAGTGTTGCGAGCACTTCCGATTACTTTTAGCTCAAAGTCTCATTGTTACATAACAAGGACCCTCCCATCCTGAATTTTAAATTTATAATTGGATATTTTTTCCAGCTGCCGGATTAAATCCGAGAGCTTTTTGGTCCGCTTTATCATCCCCGTAAATTTATCGGTGGACGATGAATTCACCTTCACTTCTTTGATATCATACCATTCGCCCACTTTTTGCAAGACAGTCTCGATATTATCTTCTGTAAAGCGGAAGAGGCCATCCCGCCAAGCGAGAACCTCTTTTAGGTCGGCTTCCTGTACGGAAATTTGTTTCGTATGCAGATTGGTTTGTGCTTGCATTCCAGGGCTTAAAATCTGCTGATTATGCCCCGCACTTACAGCAACCTTACCTTTGATTAAAGTGGTCAGGATTTTAGTTTTGCTGAGATCAGAGGCAATATTGAATTGTGTTCCCAACACTTTGACCTGGGTTTGTTTCGTCTGAACAATAAATGGTTTTCTACTGTCATGAGTGACATCAAAATAAGCTTCACCATCCAAGAATACCGTTCGGGTATGTTCATCAAAATGTGTTGGATAGGTCAAGCTCGCGCCCGAGTTTAGTTGAACCTGTGTGCCATCAACCAACTTCACGGTCAATGCGCTACCTTTTGGACTCAGGAAAGTTCTCATCTCAGATTTGCCCTCGACATTATTTTTAACTTGATATACCACTGTACCATCTGTTGCTTTAATGATGCTCAGACCGTTTTTATCCAAGGTTTCAGGATGATCTTCTGAAATTGAATATTGGTCACCATTGGAAAGTTTAAGTATAGGCGCACCGTTTTCTGGCAAGGCGATTTCCCTTGGTGAGACGGCTTGTTGAGAAGTTCCTTCCTTCGCGCTTTGTTGGACCAGAAACAGAATTGAAAAACAAAAGACAACAATTGCGGCAGCAATCCCCCCCCATTTGATGTAGCGCAGCTTTGATTTTCTTCCATCTCCTATCTCTTTATGATGTCCGCCTATTCGACTTGAGATCTGATTTAAAACCTGATCCCTGTTAAATAGCTCCGAGCGTTCAGGAACTCTTTCGCCCATACGTTCAAAAAGATCGGAGAACTCAGCTTCTTCCAGCTGATCTAATTGATCGAGCATCTCTTTCAATTCCGAACGAGAGATTGTATTCCTAAAATAATGGGTTAGCAAATAGCGTAGTCTTTCTTCTTGCATGGTCAAATTGGTTCGTACTTTCTAAGTATTTATTTCAGTACACCGCAAAAACAGAAAAGGACTACAGGAAGAGATATTTTTTTTATTTTTTTTTAGATCCTTATGAAATTGTTATAGGTATAAAATTTCCAATGGAACTTCAGTCCAACTGTTTAGCATATCGATAAGCAGTTGGGAGGATTCCATCAATCCATGAAATCCTTTTCAAAAAAAATAGAAAAATAAGGATAATAGCCGATTTCGTCCAGAACGGACTTGTTTTAAATGTTTCGATGCTCTCGCAAGATGGTTTTTTACTGTGTTCTTAGAAAGATTGAGTTCCGCTGCGATTTGATTGTGGGGTATTCCTTCAATTCGGCTTAATGTAAAAACAAGTTTTTGTTGTTCAGGAAGTTGAGCAAGGTAATTTTCTATTTCATCGGCAAGTTCCTTTCGTTCTATTAAACCATCGGCCCTATCCGAATGATGTTCAATATGGTAATATAGAAGCTCAAAGGCCGAATGAGAACGTTTGATGCTTCTTAGTTTATTGAGACACTCTCTTTTAGTCAATACATAGAGGAACGGCCAGAGATCCACATCCTGTTTTATAGTTTCTCTATTGGTCCACAGTTTCACGAAAACTTCCTGCACAACATCCTCGCTCCAACCTGTATCTTTAAGCAAGTGAAAAGATACATCGAAAATGCGGTCTGCATATCGTTCGTAAAGTTTTGGTAAAACAGCCTGCTTCCCTATAGAGAGCGCTTGGATCAAATTGGCTTCATCATTTTCTTTTCTCATAACTAAAGCTCCCAATCTTCAGTTTATTGGTCATTGTGCTTTTCAGGTAACAATTAGATTACAAGGCCAAGTTAACAATTATTTCTACATATTAATCAAGCATATTAAATTTTTCCAAAGCGATCTTATCGTTAATAGATCGCTTTAGGTTCGGATTTTTCCTGTGCTTCTTTGTAGCGTAATACCTGCGATAGTATAGCTGGATTTTCGATCACTTTAGGCCTAAACTTTGTACTGTTCATATACGTTAAGATAGAGCCCAACAGCTGTCTTGCAACGGGTCTGTTGGCTAGATCTGCCTCCAGATCAAACGAAGCAATCATCAGTTTGCCCGCTCCGACTGTCCCTTCAAAAAGAGATGCTAATCTCCTATTATTAGCAAAGTTGTCAATGAGCTCTACAATTGCATTTCCGCCTTTGATCTCATCCGTAATTAGCGTAGTCGATTTAATTTGGAGATCCCACCATTGCCAGTCTGTGTGATTATCTGTTGGGAAATCGGCAAATACAGGGTGTTTAGGGTCACAAAGCAATCCCATGGTACCGGCCTGTTTTGGAAAATGTACGGGGCTCCAAAAAACAGGAACGAACTTCCCTTCAATACCGTTTATTTTCTTCCAATCGGGATTTAAAAGCACCTTTTTCCCATCTTTCAGCAAGCGCATCGCTTCCGCCAGATCGCGCGTATAACTCACGTCCCCAAAATCAACAGCGAGCTGTTGAGGGTATACCCAAATATTCCAATGATTTTCATAGGATGTACCTTCCAGTTTAAGTTGAATCGTCAATTTCTTCGCCTGTCCAATTGCTTGTAATGGCACTTCTAAATGCCCCACATGCCCTTGATGTCTCTTTCCAATGGTCGACTGGAAATGTCCTTGTTCGATTATTTTCCCCCCATCCTTCAGGAACCAGCTAATCCCCTGATTCTTCAAAACCTCTTGGCCGTAATTACTCACATCGATAGAAGCTTCGAACGTTTCATTGTTGGTATATACAGCTTTCGCAAACTGGAGCAAAGGCACTACTGGAGCGCTAAATTGTCGAAATTCTGCCGCAGGAAGTATATCTTTACTGTCCCAAAAAGCATCTAATAAGCCTACCAGCGCCGTTCCCTCACCAGGGAAATCGTGAAGATCAAGGAGCTGATACCCGCTGATACCAGGTGTCTTCAACGCTCTTTCCATCTCCTCCTTATATAGAATAGCAGCCAATTTTCCTGAAGACATCGTATATGCTTTGGCCTTATGTAATAATCCCTTTTGTTTCAGATCTTCTGCTACAGAAATGAAGTTTAGCGGTTTTAAAACACCTTTATATTTTTTGATTTCGGCGAGATTTGGATAGACAGCATATTGTCCAATTTCATGCGTCACGACCGGAATCGAAATTCCTTCCAAAGAATTGCTGTAATTTTTATTGAATGTGGGTGCTTCGCTATTAAATACACCTTGTCCCCGTACCCAGCCCTTAGCTGTCCACTGGGTAATCAGATAATCATCATAAGGTTCTTCCTTCACACCATGCCCTTGCTGGAATGTAAAAGAAGTTGCCGTATAAAGATGCCGTCTGTCTTTCTGCTTTAGGTGTTTTACCAAAGTATTCAGCGCATTGAAATCACCACTCAACTCATTACCCATACTCCAAAAACAAAAGGACGGATGATTTCCGTAAGTCTGCATTATTCGATCGGCCTCTTCATAGAGAAAACTCATCACTCCTTCATCTTTACCAATATTATTCTCCCAGATTGGCAACTCAATTTGAAGATAGAATCCCAATTCGTCGGCAACAGCAAAGGCCGCCTCCGGAGGACACCATGAATGAAACCGGAGATGATTTAGTCCCCATTCGCGCGCTGTCAGAAAGACTTTCCGCCAACCGGCCTTATCCATTGGCGGATGTCCCGTTAACGGGAAAATACTGCATTCCAATGTTCCTCTCAAAAATAAAGGCTCACCATTGACTTTTAGGATTGTCCCATCAGTAGAAAGCTCACGCATACCTATTGAGGTACACAACGTTGATACGGCATCTGCAGCTTCCAATTCCAGACCGATGTCATACAAATGCGGCGAAAATTCGCTCCAAAGTTTCAGTCTATCCCCAAGAAGGTAGCTTAGGTTGATCGTTGAATCCCCTGGCGAGAGCTGAATAGTTTTTTCAACCGGTGGTAGGGAACCCCTATTGTCTTTTACCGCTATTTTCAGTTTACCGACAATGCCTTTTGCTAGTTTATTACGGAGATTGATCTGCAGATTGATTTCCTTCTTCGCTAGTTTAGGGCTAGCGTACACCGACTTCAGACGCACCGCATCATAGGCCTGAATAGCAATCTTTCCAAGAATACCATTCCAGATAATTTGGGTGTGATCGGTATAAGCATGCGCCATATCATCAACGCTGATTGGAAGCTTCTTTCTGTTATCTACGCGGATTGTCAACCGATGTTTCTTCCCAGTTTTCAGAAGTGAGCTTAGGTCAAACTCATGCGGACTGACAAGGCTACGTTGCTTTTGTACCACTGCTACCCCGTCGATCCAAACCATGGACTCCCAAAGAACACGCTCGAGGGTTAAGATCATCTCCTTACCAGCCCAACTTGCCGGAATTGAAAGTTCCCGCGTATACCATGCTGCCCTAACATAACGATGTGCTCGCGTTAAATGCGAAAGCTGAGGTTTGGCAAGAGCAGGTGTCAACGTATTTAAGGTTCCTAAACCCGCATCATCTATTGTTCCTGGTAATTTGATCGATGTTTCGAACGATTTACCAGCCCAGCCCTGCTCGATACCGACATCTTCGGGATCAAGCCGAACTTTCCACTCACCTGCAAGGTCAAGCCGATTTAGTCCATCTGCCGAGACCATGTAACTTTGAAATAGAATGACGAATACTATGATATAGCGATACATACGAAATTAATTCTTTAAAGAAGTTTCACCTAAGAAAGAATGCATGATAGCCTGGCTCCCCTGGTGATTGGGATCCAACTGCCGAACTTGTGCAAAATAATCCATTGCTAGAGCACGATCCCCATTCCCCAAATACCCCAATCCCATGACATACAGACAATGTATTTTATTCTTATCATCCAGATTTTCCTCCCAAATATCCATATCAGGTAAGGAAACTGCAAAATAATCTATTTTAAAGGGCTTGTCAATAAATAACTTTCCATGATCTATTAAACATTGAAAACGTTGCTCAGCTCGCCCTGGATCACCAAGCTCATGCCAGGCTAAACCTTGATAGAATATCTTATCTGGTTGTGGATCATTATAGAAAAGGGCTTGCTGGGGTTCATCAGCACCTTCTGTTGCTTTATAGAAATAAACCTTAGCTTCTTCTTCCCGACCCAATAAACGATAGACAAGCCCTTTATAATAGTGAATGTCGTTTTGCTCCATGGTAATCAGCTTACCTTCACCAAGATTATGTGGATAATAATCAATTGCCTCTAGCAAGGAAAGCGCCTGCTGCGGTTCATTTTGCAATATCGATTTTTTGGCCAATTCCAGCTGACATATCGTGTATTGACGAGAGACCTTACCTTCTCCTCCTTCCCAGGGCTTAAACTGCCGGGAAGCAAGCAACGTTTTCGCGCGCTCGTATTCGCCCAACAGATTAAACAGGGTGATCCGCTCCAAGAATAGATCATCTCTAAGCGTCACCAAATTTGGATATCGATCGAGTAACGCCAACCTCTCTTTGTAAGGACGGCCCTCCTTTTTGTAAAGCTGATGAAGCTCCATGAGTAAACGTGCATCAGTTTCATCCAATGAAAATGCCTGCTCCAATAAAGTCACGGCTTCCTTCTTCTTACCTATCCGATTATAATAAGCTAAAGCCAAATTGCGAAAAACGGTAGGAAACTCTCCATCCAATTGGATCGCATGCTCCCAACAGTCTGCCGCATCCTGATGCTGTCTTTTTCCATACCAAAGATTGCCCAAATAATACGAGGCTTTTGCGTCAGCACTATTTAAACCGATGGCATGTCGGAGAATTGCAATCTCTTCCAAACGATTTGGAAAACAATAGGTAGGATCCATAGTCATGGCCTGATCACAGTAACTCTTTGCCCTGTCGCGCAAGCCTAACTGGGTCGCAAAATAACCTAGTGTATAATATACCATAGGGTATACTAAGCTTACGTCTTCAATGGTTTTTTCCAGCAGTAACGATGCTTCTTCATACAGACCGGCATGCGCAAAATCCAATGCGTACTCAATCACACTATGAATATTTACACGCGCTAAATCGAGAATAGGAGAAAAAATGGATTCTTCTTTATTTAACAGGTACCATTCGAATCGACAGCCCATATTAAAGGGATCCAATTCCATTGATTCCTGAATAAATGCTAAAGCGGCATCTTTTACCCCAAGTTTTCTTAAAATAGAGGCCTTCAGCTGTCGTCCTTTGTGGTGATACCAGTTTCGGCTCAATGAGTGATCTATTTTTTCCAAAGCAGCTTTCCAATCGCCTCTCTTTGCATCAATTTGTGCCAAACCAAAATAGCCAGAGTCCTTCCAGGCTGCATTCCATGTTGCTTTGTAGAAAGCTGAATAAGCTCCATTCAAATCCCCAGATAGTTGCAGAGCTACACCTAGGTTGTAATAAGGTTCTCCATCATAAGGATTGGGATTACGCTCCGTAGCGCGTGCGATAGCGGTCTCAAAATAAGGAATAGACTCCTTTATCTTACCGCTTCGCAACAAGAAAACACCCATTGCATTATTACATCGGATATCGTTCGGTTCACGTCGCAGCGCTTCCTTATAATAATCCAATGGATTATAAGTTGCATGTCGGTACTGTTCCAAATGCTGTCCCGTCAAAAACAATTCTTCGATAGAACGAATATCTTCGGGTAGCAATGCTGCCTGTGCTGGTTTGGGTATGTCTTTAGCATCCTTTGCCTCCTCTTGCTGGTAGAACAATATTTCATGGTTATTTTTATCGTACACAGTCAATAGGAGTTCGGTTGGATCACTGTCCAATCCAGCAACACTTTGGGTATAAATATTCCGAGGAGAACAGTCCGTTTGTTCGTCCAAATAGATTTTACCTGCCGTATTGCGTAACAAAATACGTATACCTTCATACGTCCCCGTTGTATATAAGACAATGCGAGCGGTCTGCTCCCTAACCTCCATATTGAGCACCACACCTTTTGTTGCATTTTTCACCTGTCCGACTTCTGCGTAAGGCATAAAATACTGAGACCAGGATTTCACTTCATAAGGTTGTAACCAAGCAAAATCAGGCTGATTATCGGTATATACACCGGCCATCAATTCAATGTACGGTCCATTTTCATCGGTCAAATTTCTATCCCAGGCGACACCAAAATCACCATTTCCCCAGGTCCACTGTTTTTTCCCGGGTGAAATGTGATGATCGGCCACATGCAACATCCCCGCATTGGTCTCACCGGCCTCATAGCCGCCAACGAAATTGTATTTCGATTGAATGGCCATATAGGATGTCGGAACAGGAATATTCTTGTATTGTGCTATATCAACACCAGCTGAGTAGTCGTACTTGTAGTAGGTCCCCGTAGCAATCGGAAAAGAGGAAACCTCTCGCTTTCCATGATCAAAAACGGCATTGACATCGGGAGGGAAGACGGAAAAATAGTCATCATTCACAACAACAGCCGGATTGGCCCACCACAGAAAGGTTTGTGGCAATGCTGTCCGATTATATACCTGAACCTTAATTTCTAGATATGCTTTATCGGGATGCAAAGTAAATCCCTGCATGGCCTTCATCCGAAACATACGTTCGATTTCGTTGCACCAAACCGTAATGCTTCCGTCGCTATTGTGTTCGATTAAATGCTCTGTTGGCATAAAAGTAGTCGGTCGATGATGCTGTGGCCAATTAAATTCAATCCCTCCCGAAATCCAAGGGCCAGTAAGCCCTACCAGAGCCGGCTTGATCACTTCGTTATAGTATACAAAATGCCGTTCTCTGACTTTATCATAAGCCATATGAACCCGCCCACCTAAGGCTGGAAGAATCATCACCTTGATATATTCATTTTCAAGAAATAGCGCCTGATAGATCTTGTTTCGCTTCTGATCGCTAATTTTCTCTATGATTGGATAGGGATATACTCCCCTGAGCTACCTTGATATACGCGTTTTTCTGCAAATATGGGATTCTTCTCCATCGTTCCAATCTCGTATGTTGGAATAGCAACTTGCTCCTCCCATGCTTTTACGATCCCTTTTTGATCCACTGTTGATTTTATGAGGTAACGAGTCAATTCTGTCATTTTCTTAATACGCTAATAGGTTTATATAGGTCGAGTTGATTCAGTTGATTATCCGGGTGCCAATTATCCTTCCAGTTCCTGTTCAATTTCTTCTAAGCTTTTTCCTTTGGTCTCTTTCAATCGGCTCCATAGAAACAGACAACCGATAAAACAGACTCCACCATACAGCCAGAATGTACCAGCTGCTCCCAGGTTTTGATTCAGTAAAGGAAACGTATAGGTGAGCACAAAACATGCAATCCATAATAACGATGTTGCAATCGCCATGGCCTGCGCCCTTACAGCGGTAGGGAATATTTCGGCGATAATTACCCAAGTTACAGGAGCCAAGGTCATCGCATATACCGCAATTCCGGCCAGTACAAGGAGAAGCACAAAAATGCCCCTGCAATTGAAATAATAACATGCTCCTAAGGCAATATAAATCACAAAAAGGCCTGCTGATCCGAAAAGCATCAATGCGCGACGACCAATTCGATCAACCAGATACATGCCAATGAATGTAAAAATGACATTGATCACGCCAGTGATAATAATATTGAAAAGCATCCCCGAAACCGTATATCCAGCAGCTGTAAAGATTTCCTGGGCATAATTAAAAATAACATTAATCCCACACCATTGCTGAAAAACCGCAATAAAGCTTCCTAGCAACAACAACCGTAGCAGCTTCCCCTGAAATAAATTTCTCTTTCGGGATTTAGCCTGACTTAGTTCAGCCGCCTCGGCAATAGAACGTATATTTTCTGCTGCATACTCCTCTCCACCCATGCGTAAAAACACACGTTTTGCCTGTTCGTGCTTCCCTTTTGTATATAACCAGCGCGGACTTTCAGGAATCAGGAAAAGTAGCAATAAAAAAATAACCGCCGGGATCGCTCCTGCCCAAAACATCCATCTCCACCCCTCTTGCGCATTCCAGGTTTCTAGCATAGATTCTCCGCCTAAAACCGGCTTTGCAATGAGCCAATTGACCACTTGTGCTGCAAGGATGCCCAGTACAATGGTCAACTGATTGATCGATACAAATTTCCCTCGACTTTCTGCGGGGGCGATCTCAGCAATATACATCGGTGCCAAATTGGAGGCTACACCAATACCTATCCCGCCCAAAATCCGATAGATAATAAAAGTGTCCAGTTCGGACGCCATACCGGTTCCCACTGCAGACATTATAAATAAAATTGCAGCAGTATAAATCAGCGGTTTTCTGCCATAGCGATCGGCCAATCCCCCCGAGAGTAGTACACCAACGAAGCTTCCCACAATCGCCGAAGACATGGCCCAGCCCTGCAATGCAGGATCGGACTCCAAATGAAAATAAGCCTCGTAAAATGGCTTTGCACCACCAATAACTACCCAATCATACCCAAATAGAAATCCACCGATAGCAGCCACAAAAGTGATCAATAGCAGATAGGTCGTCGCAGTCTTTTGCATAAGAGTTTACATATTTAGATTTACTTAGGTAAAATTAATGGAATACTTGGGGAGAATCATGTAAGTGAACACGATAAACATGTAAAATATTACTATTTTTATACGAATAACCAAAAATAAGCCCGATTTATGAAACAAAACCAAGATGTCATCGCTGAAGGATTCAAAGGAGAAAAGGCGATTGTCCTTCCCTATGCCGTATGCAATTACCTGACAAGCAACAACATCACATCAAAATTACACATCACACATATCGGCTATTATCCCAATGCTAAAAAACACTACCGTGATCGTCAAGAAGGATGTAAGGAATATATTCTGATTTATTGCGAAGAAGGAAGCGGTTGGATAAAACAGGATAAAACAACGCACAACCTTAAAAGAAACGATATATACATTATCCCGAGAGATAGCGCTCATTGCTATGGCGCAAAATCAAATGACCCCTGGAGCATCTATTGGATTCATTTCGACGGCACAGATGCAGTTCTTTTTCAACATATCATGGGCGAAGTGATTCATATAGATGACGCGGATTCAAACAAACATGCCAACCGCATCCAGCTCTTCGAGAGCATCTACAAAAACCTGGAAATGGGGTATAGTCCAGAAAATTTGGAGTATACGAGTTTTTGCTTTCAATATTTTTTAGCGTCCATTCAATATCAGGCTCATTTTAGAGAAGGTAACCGAATTCAAGTAGATAATATCATACAGGACATCATTATATTTATGAAAGACAATCTGGAAAACAATATCAACTTGGATGATATTTCAGCACATTTCAACTATTCCAAGTCACATCTTATTAACTTGTTCAAGCAGAAAACATCTTACCCACCCATGGTGTATTACAATCAACTCCGTATGCAAAGGGCTTGCTCCTATCTGCAATTTACCCTACTTAAGATTAAAGAAATCGCATTCAAACTCCATTTTTATGACCCCTTTCATTTTTCAAAAGCGTTTACACGGGAAATGAAAATGTCGCCACAGGAATATCGCAAAAAATATCAAAAATAATGTCGGTTAAAGCTTTCTGATTCAGATTCATGAGCCATCTTAACCAATGCCGCAAAACGATTGGCGCTCAATCCGAACCTCCTTTCTTGGTCTTATTTTACCTCTTCATCGATACTCAAACCTGACAATACACGGCGTATGGCGTTTCACGAATTACAGCGGCATTATTCAAAATTGGGTGTCCTTTTCGCTAAAAATGCGGAAACACCTTCTTTGAAATCTTCTGTTCCGAACAGATGTCCGAAAGCATCCATTTCCACCTTACTCCCGTTTTGTTGTTTATCTTCAGCAGCGTTAATAGCAGTAATAGCATTTGCCACTGCAACGCGAGAGCGCGTAAATATCTTATGGAGTATTTCCTCCGCACGGGCAATTAGTTTATCCTGTGCGATCACCTCATTGACCAATCCTAGTTCATAGGCTCGCTGCGCGTCAATCATATCACCCGTTAAAATCATTTGCATAGCCTGTCCTTTTCCGATCAACTTGGGTAAACGCTGCGTACCACCATAACCCGGAATCAGTCCCAAAGAAACCTCCGGCAGTCCCATTTTTGCATTGTCAGACGCTATACGAATATGGCAGGCTAAAGCCATCTCCAGCCCTCCGCCTAAAGCATACCCATTTATTGCAGCAATAACTGGCTTCGGAGAACCTTCAATAAGGTCCGAAAAAATAATATGTCCTCGTTCACTGAGCCACCGTGCTTGAATTACAGATAAATCCATAAATTCCTTAATGTCTGCCCCTGCAGCGAATGCTTTAAGCCCAGCGCCTGTCAGGATAATACCTCTTACGTGGTCATCGGCATTGAAATGCATGAAGATATCTTGCAATTCGTCAAGGGTTTCCTGATTCAACGCATTCAGCTGGGGTTCGCGATTAATGATAACATAGCCGATGCTATCTTTAATCACATAATTTAAATTTGAATATTGGACCATAATTGCTAAAAATTAAAATGTAAGGATGCTGTAAAGGTATCAGAAGGTATGCCTTCACCACCACTATAGCTTAATCTCTTTTTATACTCTAATCTAATCAATTTAAAGATATTATCCACCCCCACTAGCCCTTCTACATACGGTTTGTTACGCACTGCTTTTGTTTGGATAATACCATTTTTGTCCGCTTCAAACTGAATATTTTCGGGCGTTACAAAGGGGTTGTTGGCATCGCTTAACTTTCCATAAAAAGCCTTAAATCCCGTCACTTCACGCCATTTTAACCGCCTGAACAACGGAATTCTATTGAAAAAGAAACCATTCCAGTTGTGGTAATAGGTCAGTTTCAAAAACTGGTCTGAAACAAATTCCGAGGTAGCCATCAAGTCAAAATTCACCAACGGTCCCTGCTTATCTCTATTGACATCAGGGAGTTCCAGTAAGGTATAAGGCAGATGTTTCCCCCAAATTCTTCCTCCTGAAAACTCAAAATCCGCCTGCCCCGCTGGGGATAAAAATAGTCGTTTGAAAATGCTAAAGCGTAATGCATCATAACTATAGTCTGCGCCCCAAAATCCTTTCAGTCCTTTATTATATTGCAGGGTAAAAATGGGATATTTGTTTTCTACGGTTCCTCTGTCGAGATTATGATAAGTAAATTCTTCATTCGGAGCCCAACGTAAAATCAGCTGTAGGTCATTTGTATTGACTTGTCGGACAGTATCAGGTAAAGGTAGGCTATTGATATAAAACAAGTCAGCGCGCGGTTGTCTGCGGGTATGCGTAAACGCCGTTCCTACGCTAACATGGTTCCCAAATTCGATCAGATGATCGATACGATAGATATCATTAAATTGCCATTTATTAGGCCTGTTTTTCCCAAAAGAACGGAAGAAACCATCCCCTTTTAAAAAACCCAAACCTCGCCCCGGTTCCATGACGTCATGCTGTACTGTAAAGCGTAAATAATTTGCCGGAAACTGAACAATACGTTCTCCATTTAAAGTAAATGCCGTACTCAGGTAGTACTTTAGCTCTTTGTCCTTATCGCCATAGGCTGTGTATCCTTCAATGTAGGCTTTTTCCGAAAATAAACGCGTCGTCCGACCACTCAGGCGCACACGATTGCCCTCGTAATTATTGCGGCTATAAAGATATTCCAGTGGACCAAACTCAACTTTCCCGGCATTATAATATCCCTTTGCTAACAAATAACCCAGTGCTACTAACTGATTAAAAGAACGCATATTCTGTACCGAATCAACCTTTTGATAGGCTCCTAATTCAGCATGGCTTAACGGAGTTGGTCTAACCCCTACAATGGGTACCTGCGGTGCGGACTGGAGGAGATACCTCTTTTCAACTGGTACACCAGCAAAATTCTCATTCGAAATAGAATCTGTGCGATGTCCCAAGTATTGGGTTTCCCTGCGTCCATACAATACATCTGACTTGCTCCCACCAAATAACATTTTTAGATCTGCACGAACAGGGAGCATGCTACCATTTTTAAATTCACTATAGCTGAGATCTATTTGCACGTCATTGATCCAATTGATATTTGCAGAACGTCCGATATTCAAAGTTGCGCTATGAACAGCATACCTTGTATCATCTGAGATCAGAAGATCACCGTAGAAGAGCAGATCAATAGCCGATTTACCTTCAAAATGGAGCTCAATATAATCCTTGCCTTCGATCTTGACCGTATCTTGAATTTTGTACCTATAAAACGCTGTAGCACCTGCAGCAATTGGGCTCAAGACTCCTTTGTTTGTGATCTGAATTGTATTATCATAGAGATCAACATCACGGAGTATCGTTTGAAACCGCGTCTGCCAATTGTCATTGTTAAAAAAGCGTGGATTTAATTCGGTCTGATTGTGGCTGATGACAATCTTCTTACTACGATCTGGATTATGGGATGAATAGATATTGGCATAGTTTTCTTCCAAATAAAAGGGTGCAATGGTCTGCCCCCTAAAAGCTGTAGAATCGACATTTTCAAAGAGGAATCGGAATGGTTTCGGAAATTTTTTCGCTTTATCCTCAGGATTGACAAAACCAAATTGCGTCTTCTCATATTCGTCAAAACGAATTTCAGGTATACGGGTATAATGATTTTGTGGTCGATGTGCTATCACCTGTTCGATCAGTGCAATAGCTGGATCTTTAGGCTTTTTGTTTCTTCTATTGACCACGACCTCCTCTAATGTATTATTCGAGGCAATTAAGTGCACGGTCAGCATTGAATCCTGTAAACGACGAACATCCACCGTACGCCGCTCATACCCCACCGCTCCAAAGACAAGCTGTCTGTATTTCTTGATATCCAGAATCTTAAAAAACCCAAGGGTATCGCTGCTACCACCGCTATCTCCATCAAGCCAGTTAATTGAAACCCTTGAAATACCCTTGCCTGTTTGTGCATCAATGACCTTTCCACGAATAAAGTCCTGTGCAATTACTTTTCCACCCATACAGAAGAATAGTAACACACTTAAAACACGAATCGAAAAAGATTTAACACACACTTTAAACGCCATCTGCAATTTGATAGGATTTCTTTTTTACAATATACAATTTGTATGCAAGAGTTATACCAATAAAAATAAAAAAAGCACAGCGAAATCGCCATGCTCTAATAAACAACAAGTATTTTAACAGAAACTTTATATTAATTTTAAAAGGCAGTCTGGATATACCCCAATTAAGATTGTAAGCGCTACGGCAAGGAATAATACAAATGAATAATTCCACTGTACATTGACACAGGATTCGTCACTGTCTCTAAAGTACATCGCAACAACAACTTTCAAGTAGTAATACACGGCAATTCCTGCATTGATTACAGCCAATACAAGCAAAACAATATGATAATTTTCCATAACAGAAGAAAACATCATAAACTTACCGATAAATCCAGCTGTCAGTGGTATACCCGCAAGAGAAAGCATTGCTATCGTGATGGCAAATGCGAGCAAAGGATTTCTCTTGCCCAAGCCATTGAAAGCTTCAAAATGTTCGGAGCCGGTCGTTTTCTTGACTAGGATCAATCCTGTAAAAGCAACAATGGTGGCTAGAGAGTAGGCAAGGCCATAAGCAAAGATACTATTAGCCGAGGTAGCCCCAACTGCTACAATCGCAAATAACATATACCCGGCGTGCGAAACGCTCGAATAAGCAAGCATACGTTTGAAGGAAGACTGCATTAATGCAGAAATATTTCCAACAAATAAGGTGAGAATGGCGATCACTAAGAAAACCGGAGTCCAAAAATCTTGTAAAGGCAATAGACTATAACTGAATAAACGTAACAATCCAGAAAAAGAGGCAACTTTAACCACGGTGCTCATATAACTGGTAATCAATATCGGAGCCCCATCATAAACATCTGGTGTCCAGAAATGAAAGGGAACAGCGCCCACTTTGAACGTCAGTCCCACAATGAGAAGCAATATACCTCCATAAAACAAAGGCGAAATTGCCTGTGGGTTATTGACAACATAGTCTTTGATTTCACTTAAATCAAATGATCCTGTGGCCCCGTACAAAAGGGCAATACCAAACAATAGAAAGCCCGTAGAGAAAGCCCCCATCAAAAAGTACTTTAATGCAGCTTCATTTGATGCTTTGTCTCTTTTACGTATACCCACCAAAATGTAAAGCGCTACAGACATAATTTCAATACCTAAAAAAAGCATTGAAAAATTATGATAACTATTCACAAGAACAGCACCTGTGAGGGAGAAAATTAATAAGGAATAATATTCCGCAATTTGTCCCTCCTCATCAAAATAGCCCTTTGAGATAACAAAAATGCACAAGGTAACTGCGATACATAAGATTGAGAAGGCAATAGCAAAATGATCAAAATGAACCATCCCACTATAGAGCGGTCCACTGGTCGAAGTCCAATCATTCCATAAAAAACCAATAGCGACCAAGAAGCCAAGAATAGAAACAGGCAGTAGCATAGATTTCATCTTGAATAAACCAAGATAAAGGACGACTAATGCTAATATCGAAAGTGTAATTATTGCACCCATACAATTAAATATATCTATTATCTGCCTAAAAATGTACTTAAAACTTCCACGGAACCTGCAGAAAGGTTCAATAGGAAATTAGGGAATATACCAATATAAAGGATCAAGACGGAGACAACCGTCAATACAATAAGTTCCGTTCCTTTTACATCTTCAAATTGTACAGTTTTTTCGGTCGTTTCCCCCAACATCGTTCCTTGGTAAAGCCTAAGGATATAAACTGCGCCCAGAATTAAGGTTAGACCCGCGAAAACAGCAAACCAAAATCCATACTGAAAAACGCCTTTCAATAATAAAAACTCACCAATGAATCCATTCGTCAATGGTAACCCCACTGCCCCCATACAAATAATCATAAAGAAGATGGCCAAACGAGGCGCCTTGCTTGCTATTCCGCCAAGCGCTGTGAGACTACGCGTCTGTGTGCGCTGCTGTATAATATCCAACACATAAAAAAGCCCGATCACAGAAATACCGTGATTTAACATTTGAATAGTTGCTCCACTCAGGCCATTCGTATTCCATGTGAAGACACCGGCACTAATTAAGCCAACGTGGGCTATTGAGGAATACGCGATCAATCGCTTCACATCGTCCTGTTTAATTGCGATAATGGAAGCATAAACGATCCCAATAACGCATAAGATCATTGCAAAATGCCCATACAGCGCAACACCAGTTGGTGCAATAGGCAATAGCCAACGCATTAAACCGTAAACCCCCATTTTGAGCATGATACCTGCCAACAACATCGTGCCCGCTGCAGGTGCGTTTGTATACGTATTGGGTTGCCAAGTATGAAAAGGAAAAATTGGTATTTTGATAGCAAAAGCAACAAAAAATGCCCAAAATAACCACCGCTGCGTATTTTCTCCCAAATCTAAGGCAATAAATGAGGTCCATTCAAAATCACGGTTGGGCACTTGTTGATAGAGATAAAGAATACCGATCAACATCAAAAGGCTACCCAAAAAAGTATAAATAAAAAATTTTAAATTGACACGAATACGATCTCCTTCACCCCAAAGCGCGCAAATAAAATAAATCGGTATCAAGGCAATCTCCCAACCCACATAAAAAGTAAAAGCATCCAGGGCCATAAATACGAGCAATAAGCCCGCTTGCATAAAAGCCATTAATGCATAAAAGTTTCCTTTATACTCCTTCTTAAAGGTTGTAGCAATGATTAAAGGCATCAATCCATTTGTCAATAAGATCAACGGCAAGCTAATTCCATCAACGCCGATATGAAAATGAATATGCAACGAAGAAATCCATAGCCAATTTTGTTCAAATTGCATTCCGCCATTTGCGTCAAAAGTACAGAGGAACGGAATAGTCAAAGCCAAAGACAGTAATGATAAAATCAAGGCAATAGACTTTGCAGCATTGGTCTTTAAGAACGTTAGAATCAATGCGCTTATTAACGGCAATAAAATAAGTAAAAACAAGTTATCCATCGATTATACCAAAATTAAAGACTCAACAATCCATAGATGAAAATGGCAATCACCCCAATTACCATCATCAATAAATAAAAACCAACATTACCATTCTGGAGCAAACGCAATACCTTTCCCGTATCAAATGTTGCCTTACCGGCCCCATTAACAACACCGTCAATACCACGTTGATCCACGACATTTCCGAAGAAAGCCGAGAGCCAATTGATGGGACGTACAATGATGCTATCATAGAGCTCATCCACGTAAAACTTATGGTAAGAAAGATTGCCCAAGAAACCACGCGTACCTTCGCCCTCTTCCTGTAACTGTTGTCGTTTAACGTATTTATGAAAAGCCAAGGCAACCATAATCAATACTCCAACAACAGAAATGCCCATGAGTAAATATTCCGTACTATGTTCCAAATGATGAGTTGCAGGCATTATCGCTTTTCCCTCTGAAAACACTGGCGTCAGGAAATCCTCAAGCCAATGGTTACCACCTAAAACAGCTGGTAAATTGATCACTCCTCCGATCACAGAAAGTATAGCCAATACGATGAGTGGCACTGTCATACTCTTTGGAGATTCATGCAAATGATGTTTTTGCTCTTCCGTACCACGGAATGTTCCAGAAAAGGTCATAAACAACATCCTGAACATATAGAAAGCCGTCATTAATGCACCAATAAAACCTAAACCCCATAAAACTGGACTCGCAGCAAATGCCCCCGCCAATATTTCGTCTTTGGAAAAGAAGCCGGAGAAGGGTGGAATTCCTGCAATCGCGATTGTCCCCATCAACATCGTCAGATAAGTAATAGGCATTGCTTTCTTCAAGCCCCCCATTTTTCGCATATCCTGTTCTTCACTCATACCGTGTATAACAGATCCCGCCCCCAGGAATAGTAACGCTTTGAAAAAGGCGTGCGTCAATACATGGAAAAACGCTCCCGTAAATGCTCCGACACCAAGGCCAAGGAACATATAGCCCAATTGCGAAACGGTGGAATAAGCCAATACTTTCTTAATATCATTTTGTGTCAATGCTATCGCAGCAGCCAATAGGGCTGTACAAATAGCGATCACAGAAATGAGCTGCAAGGTAAACGGTGAAAGGATAAACAGTACATTGGAACGTGCAATCATATAAATACCGGCCGTAACCATCGTTGCCGCATGGATCAGGGCCGACACGGGGGTTGGGCCAGCCATGGCATCTGGCAACCAGGTAAATAAAGGTATCTGCGCCGATTTACCTGTTGCAGCAATAAACAACAAAATGGTAATGCTAACGACTGTGATATCACCAACAGCAAAATTCTTGGCCGCAGGAAATACAGTCGAAAATTCCAAGGATCCAAAAGTTCCAAGGATTAAAAATACCGCAAGTAGAAAACCTAAATCACCTATTCTATTCATCACAAATGCTTTTTTTGCCGCATTTGCATACGAACTATTCTTATACCAAAAGCCGATCAATAAATAAGAACATAGCCCTACACCCTCCCAGCCGATGAACATGACCAGGTAATTGGATCCCAATACCAATAGCAACATAAAAAAGATAAAGAGATTCAAATAGGCGAAGAACTTACCAAATCCACGATCATGATGCATATAACCAATCGAATAGACATGGATAAGGAAACCAATCCCTGTAACGATCAGGAGCATGATGGCACTTAGTGGGTCTACCAAAAAGGACAGACCGATCTTGAGATTGCCCACCGCAATCCAGTCAAATACATGTTGTTCTATAATACCTGCTTGTCCAGCTTGCCTCGCTTGGTAGACTTCGGAGAAAAGAATACAGCTGCATACAAAAGAAATAAGCACTACAGCGCTGCCAACAGCACCTATCATACCTTTGGAGAAGGCATTCCTACCCAATCCGTTCACAATAAACCCGATTAAGGGCAAAAGGGGAATCAACCAAACTAATTCACTCATCGTATTTATTTCTTAAGTTCTACCAACGAAGTTTATTTAAGGAATCGATATCCACAGACTTCGTATTCCGATATACCATAATAATAATCGCTAGGCCTACGGCAACTTCTGCCGCTGCCAATGCCATGATAAAGAAGACGAAGACCTGTCCTGACGAATCGCCATGCTGCACTGAAAAAGCAGCTAAAAGAAGATTCACCGCATTCAGCATCAATTCAATAGACATCATAATAATAATGACGTTACGGCGAATAAGAACACCGATAACACCAATAACGAAAATAATCGCACAAAAAATCAGATAATGATTTATTGGCACCCCCTGCAACTGTTGAACAACTGTTTCCATTAGATTTGTTTAGGTTCTTTCTTAGCTAATAATATTGCTCCTATCATTGCTGTCAATAACAATAATGATGATAACTCAAAAGGAAGCAAAAATTCGTTAAACAACACCTTACCCAGATTCTTAACCAACCCTATTTCCGGATTAACAACAGTTAAGGGATTAGAAATGTCAAATACGCGGTATACACCGAAGAAAGTCACCAATAGGCAACAACCGGCGATAGCACCCATAAACTTAACCAGATTGGATTTCATGGGTTCGGTATCCTTGTTCAGGTTGAGCAGCATCAGTACAAATAAAAACAACACCATGATGGCTCCCATATATACGATGAAATTCACCACAGCCAAAAACTGTGCATTCAAAAGAATATAATGTATTGTAAACGTAAAAAACGTAATGACCAGATACAGTACACTGTGTACAGGATTTTTTGTAAAAATGGTCAGCAGCGCAAAGAAAATAGACAAGAAGGCTACAAAATAAAATACTGTCATAATTTCCTGGTTTAGCTCTTTAATTTGGTAATATCAAAAGTTGGTTCTACCAATTTATCTTTTCCATAGATAAAATCCTTACGGAGATAATCTGCTGTCACATGCGGTCCATCCAGATAAATCGCTTCTTTAGGACAGGCCTCTTCACATAGACCACAGAAAATACAACGCAACATATTGATTTCATATACCGACGCATACTTTTCCTCGCGATAAAGATTCTCTTCACCTTTTTTCCGCTCGGCGGCAGTCATTGTAATCGCCTCTGCCGGGCAGGACAAAGCACATAATCCACAGGCTGTACAGCGCTCACGCCCTTCCTCATCACGTTTGAGCGAGTGCTGCCCCCTGAAGTTTTTCGAATAAGGTCTTATTTCCTCCGGATATTTAATGGTTGGAATTTTCTTAAAAAAATGCCTTAATGTAATGCGCAAACCTTTGATAATAGCCGGAAAGTATATTCTTTCCGAAAATGTCATCGGTTTTTGTTCAATTACTTTTTTACGATTGGTTAGTTGCATAAAAAGTCCTTTCTTATGAGAAATAAGTATCTTTAATCAATGTAAATACACCTGTGAGTACAATATTGGCAATTGCCAATGGAATCAGCATCTTCCAGCCCAGATTCATCAATTGATCGTAGCGGAAACGTGGTAAAGTCCAACGCACCCACATAAAGAAAAAGATAAACAGCAATATTTTAATGAAGAATACCACTACCCCGATGATCGTGATCATATTGGCCGACCATCCCAGATCATTCATAAAGGGGAAATTATAACCGCCAAAATAAAGTGATGCCATCAATGCAGAGGAAACGAACATGTTAATATATTCGGAAAACATATAGAGTCCCAATTTCATGGAGGAGTACTCCGTATGGTAACCACCGACAAGCTCTGTCTCACATTCCGGTAAATCGAAAGGAACCCGATTACATTCGGCAAAAGCACAGACCATAAAAATGATAAACCCTAGCGGCTGCGCCCAGATATTCCAATTGACAAAACCCGACTGCTGCGCAACGATTTCCTTTAAGGAGAGACTTTGTGTCACCATCAATAAAGCGATAATTGAAAGTCCCATGGCGATCTCATAACTGATGCTCTGCGACGCAGCGCGAATAGCACCCATAAGTGAGAATTTATTATTGGAAGCCCAGCCGCCCAACATAATACCATATACACCTAATGCGATCACACCAAACATATACAATATCCCAACATTAACATCGGCCACCTGCAAGGAAACGACCCGTCCCCCAATTTGCAATTCCTGTCCCCAAGGGATAACCGCCGAGCTAATACAGGCCGTAATAATGGCAATAGTAGGCCCTAAGATAAAAAGTACCTTGTGTGCCCCTGCAGGGATAATTTCCTCCTTAAAGAAGAATTTACCACCGTCACAAAGCGGTTGCAAGATACCAAAGAGACCAGCCCGGTCAGGACCATATCGATCCTGCATAAAACCTGCAATTTTACGCTCAGCAAGTGTCGAATACATCGCAATCACCAGGGTGACAACAAAAATAACAGACACCAGTATTAATTTTTCTATGACAAAAGACCACTCCATGTTTGTGATTATTTCAATTTTTCCGTTCTAGCTAACTGTTCCCGATTTTGTTCCTGCAATATTGGATTTTCTTTAATGACTTTTGGCGGATTAAATAACTCGTAGTGATTGGCAGAAATAACAGAATGTGGATCTATTTCTGTTGGTTCCTCCAAAATCCAATCGCTTGTTTTTTTCTGATCAAAGCGGCAGGTATTACAGATAAATTCTTCCACTTCACCAAACTCATCCTTTCGAGCAGTTACCCGAATGACTTCTTCTCCCTTATACCATAAGGTTACTTTACCTGAACATGTCGGACAATCGCGATGTGCATCGACAGGCTTTGTAAACCATACCCTGTTCTTGAAACGGAAGGTTTTATCCGTCAAAGCTCCCACAGGACAAACATCAATAACATTTCCGGAGAAATCATTGTCGATGACATTTTCAATATAAGTCGATATTTCGGCGTGATCTCCTCTTCCTAGGATACCGTGTACACGCTGGTCGGTCAACTGATTGGCGACATAAACACAACGGTAACATAAGATACAACGGTTCATATGCAATTGGATCTTATCGCCCAGATCAATGCGTTCGAAGGTACGTCGATCGAATTCGTAGCGTGTATGAGCACTACCGTGTTCATATCCAAGATCCTGCAATTTACATTCACCAGCCTGATCGCAGATTGGACAATCTAAGGGATGGTTAATCAATAAGATTTCAACAACACCTTTTCTTGCTTCCACCACCTCTGGCGAAGTAATATTTTGTACTTCCATACCGTCCATCACCGTTGTACGACAAGAAGCCACCAATTTTGGCATCGGCCTCGGATCTTTTTCAGATCCCTTGGAGACTTTGACCAAACAGGTACGGCATTTACCGCCACTTCCCTCCAGTTTGGAGTAGTAACACATTGCCGGAGGGACTATATCTCCACCGATCTGTCTCGCTGCATTTAATATGCTTGTCCCAGGAGCAACCTCTACCGGTATACCATCGATGGTGACCTTAAACTTTACATCTTCCGCTTCTGCCATGATATAATTAATTTATCGTTACAGCTTCTATTATGATACTATTGGTTGTAAAGGATCAGCATAATGTGCCAGTCCATAATTCCGTGTTTGTGACTCTTCCGGATGAAGGATATGCCATTCAAATTCATCCCTAAAATGTCTTATTGCTGCTGCCACAGGCCATGCCGCAGCATCCCCCAATGGACAGATTGTATTCCCTTCAATTTTTCGCTGCACATCCCACAGCAAATCAATGTCTGACATCGAGCCGTGACCGCTCTCGATCTTATGCAGCACCTTCTCCATCCAACCTGTTCCTTCACGACAAGGCGAACACTGCCCACAGCTTTCATGATGATAAAAACGTGCAAAATTCCAGGTATTACGCACCACGCACTGATCCTCATCAAATACGATGAAACCACCCGACCCGAGCATTGTCCCTGTTTGGAAACCACCATCCGCCAATGACTCATAAGTCATCAACCGGCTATTTCCTGCCGCAGTTTTCAAGATCAAGTTAGCGGGTAGGATTGGAACCGAAGAGCCTCCAGCTACGACAGCTTTCATTCGTTTCCCATTGGCAATACCACCACAATATTCATCCGAGTAAATAAACTCTTCCACAGGCAGACCGAGTTCGATCTCATAGACCCCTGGTTTTACAATATTTCCGCTAGCGGAAATTAATTTTGTCCCGGTACTACGCTCCACGCCGATTTTAGCATATTCTTCACCGCCCAAATTGATAATGGGCACTGTGGTCGCAATAGACTCCACATTATTCACCACTGTCGGGCAGTTATATAAACCTGCTATCGCTGGAAAAGGCGGTTTAATACGCGGATTACCCCGTTTACCTTCTAAAGATTCTAATAAAGCCGTTTCCTCACCACAGATATACGCTCCACCTCCCGGCTGAACATAAATCTCCAGATCATAGCCCGAGCCTAAAATATTTTTACCCAAAAAACCTTTTTCCTTGGCTTCAGCAATGGCCCGCTCCAGAATTCTGATTTGCGGCATCATCTCTCCACGCACATAGATATACGATGTATGAGCTCCTAAGGCGAAGCTGGATACAATCATTCCCTCAATGAGCGCATGTGGGATGTGCGTCATCAAATAACGGTCTTTGAATGTTCCTGGTTCAGACTCGTCGGCATTACAGACCAAATAGCGTGGCACCCCTTCAGGTTTAGCCAAAAAGGACCATTTCATGCCCGTAGGAAAACCAGCTCCCCCACGTCCACGTAATCCAGACTTCTTAACCTCTTCAACAACATCCTCAGGAGACATTGTCTTTACTACTTTTTCAACAGCAACATAACCACCTTTTTGTCGATAGACCTCAAAGGTATTGATGCCAGGAACATCGATATGAGTCAACAAAAGTTTACGTGCCATATTATTCTGTTTTAGCTTTTAAATTATCAATCAATTCGTCGACTTTATCTTCTGTCAGATTCTCATAGAATGTATATTCAGGGCCGATCTGTAAGACTGGTCCAAAACCACAGGCGGCCAAACATTCTACACCCCGCCAAGAGAAAAGCCCGTCAGCGGTGACCTGACCTTCCTTTACGCCGAGCTTTTGCTCTAAATGCCCCATGATACGCTCTGCACCGACCAAACAACAAGGTCCGGTACGACAAATCTCCAGTACATATTTTCCTTTAGGTTGCAACAGGAACATGGTATAGAAGGTTGCCACCTCATACACCTCAATAGGCAATATATTCAGGTAAACAGCAACCTTATCCATCGCATCTGCGCTTACCCAGCCATATTCCGCCTGAACCAGATGTAAAATGGGCAATAAGCCTGATTTTTGCTTTCCTTCGGGGTAACGACTTACCACTTCTCCAAACTTGGCTAACAATTCTGGAGAAAAGTTTACGTTTTCATTATGTTGTTTTACACTAAGCATCTAATTCTCCGGCTATAACGTTAAGACTACTCATATTTATAATGGCATCTGAAATCAGCATTCCTGCACTCATTGGCGCGAACATTTGATAATTGACAAAAGAAGGTCTTCTAAAGTGAAGACGATAAGGTGACCGTCCACCATCATGAATCAAATAAAAACCGAGTTCACCATTTGCCCCTTCGACCGCATGATAAACTTCAGCTTTAGGTGTATCCACCTCACCCATGACGATTTTAAAGTGGTAAATTAGAGCTTCCATATTGGTATACACCTGTTCTTTCGGAGGTAAATAGAAATCAGGAACCTCCGCATGGAAGACGCCTTTAGGTTCTTTCTCAATTTTCGCTAATGCCTGTTCAATAATCCGAAGTGATTGCCACATTTCGGCGTTCCGAACCATGAAACGATCGTATACATCACCTGTCGTGCCAACAGGCACATCGAAATCAAATTCTTCATACGAGCAATAAGGATTCTGTACACGCACATCGTAATCTACACCTGTCGCCCGTAAAATAGGACCAGACCAGCCATAATCCAGGGCATCTTCTGCTGTTACAGCAGCAACACCCGACGTTCGTTCAATAAAAATGCGGTTACGAACAAACAACTCTTCAAATTCTTGCAACACCGGAGGATAGCGTTTCAGAAATTCACGTATTTTCTCAAAGGCTATAGCATTGAAATCACGCTCGAAGCCTCCAATACGACCAATGTTCGTTGTCAAACGAGCGCCACAGATTTCTTCAAAGATTTCATAGATAAACTCGCGTTCCTGCATCACATACAAAAAGCCGGAAAAAGCACCCGTATCTACCCCCAAAATACCATTACAAATAATATGATCCGCAATACGGGCAAGCTCCATGACGATAACACGCATATATTGCACCCGCTTAGGAATCTCTATCTTGAGCAACTTTTCAACGGTCATATGCCAGCCCATATTATTGATTGGAGACGAGCAATAATTTAGACGATCAGTCAAAGGCGTTATTTGATAAAAAGGTCGATGTTCAGCAATTTTTTCAAATGCGCGGTGAATATAACCGATCGTGGACACACCACTCACAATACGCTCGCCATCGATTTGTACCACGTTCTGAAATACACCATGCGTAGCGGGATGCGTGGGACCAATATTTAGGGTAATCAACTCGTCTTGCGGATCGTTGTCTTCGAAGACAGGCTGATTAGATGTTATCTTGCTTATAAATTCGCTCATATCGTATAAATTAACGGCCGAAATACAAATCTTTCTTATCTACGCGATTTGGATCTTCCAAAGGATATCCCTTACGCATTGGAAACACCTCCATATCATCTACATTCAAAATCCTTCTCAAATCGGGATGCCCTATAAAATTGACACCAAAAAAATCAAAAGTCTCACGCTCCATCCAGTTCGCGCCTTTCCAAACGACGGTTGCTGTTGGAATCTCAGGATTCGGCCCATACAAAAAGACCTTCACTCGGATTCGGATATTATGAACGAGACTATGAATATGATAAACCACAGCAAACTCCTTTTCTAAATGCGGATAATGCACTGCCGTAATATCCGTGAGATGAATAAACTGCAACTCCTTATTCGATTTCAAGAAACGAAGTACATCAATCACATCTTCCGTATCCACGACAATCGTCAATAAATTGTGTGCATCTTGAATTTCGTTAATCTTTGCCGGAAAATTTCCTTGGAGCTTATCCAATAAAAAACTGTTTTCCATCATCTATTTATTTGTATGTATTCCGTACTTCTCAAGCAGCGCTTTGTATTCGGGTGTATTTCTCCGGTTCAATGATTCATTCTTTACAATATCCTGTAGACGCAACACGCCATCCAAAATTGCTTCTGGACGGGGAGGACAGCCAGGCACGTACACATCAACCGGTATAATTTCATCTATTCCTTGTAAGACAGAATACGTATCGAAAATACCACCACTAGATGCACAGGCCCCTACAGCAATTACCCAGCGCGGCTCGGCCATTTGCACATACACCTGCTTTAACACCGGAGCCATTTTCTTAGCAATGGTACCCATTACCAATAGCATATCTGCCTGACGCGGTGAAAAGCTCGGGCGCTCGGCACCGAATCTAGCCAAATCGTAAGTAGAGCCCATCGTTGCCATAAACTCGATACCACAGCAGGATGTGGCGAAGGGCAAAGGCCATAACGAGTTGGCTCGGGCCAAGCCAATGGCTTTGTCCAAACTTGTCGCAAAAAAACCTGCGCCTTCTACTCCCGGAGGAGCTTCTGCCAATTTTATATCACTCATGAAAAGTCGATTTATAGGTTTAAGTATTGCTGGCCCAAAGAGCCAACCATCACGGGAATATCTAATCCCAACTCAATGCTTTTTTCTTGATCACATAGATAAAGCCCAACAAGAGCAGTCCCATGAAAATAAACATCTCGATCAAGCCTTGTAGTCCCATTTCCCGGAAGTTGACTGCCCATGGATACATGAAAATAACTTCAACATCAAATATGACAAACAGGATAGCGACCAAAAAATATTTTATGGAGAAAGGCTGCCTGGCATTTCCGACAACTTCAATTCCCGACTCAAAAGCTCCAAGCTTGTTTTCCGTGCGGACTTTCGGTCCGATAAGATGTGTAATAATTATGGTACCTACTCCAAATCCAACAGCAACAAGAAGCTGTATAAATATAGGCAAGTAGTCTATCGGCATACTATTGGCTTGCTCCATCTCAATTAAAATTTATATTGGTAACTATCTCTAAATATAGAGATTTCAAGGTAAAAATCAAAACAAAAAAGGCGTAGATATTACTATCTACGCCTAATTTAGAATGATTTTATTTAAGCTTATTTCAGGCCCTCTAAGTAACCTTTAACAGCTTCATTTGCCGGATCTATAGCCAATACTTTTTGGAAGCTCTCCTTCGCTTTAGGAAGATCTTGCTTCACGTAATAGTAAAGTCCGATATATGTATTTGCATCGATCAAATAATTTTTATTCTTCTCTTGTGCGCCACGTTGATTGATGGTTTCGATCAATTTTTGGAATGGTGCAACGAAATCACCTTTAGGTTGCTCCAAGTTGTCCGCGGTTAAGGCAGCAAAAGCTTTATAATAAAGCGCATTGATCAAATATTTATCTTGTGCTTCTTTATTGTCTGTCGTTTCAATAACAGATAAGAAAGTCTGTGCTTTTTGCAAATCAGCAATTGCTTTATCTCTCAATTCTTGATTAACGACTACTTGTTCTTCATTCTTACTAGCAGCATCTTCCTTTGCACCGATTTGATAGTAAGCTTCACCTGCATAGTAGTTTGCATCGTATAAATACGTTTTATTATCTTTGTAAGACGCCACCAATTCAAATAAAGAGGCTGCTGTCTGCAATTCTTGCTCTTGGTATTTAGCAAATGCCAACTCAGCTGTTTCGCCCAACAATTCTTTGTCTAAATCAATTGCTTTCTTAATATCGGCAATACCCTTTTGAATATTCGCCGTATTCTCTGCTGTCAATACCGGAGCCGCAGTAGCCGTGCTATCTGCACCAGCAGCCGCTGGCTTAGGGCTATTTGCTGCAATCTCAGACATACCTAGATACATATAATCCAATGGAATTACACGATCTTTTTCCATTTTGCTAAACATCTGGTTTAAGTACTCCAATGCTTTCGGATAATCTTTAGCTTTTTGGAAGGCGATATACCCCAAATAACGATAAATTTTTGGATCTACAGAAGGGTTTTGAGCTAATTCCTCAGAAACTACCTTCAAATCGTCGTATTGACGCGCGTAAACCAAGAAATCGGCATAACGGATTTTAGCTTCCAATGAATTATCACCCGCAACTTCCAGGTATTTTTTGTATTGCTCAACACCTTTTTTATTTAACTCGACATATTTCTCGTCAGAAGTACCCGGCAATCTAGACCATTGGTTATATGTTTCAGCCAACTCACGGTAAGTAGGTGCATATGCCGGAGTTTCCGCCGCAATAGCTTCCAATTGTGTGATAGCCTCATCAAAAGCCTGCGCACCACGTACGATCACAGCCTGTCCAACTTTCGCTTGTACTGAATTTGGATCGATATCAGTCGCTTCACCATAGCTTGTATAAGCTAATGAACCTTCTTTTAAACCACGGTATGCATCACCTAATGCGATAGGAATTGCAACATCTTTTTTGTTTTTCTCTTTCGCTTGCGTTAGGTATTCCAAAGCTTTCGCATAATCAGGCTCAGGCGTTTTTATATATGCACGTCCAATTTCCAATAATGGTTCATAATCTTTTTTACCTAATTTTGCGGTTGCCAAAGCGAATTTAGATTCAGCGCTCGCTTTATCCTTTTTCATTAAGTCAACATAGCCCAAACCTACATTGTTGATTGTAGCCTTTGGATCAGCAGCCAAACCTTGGTTGAAAATCGCAGCGGCAGAATCCGCTCTGTCGTTTACCAAATAAATTTGACCCAAATAGAAATAATTATCTCCATTCTTAGGTTGCTTAGTCACTAACTGTTGAAGGATAGTTTTCGCTTTACCATAATTTTCAGCCTCGATGGCTGCTCTAGCATCTTTCAAACTTTGTGCACTTACTGTGCCCACAGATCCCGCCAATAAAAGACTAAATAATAATTTACTGTTTGTCATAATCTATTTTTGTACTATTTATTATCTATTTAATATAACTTTCATCTCTAATAATGATCTCTCGTCCAGGCATTGTAGCAGGAACCAATCCAGCTTTCAATACAATACGTTGTCCACGATCTCCTGTCAAAAAGGCACTGAAGCCTAAACCTAAGCCCATATTCGGCTGATAGTTCATAATGTAGACAGGTCTTATAAAAGGATATAAGCCGTCGGCGATAGTCGATTGGGATGGTCTATAAAAACTGACCTTTTCGCCCTCCTTACCAACACTTTCGATGCTCAATGTACGAATTTTATCCAATAAATTCGAATTTTTTTCTACAGCTTTTAAATACCAATTATAACCAATAACGCCCACTGTATTTGCATTCTCGCTCACATATTTCATCACATCTTCACTATCTTTCAAAGCAGAAACAGCTTTCGGATCGATTTTGTTCAATTTGAAATAATCTTTCAAATAGCGCAGTGTGCTTGAATTAGCATTGTCAAAGATCAGTCGTTGTCCTGCTAAGTTACCTTCCAACAAAGACTTAACGTCTTTTTGAGGCATTATAGTATCAGCACTGTTACGATTATTGATCAATACCACGGCATCCGACGCCATTTGGAATATTTTAGGTTGAATCCCTCGCTTTTTAAAGTAGCTATCTTCCTCATTTGTCAGCTTGCGCGTCAACACAACCACATAGGCCGAATCGCCAAGCAATGCATTCACCGCTTTAATTTCGGGACGAGCAATAAGCTCCAAACTCGAATTTGGATAAGAACTCTCAAACACATCCGCAGATTCTTGGATAATAGGCAACAAAGTTTGATCCACAATAACGGGTAGCTTACCCGTTAGAATATCATCGCTCTCTTTCTTTTGCTTTGTTTTATTTTCGCAGGAAACAAAAATGCGCATACAGATGCCAAGCATCACAAGAACCATTTTATATTTTCTCATATGATACATCATAAAATAAGACAGTTTAATTAAAAAATAGTTTAATTTTTGAAGAGAGAATTGGTTGTAGCCAAAAAGAAGAGGGCAGTTAATTAAAAATTATTTTGCCAAAGCCGTACAAACCGCATAAAAGAATACAGGATCAATACGACACCAAAGATTGTTTTGTAGGTTGGATTAATCTCAATGGGAAAATTGTCCCAGAATATAATCAAAAGGCCCAAAACAAAATAAAAGCCAAACATAAATAGTCCCAAAATAGACAGAAACCGCTTCAGAGGCGATTTCTGTCTATAATTTGAACTATTATTCGAATTAAAATTTGTCATTCTAATTTTGAAGGTTCAATCGAATTGGTAAAGTGTACGCTACACGAACTGGACGACCATTTTGAATACCAGGTTTCCATTTCTTCGCTTTCTTAAGCAACCTTACGGCTGCATCACCAGTACCATATTTCAAATCGCGTTTGATATTGATGTCTGTTAAGCTACCATCTTTTTCTACAACGAAAGATACCTCAACGACACCATTTACACCATTTTCAGTTGCCGCAGCTGGATACTCGTAGTTTGAACCTACCCAAGACATAAATGCTTGCATACCGCCTACAGGCATTGGCTGAACCTCGATGGCATTAAATGGAAGAATTTCATCTCCATTACCATTTGGATCGCCTTTTGCAGCACCAGTGATTGCGCCATCTTGTTTCTTCGAACCAAATTCACCACGTGCAACAGAAGTACCAGTCGGGCTACCTTTCAAAGTAATACGCGCTGGAGTTTTATTTGGGTCTTTCAACTCTTCCTGAGAAGCAACTTCTTCCACAACTTTGTTTGCAGGAGCTACTTTAGGTTCAGGGAAACGAACCAAATCTTCTTTCGGTACATCCATAGCCACTTGTTGAGGTTTTTCTTCCGGTTCTTGCGGAAGCGGCTCCTCTTCTTCAGGCTCTGGTGGTTTAATTTCTTCAAGGTCTTCCAAAGTAACTTCAGTTACTGCAGGAGGAGCCTCAACGGCTTTCTTCGGGAACAGCTTACTTCCATAAACACTAAGGAAACTGGCTATGACTACAATGCCGATAACGACAAGAAGTCCCCTGTTAGTCGCTTTAGGCGCTAGCTTACGAAGCTCATAAGCTCCGTACTCCTTATTGCGGCCTTGAAAAACGACGTCAAGCCATTCTTTCTTAAAAATATCTAATTTTGACCCTATCATATTATTTTAGTTTTTTGTGTCAATCTAATAACTAATCATTATAGATATTGTCACGTTTTAACACGTCCACTTCCTCTGGAGTAATCTTTCCGATCATATAGCGTTTTACGTCTACAATTTTCATCTCGTCAAGAATGTCAACAAGATTACGTTGTGTACATTTATCACTCGGTCTTATGATTACGATCATGTCTTTACCGCCTGAAACGCGAGGTACATATGCCTTTTTCTCCATCAAAACCTTACGAATCCCATCCGCACCGTAACCAGCAACAGTAGGACCTTCGATCGGACGAGCAACTTGACCATATACCCAAGAGACTTTATTGTCAGAACCCAATAAAATTGTAAGTGAACGATTATCTGCTGTAAGCAATTCATCGCTTTGTTGCTCCTTAATTTTATTTTTGTCTGGCATAGCCACATCCATCGCTTGCGGTTTATTTAAGGATGTGGTCAACATGAAGAAGGTAATCAACAAGAACGCCAAATCCACCATCGCTGTAAGGTCGACCTTACCGCCATTCTTCTTGGATCTTACTTTCCCGCCTTTGCCTTTTTTACCACTATCCTGATTTAATTCTGCCATTGTTTGTTCTTATTAAATCGTCAATTATTTCTCCTCAGCACGCATGCCTGTTATGAAACTAAATTTGTTTTGCTTTTGATTGCGCAACGTTTCAATAACTAAATTAACCGAAGGATATTTTTCATTCGCATCTGCTTTGATAGCCATCTTTAAAGGTCCTGGATGCACGAAATTTTTATCAGATGCTTCTTTTTCCTTATTTACCTCCTCAGCTGCAAGACGGGCATTTTGAACCCAGTAATACAACTCATTTGAAGTATTCTCTGTACTATCAACCGGGATACCAGTTTGCAGACCTTTCTCTGTACGCTTACTTCCATCCAGAGCCAATAATCCTTTCAATTTAGACATTGGTACACCAAAGTTTTCCATCAATTTGAAACGATCATAATCTTCTTGTGAAAAGCCAACGCCATATTTTGCTGACATTCTTTCTAGTGCTTTTACGCGAACCTGCTGATCAGTCGTACCGAAGAAAACTTTACCTTGATCGCCTATTGTGATCATACCTACATTTGAATCAGGTAACTTATCTTTTGTAGTCGATGCTGGGGTATCCACCGTCAATGCTTCCGGTTGGCGCGCAGTCGCCGTTAAGACGAAGAACGTAAGCAGTAAGAACGATACGTCACACATCGCTGTCATGTCGATCGACGTACTGGCTCTTTTTACTTTTGCTTTACCCATTTTAAATTCTTCTTTTTAAATTAAAAACTCAATCTTCTATCCTATGATGCTTTTGATTTTTGATTTCCATAAAATAAAATCAAAAACTTTCATCATAGTTCTTATTTGTGGTTTGCAGCGTATGTTTGTACGATTGAGAAACCAGCTTCGTCGATAGAGTAAGTTAATTTATCGATTTTTGCAGTAAAGATGTTATACAATACGATAGCGAATGTTGAAGTCGCGATACCAGTTGCTGTATTGATCAAGGCCTCAGAGATACCGTTTGCCAATTTAGCTGAATCTGGAGCACCACCTGTTGCCAATGCCGAGAAGGCTTTGATCATACCTGTTACCGTACCCAATAGACCACATAATGTACCGATAGAAACTAATGTAGCGATAACGTTTAAGTTTTTCTCTAACATTGGCATTTCTAATGCTGTAGTTTCTTCGATTTCTTTTTGAATTGCAATAGCAGCTTTTTCGGTGTTTACTTCAGGATCTGCAGATACTGATTTGTATTTCAATAAACCAGCTTTTACAACATTTGCTACTGAACCTTTTTGTTTGTCACACTCAGCGATAGCTGAATCGATGTTTCCACCATTAATCAACGTTTGAATTTTACGAACGAAGTTTCCTACGTTACCATTACCAGAAGCTTTGTTAATAACGATAAAACGTTCTACTGAGAAAACCCATACCATCAAGAATAAACCAAGCAAAACAGGTACGATAGCCCCAGCATGGTAAACCATTCCTAAGTAGTTACCTGGATTTGGAGCATTTTCAGGATTGTTGTCAACGAAGTTAGTTGGATTGCCCATCACAAATTTCCATACACAGAAACCCACGATGAAACAGATGATGATTGCAGCTTGAGCAAAGAAAGATCCTCCGTTGTTGCTCTCTTGTTTTGCAGCAGTTTTAGGTGCGTTTGCCATTTTTCTAATTTTTAGTTTTTTACTGTTGTTTAAATATATAATGTTGTTTAAATTATATGCACTCTTATTCGCTTTTGAAACCAATTTTGCAAAGCAAATTTAATATTTAATGTCAAATTTAAAATATTCATCTCAAATATATAAAAAAAATCAAATTTGTTTTTTCAAACTGAACACACCATTAATCAGTGTTATTTTTCTCAGCAGTTCCCGTTATATAATCATTATTACTCTATGCTAAATCGCTTATTCGCAATAATTATTTTACAATGAAAGCCATTTTTTTTTTGATATGCAAAAAAATCAAGGATTTTAAACGACAAAAAGTAAGTGATTACTCATGTTTCTGAACAACTAGGCATCCTACACTCAAAGCATACTTGCCTAATAGACAATTCATTAGATTTACCACTATTATCCCTGATATACTTGTTTAACCACCAACTAATTTTACGCGATACCCCTCTTTAAGTAACAAATCATAGATCTTTTGTTTAAACTCTCCCTGAATGATGACCTCCCCATCCTTCACTGTTCCACCCACTCCGCACTTCGTTTTCAACAATTTACCTAAATTCTCCAAGTCTTCCGCTTTTCCAACAAACCCCGTAACCAACGTAACAACTTTCCCCTTCCGCATTTTCCGGTCAAGCTGCACTTTTAAGTTTTGCTGATTTACAGGTAACGTATCTGCTTCCTGAAAAAAATCAGCCAGCTGATAGCTGAAGCTGTCGTCTGTTGAATATACAACGCCCTCATAGGACTGTTTCTTATTTTTACTCATGATCTTAACAAATTATCTTTAACGCTTTTGGCATAATGGAAATATCCAATTTATCGCCAAGTTCGATCGGCTCCCCATCCACATGAACCGGTGACACCTTATCAATCTCGATCTGTATGTTCTTTCCAGGAATGATCTCGACATAACTGGATTGATCTGCCGATTTATTAAAAAGATGGAAAATCATCTTTGGCAAAATGTAAAGCGGAAATTTGTGCACGATACAGACATCTAAAATGCCATCGTTAACCGAAGCCTGTGGTGCGATATAGGCATTATTTCCATATTGGGGAGAGTTCGCTACGCTGATCATAAACGCTTGCCTTTCGTATACCTTTCCATCAATCGTCAATTTGTAATGTGCCGGCTGATACTTGCTGAGCACATTAAAAACGGACTTCATATAGCCCAAAGGTCCGCGAATATTTTCATTCGCAAAATTTTCACTTACAGAGGCATCAAAACCTAAACCCGCGATATTAAAAAATCGTCTATCATTAATTACACCACAATCCACCTCTATCGATTCAAAACGATTAATCCGACGGATAGCAGCAGCTTCATTCATTGGAACCCCCAAGTAAAGCGCCAGGCCGTTACCAGAACCTTCAGGAATAATCCCCAATGGAATTCCAGATCCTACCAAAGCGGAGCCCAGTTCATTGATCGTCCCATCACCACCGACCGCGATAACTGCATCATAGCCATCTTTGACCGCTTTCAGCCCAATTTCGTAAGCATGGTTCGGTCTCGCGGTCTGCTGAAAAGTAGGATCAAACTTCTGCAGATCAAGCACATCCAGCACTTGTTTTTTAAAAGAAGTTTTATTTTTCCCCCCTGAAATAGGATTAATAACAAACAGTATTTGTTTACGTTCTGACATATCCAAAGATAGCGGAAATTACCAATTTCTTAAAATAATGTAATCTTTATACTAATTAACGCACTTCCCTATGCTTTTAAAAGTTAAAATATAAATTTGATTTTAAATAATCCTCAAAGTATTGTAGCTTTGTCGCACAAAAAATAGAATGTGGACTGATTTGCGTGCTGTTGCGTTACAAGGCAACGACAAGGAGATTGCAACCACAGTAAAAAAGTGCTAAAAACCCTTCGCTATCACGGCTCTTATCACTTTGCTGTTATTTCATTCTAGAGCAAATCCAATATTAAAAATTACGTAAAGCATGGCTTATTTATTTACGTCAGAATCTGTTTCTGAAGGGCATCCAGACAAAATTGCGGATCAAATTTCAGATGCATTAATAGACAATTTTTTAGCATGGGACGAGGATTCTCGCGTCGCTATTGAAACACTAGTAACCACAGGACAGGTTGTCCTTGCCGGGGAAGTTAAATCAAACATATACCTCGATGTTCAGAAAATAGCCCGTTCGGTGATCCAAAAGATTGGCTACACCAAGTCTGAATACATGTTCGAGGCAAATTCCTGTGGCGTTCTTTCGGCGATTCACGAGCAGTCTGCTGATATCAACCAGGGCGTAGACCGCAAGACAAGGCAAGAACAAGGTGCGGGCGACCAAGGTATCATGTTCGGTTATGCAAACAACGAAACTGAGAATTTTATGCCTCTGGCATTGGACCTATCGCATCGCTTACTTTATGAATTGGCCGAGCTACGTCGCGAAAATAACGAAATCAAGTATTTGCGCCCGGACGCAAAATCTCAGGTTACCCTTGAGTATAGTGACGATCACAAACCAAAAAGAATCGAAGCAATCGTAATCTCCACACAACATGACGACTTCGATACGGAACAAGTTATGTTGGATAAAATTACACATGACATCAAAACGATCTTGATTCCTCGTGTTAAAGCACAATTGAAACCAGAACTTCAGTTGTTATTTAACGATGAAATTAAGTTTCATATCAATCCAACTGGAAAATTTGTTATCGGTGGACCTCACGGAGATACAGGACTTACCGGTCGCAAGATCATTGTCGATACCTACGGCGGCCGAGGTGCACATGGTGGAGGGGCTTTCTCAGGAAAAGATCCATCTAAGGTAGACCGTTCTGCTGCATACGCAACGCGCCATATTGCCAAAAACTTAGTGGCAGCAGGTGTTGCAGATGAAATTCTCGTACAGATTTCCTATGCAATTGGTGTAAAAGATCCGATGGGAATCTATGTAAATACCTATGGAACGAGCAAAGTAAATTTGACCGATGGTCAGATTGCTGAAAAAATTGCTCATTTGTTTGATATGACTCCCTACGGAATTGAAACGCGTTTGGGTCTGAGAAATCCAATTTATTCAGAAACGGCTGCCTATGGACACATGGGAAGAACACCAAAAAAAGTAACCAAGGAATTCGAGAGCTCAACTGGCGAGAAAAAGCAAATTGAGGTTGAACTTTTTACTTGGGAAAAACTGGATTATATCGATAAAGTGAAAGAAGAGTTTGGTTTGTAAGAACCTACCCTCCATAAAAAGATAAAAGGAAGACATGATGTCTTCCTTTTTTTGTTTGTTAAAAACGCCTATTTTTCATTAAACACAAAAAACCTTTTCTCACGATGAGGGTCATTGGTATTGGTGAATTCACGAAGGTTTTGTATCTTAAAGCTTCTAAACCGTTTCAATCATGAAAAGACGCAACTTTCTTCTAGCACCCATGGTGCTCGTAACTGCTCCCACATGGGCAAATACAGTTCAATCGGATGAGGCTATCGAGTCCAGCACCATTGTACACGTTGTCAATTTTTGGCTAAAAAAAGATCTCAGTGAAAAAGAAAAAAAGAATTTTGTTGGATTTTTTGAGGACCTTCGAAAAATCGACATCATCAAAACGCTCAATTATGGAGTTCCGGCGCAGACAAACCCGAGACCTGTCGTAGACAACAGCTTTGACTATACATTGATTGTCACTTTCAAAAACCTTAAAGATATTACAACGTACGAGACACATCCGATTCATTTAAAAGCGATCGAAAAATATCAGCATTTGTGGACAAAAGTAATGGTCAAAGATACCTCCATCATTAAATAAGGCCACGTGCCTTAATTTCCAAATATTTGTTGATGGAGTTAATGGTCAGGTTTTCCGGTGCTGTATAGATTGTCTGAAACCCATTGCGAATCAGTTCCTGTACGATAAGTTGTTTCTCATAGATAAACTTTTCAGCAATGACCTGGTTGTAAATATCTATTGTCTTTTTCGGCGTACTCTTCGCTAAATCCTCTATTTCTACGTTTTTAAAAACAACAACGACTATAATGTGGCTTCTATTTAACATCGACAGGTAATTTAGCTGACGTCTTAAGGAATCTAAGGTCTCAAAATTTGTATAGACAAAAATCAGCGAACGTTTATTAATATGTGCATTGGCATAACTATATAATCTTCCAAATTCAGACTCCTCAAATTTGGTCGACACCTGGTATAGTGCTTCTGAAATCTTATGCATTTGATTATTCCTCTTCTCTGCAGCTATAAATGCATTGATATCTTTTGAAAAGGTTAATAATCCAGCTCGGTCCTGCTTTAAGATGGTCGCATTGGAAAGAACAAGTGCAGCATTAATCGAGTAGTCCAATAAGGTAAGACCGTTGAATGGCATACGCATTGCCCGACCTAAGTCAATAAATGAATAGATCGGCTGAGACTTCTCCTCTTCATACTGATTGACCATCAGCTTCTTTACTTTTGCAGATGCCTTCCAGTTCATGTGCCTATAATCGTCTCCCTGCACATACTCTCTAACATGGTCAAATTCCATGGCTGAACCAATGCGTCGAATACGCTTTATCCCCAGTTCATTCAATCGGTTACTTGTTGCCAAAAGCTGATATTTTCGTAGTTGAATATAGGATGGATAACAGGGGATTTCCTGTTCTTGATTGGTAACAAACCTTCTTTTGAAAAATCCAAAACGTCTAACCAAAGCCATACAACGACCAAACTGATAAATTCCCCTTTGTGTAGGCCGCAAGGAAAATGAAATTTCAGAGCGTTGAAAAGCGGGTAAACTGGCTGCAAAATCATTGTCCCGAATTTGGAGCTGCACCGGAAACTCCTCTAAAACATCTACTTTTGTTGCAAATGGATAAAAAGAGCTCACCATAAGCTTCATCGGGTTTTCATCTCCATTGGATAATTTTTCAGGATATATCCTTGTGATCTCAATTCTGCCCTTCCCTGAAAATAAGACAATAAAATCAAAAGCCAAAACAGCCAACCAGATCCAAAAGACAATCCAGGCCACAATCAACAATCCTTTAACGAAAAAAGAAAATGTAAAGAGTGTCGCTACCCCCAATAGGGAGTAGAAGAATTGATTTGTTAGAAAAAGCTGTTTTAGTTTCTTCATTATCTTGGAATTTCTACAGAATTTATGATTTGATCGATGACATAAGCGGTGGTAAATCCTTCCATTTCCCTTTCTGGAGTCAACATGACACGGTGGCCCAGTACGGCAGATGCTACCCTCCGAATATCCTCAGGAGTAACAAAGTCGCGGCCTGTTAACGCAGCTGAAGCCTTTGCTGATTCCAACAAAGCAATAGAAGCCCGCGGTGAGGCACCTAGTGTCAAACTTGGATTAGTTCGTGTTTTTATAATGACTTGAGCAATGTAAGTTAGCAACTCCTCGTGCACAAAAATAGACTTGATCAATTTCTGGAATTCTAAAATTTCTGTGGCCGAAACGACAGCCTGAACCTGATCCTCTTTATTCTTTGCTTTTTGAGCATGATGCTCCTTCAATATTTCCAATTCCTGTTCAAGTTCAGGATAGTTCACATTGATCTTAAACAAGAAACGGTCGAGCTGAGCTTCCGGCAATCGATAAGTACCTTCGTGTTCGATGGGATTTTGCGTCGCAAAAACAACAAACGGCCCTGGCAATTGATAGGTTGTTCCATCTACCGACACCTGTTGTTCCGCCATGCTTTCAAAAAGTGCTGCCTGGGTCTTTGCGGGAGCACGATTGATTTCATCGATTAAAACAATATTTGCAAAAATGGGGCCCCTACGAAATTCAAACTCATTACTTTTCAAATCGAGTATCGACGAACCGGTTACATCCGAGGGCATTAAATCCGGTGTAAATTGAATCCGCTTAAATTCACTGTGAATCGTTTTGGCAATCAATTTTGCGGATAATGTTTTCGCCACCCCGGGTAAGCCCTCGATCAAAGAATGCCCTGAGGCCAAGATCGAGATTAAGAGCATGTCAATCAATTGATCCTGCCCAACGATGACTTTTTTCACCTCCGACTTTACCTGCGCCATTTTATCGAATAAAACCGAGACATCTATTCGGTTTTCAAAAGATATATATTTATCGAAGTCACTCATATCATTTTTGCTTTATGTTTAAACTCTTCTATTGTATCATTAATCATCTTAAGATCAGCCACATCATGTTGTTTAGCATCTTGCATATGAACAATCAGCCTGATTAAAGACTGCGTCTCTAGGAGCGGAACTCCAGTCCGCTCAGCCAGCTCCTCACTGAACTCCTCTTCCCGCAACATCAGCGTGTCCAAATGAAACCGCATCCGAAGATCGTGCAGGAAGTAATCTATTTTTTTTGCGACCATATTACCTGGTGCGCCATTTTCATAATATAAAGTAGCAATGGTTCCACAAAAGTCCTTCGAGAGATTCGGTTCTGGGCTCACGACCGCCACGGCTCGCTGCTCTCGTCTACTTCGAAATACAAGCAAAAGAACTAGCCCCGCCAACAAAACATACCAAGCTTGCCTAAGACCATCATTCATAAGCAATACACGCAAAGGTGTCCGATATTGCTCCAAATTCGCTTTAAAATCATACCAAGCGATCGGCTTATCATTTAGATAAGATAACGACTTAGCAACATAGGCATATTGCGAAGCGGAATTCAGCAAGTAATAGTTTCCAAATAAATCAGGGGTCAGGTGCAGATAGAATGTCCCTTTACCAAATTGAACGGCTATGAAGTTCGGTAACATAAATTCCTTATAGGTAATCGCGCCCAAAATGGTCGCATGTTTAGGAAGTTTTTTGAATACTTCGCCAAGATCTGATTTACTATAATGAATTTTATTGTTATCGTTCATCAACCGCACACGCAGTTGGCTTTTTATATTCACACCTTTTTTAAAACCATAGAAGTTATCTGTTTTCAAACCGAGGGAATCCAACAGATAAGGATCAATATCCTCGGCTACAATCATTGCTTTCCCACCCCGGTTTACATAATCCAGTAATTTATCTTCCGCTGCTTCACCCATTGAAAAATAGGAGGTGTAAAAAAATAAGTTTGCGTCGGTTTTCTTTGTACTGTCCAAATATTCATACAATGGTCGCTCAATCGTTGTGTTCTTTTGATCAATGATATGCTTTAGTTCTTGACGTAGCACATAAGCGCCAAAAGGATTTTTATCTTTTGCATCAAAAGTCCGATCCCAGATAATAGGTTTCTTACTTGTTGCATCGATAAGGGCTATTAACACTAACACAACAGTCAATAATATCAATCCAAATTTTACCGATCCCTTCATTTAATTTGTTTTTGATACTGGTGAAACAATTGCTGATATTGATTAAAATTGTCCTCTGTTAATTCAAATTGACCAAACCAGACATAATCAAATATTCTTGTACATTCCGCAAATCCACGACGGAGCTCCTCGTTTTGAATCTCTTGTGTAAATTCAGCGTTCGTTTTGCTCAGCTTCCATTTGATATGATCGGATTGCGCTAGTTTCTGAATATTCAATAGCTGTAAGTACCGGATACCCAATGCATAATTCCTTTGAGCGATAGCCTCCTGAATATAAGGCTCCAGGTTGCTATTCATCAGGTTTCGCTCCACATACGCTAAAACGTCCAGTTCACTCTCCTCTTCACTATGCTTAATAAAATATTGTTTTCTGTTGTAGAGCACTTTATAAAGAATAAACGCTAATGCGGTGACAGCTAAGAAGGCAAATACATAGCCAAACTCTTCCCGAAATTTATAAGGATTATCCGGCATGATACTCCCGATCCAATCGGCGAGCCGGGCAAGGATGCGTTGCAATACGCCCACCCGATCTTTAATATTTTCAGAATAAACAAAATCGTCTGTCTCGTAACGTTTGATGATATCCTGATAAGGATCCATTTTAAACGAACGTTCTTCGGTATATTTTGGAATCGAATCAAATAATGTTGGATCCCACAGGTCAATTTCGTCTTTTCCCTGTTGGCCATTAGGAGCCTTTACTGCAGAATCAATGCGGACAGAATCTGCTCCCACCAAGGTTGAATCTATTTGCACATTAAGTGAATCAATTCTATCGCTGTTGGAGTCCGTGTCCCTTGGCTTGGGATCACAGGCGTACATAATCGATAAACAGGCAATGCAGAAAAAAGACAAGAGTTTATTCATCTTTTCCTCCTATCTTTTCGATCATGCCATAAATACGTTCTCCAAATTTGAGATCCTTGGCTGTTTCATAAATAATACCATTGGCCAAAACGCCGGACATATAAAGAAAGAGCGTAAATAGTGTGATAAATAAGCCCCCAAATGTCATCAGGAGTTTTCCCCAGGATGAGTCAAAGAAAGCGGCATCTATTCCAAGGAAGTTAAATGACAAAAGCCCCATGATAATCAATGGTACAATGGAAATCATCATGACAGCCATTTGAAAAATAAAGTTCACAATGTAGGTTGCGATACCGTATTGGATCAATTTTTTGCTCAGCATGACATAGGCATCTGTAAAACAGCTTCCCAGATCCGAATAACCTTCCCGATAAAATAGAAAAGAGCAAAACAACCATATCCCAACCATCGAGCCCAATATACCAATGGCAAAACTTCCAATAAAAGGGATAAATGCACAAATCACAGCTACGATTGCCAGTGGGATAAAGACAACGATTAACGCCAATATCATGGCAATCAAAAACATAAAGTATTTACCGAGGTTAGATCTGAAATTTCTGAATACTTCCGATCCTGAAAATGCTGTGCTTTTACGTTCTTTGAGTAGCATAAAATATTCAATGGAAATACCATAAACGTACAATCCCAAAGCGATCAATGCCAAAATGAGTAATCCAGCCCAAGTAAAAGCATCGATATCCTCAAAAGAATCGCTATTAGCCGAAAAAGTGATTTTTGTAGAAAGAAAATAGTAAACTAAAGCAATCGCTGCTAGGGGAACCGCAGATAAACCAAAAATAGTAGAAACAAAGTGCTTATAGATCAATTTAAAAAGATCTATGAAACTTTGGATAAAGTCCCCCACCTTCCGTTCTTTTTGAAACTCAAAATCTATTTCCATTGAAATCGTTTTGCTAGTCGATAAGGATTAATAACATAAAAATAAAGGATAGCCAGTACGGATAAAACGATAATTATTAAACATAACCAAATTGACATATTATAATACCGTGTTACAAAACCTTCCAATGTTCCGGCTATAATAAAAAAAGGAATCGTGCTGACGAGAACTTTCATTGCAATCTTTGCTGTACGGACAAACGATGTCAAACGTGTAAACGATTTGGGAAATAGAATGCTATTACCGATGGCCAATCCGCATCCTCCTGCCACAATAATTACCGAAATCTCAATAGTGCCATGAATCCAAATCGCCGACATGGCTTTCCCCATAACGCCATACTGGAAAAACATATGGTGAAATGCACCAAGCATAATACCATTGCTAAACAGCACATAACCTGTCCCTACACTGAAAAATAGTCCGGCAGCAAAGGCCATAAAAGCAACCCGCACATTATTAATCGTAATCCAAATCGCTGATCCAAAGTTGCTCCCCTTCCCATATACTGCAGCAGGATCTCCTGCTTTTATGCTTTCTATCGTCGAATCGACATAGTAGTCACCTAAAATAAGCCGAATAAAATCCATATCGTATACAGACGATACAAAACCAATGACTGAAGCCAAAACAAAAATTAAGAAGGAGTACAACAAAGGTCTACGGATTGACCAGATCGCCTGCGGTATCTCTTCATTGATAAAAGATTTAAACTTATTATTGGAAGCTTTCTGATCTTTATAGATTTTCTGATGCACGGTCACTGCCAGTTCATTCAGGTAAGCCTTTACCTTACTTTCAGGATAAAAAGTTTGTGCATAAGCCAGATCATTAGTGAGCTCAATGTAATTTGAGGCCAGTTCATCTGGATCAACCTGCATATTAATTGATAAATTATTTTCAATTAACGTCCATTTTTCTTTATTTCGTTCTACAAAGGATGCTTCTCTCATTAATTTTTTTAACTGGCTGAACCAAATATAGGAAATATCCATGATTGAAAAGCACAAATTGGAGCTAAAATGACCTAGAAATTCTATATTGCTATTAAACTCAAATAATTTACATATGAATAAGCTTGAGATAAATACAGCACAAAATGTAAAAATCGAATATAATCTTGCCAGTCTTGGTTCAAGAATGATCGCTTTTGCAATAGATTATTTTATTATAGTCTGTTATTATTTCTTTTGCTTCTTTCTCTTGGACAGCATAAACATGAACGCAGGAGATCCCTATCTTTTTTATGGCGTTATGATGGCATTGACCCTACCCGCGTTTTTTTACACATTGATTACCGAAACCGCCTTTGGTGGTCAGACAGTAGGTAAGAAAATCATGAAAATAAAGGTCGTTAAACTTGACGGTTCGCGAGCCAACTTTTATCAATACTTGTCCAGATGGAGTCTATCTATTGTAGATATTTGGATGACGATGGGTGGTGTCGCCATTACCTCGATCGTTTTATCCAAAAATGGGCAACGCATTGGAGATATTGCCGCAGAAACTTCCGTTATCAGCCTCAAACCTACATTAAAATTGAGCGACACAATTTACGAAGAGACTTTCGACAATCATCCAATTCTATTTCCACAGGTTATCAAATTGAGCGACAAGGATGCTAATTCGGTCAAAGAGATCTACCAAACAGCTTTTGATAGAAGAGATGTGGGCATTTTAACAGCTTTGGTCCAGCGTCTTGAGGCGGTTATGGAAGTCAAACATCCTGAAAAAATGACTCCCAACGACTTCGTGCTGCAGGTCATGAAAGATCATTACAGCATGTTTAAGGATAAATAGTTTTTACGCTCATAGTTGATTCTGCATTCTCTCGGTTAAAAAACGGATATCGATCGGAGCTCGTTCGGTGTTTCTTCGCTTGCAACCGAAGAAGTACCGAACGAGCTCCGAACAAGTACCGAATAAGCACCGAGTAATCTCCGAAACTGATCGCTATGTCTTATCCATTTTTACAGGTTAATTCTTGAGGTAAAGTAAGAACCGTATTAGACCTTTTGTAAACATTTTTCAGGGATGGACAGGTAATTCTTGATGTGATTCCGATTTTTCGTTCATAAAAAATGCCCTCAAAAAGTTGGACACTTTTTGAGGGCACAGCAAAATAATTCCTTTTTTTATACTGAACATTTTGTTACGCGGTCACTGAAGCCGCAGAAGTCTGCACCTGACGGTCAACCTTCTTAACCAATCCCTGCAATACATTTCCTGGACCTACTTCTACAAAAGCTGTTGCACCATCGGCCAACATATTTTGTACTGTCTGCGTCCACCGTACAGCGCCAGTTAATTGCGCAATAAGATTTTCCTTGATAACCGCTGGATCTGTCTGTGGTTTGGCATCTATATTTTGATAAATCGGACAGCGAGGCGACAAAATGTTTACAGCTTCGATAGCCGCTTGCAATTCGACTTTGGCAGATTCCATCAATGGTGAGTGAAATGCTCCACCAACATTTAGCTTTAATGCGCGCTTAGCACCGGCCTCGGTCAATAAAGCACAAGCTTTATCCACACCTTCAATAGATCCCGAAATCACCAATTGTCCGGGACAGTTATAATTCGCTGCCACCACTACGTCATCAACTTTAGCACAGATATCTTCCACTATAGCATCTTCCAGACCTAATATCGCAGCCATCGTTGAAGGCTGAAGCTCACATGCTTTTTGCATCGCGTTGGCGCGTTGTGCAACCAATTTCAAGCCATCTTCAAAGCTCAGTGCGCCCGCTGCTACCAAAGCCGAAAACTCACCCAATGAGTGACCTGCAACCATGTCCGGTTGAAAAGACTCTCCCAATGCTTTTGCCAAAATGACCGAATGCAAGAAAATAGCCGGTTGGGTTACGTTGGTTTGTTTCAACTCCTCGTCTGTACCGGAAAACATGACATCCGTGATGCGAAATCCTAAAATATCGTTAGCCTGTTCGAACAAAGCTTTCGTTTCATCATTTAAATTATACAGGTCTTGCCCCATTCCAACAAATTGGGCCCCTTGACCAGGAAATACATATGCTGTTTTCATCCCTTATATTTTTTATTCGTTTATTTGTCTGCTACAATAGGTATTGAATCTGCTTTCTGCAGTCAATGGTTGATGAGAACGAATTCCCGTAAGCGCAAACTTAGATAAATTGCTTTTTATATGCAATATAAATTCATTTCAGCCAGCTATATTCCCATCTTCGGCCGTTCGATCTCATATTGTTCATTTCCTCAGAAGGATCTATCGATCCTTAAATTCAGTCTTCGGGAACAAAACTTAGCGACAACATCTTCTTCGGGTCAAATACATCTTGCGCTATTTCCAGCAGCCCTGTATTAGTCAAGTCCTGAATTTTTTCAATTACTTCGTCCAATAAGATGACACGATCATAGTCCATCACGTTTTTCGCGGCAGAGATAATCATACTCATACGGTTCTCTTCGGTCAAAGCAATCTGACCAATAAATTTCTGCTTCGCCTTTTTTACTGCAGTTTCGGATAGCGGTTGCTCGGTTAGCTTCGCTAGTTCTTTAAAGACGAGTTTTTTAGCTTTTTCAACTTTTTCTTCATCGGTACCGAGGTAAATACTAAATAACCCTGTATCCGAAAAAATAGTATAATTAGATTCAATGGTATAGGCTATTCCATATTTCTCCCGAATAGAAAGATTCAGAATAGAACCCATTCCCATGCCGCCAAGCATATTGTTCAAAAGCAACAGCCCTGTCTTACGCTCATCACGATAACCGTAAGCCAAAGATCCAAGCATGTAATGAACCTGATTAATTGGTTTTGCAACTGCAAGATGCTGTTCAATAATTGGATTGACATCGTTTCTCATCCGCATAATTGTATTTGCTGGAACACCACCAAAGATCTTGTGCAACAATCGCTCAACTTCTTTTAGCGTATAATTACCTGTGATACCAATAACCATTTCATTTGTATCATAGTTTGCCTGCATAAAGTCGACGATATCGCCCTTTTGTAGTGCGAGAAGCTGATCTTCCAGTCCCAAAATATTGTGTCCTAAACCCGACCCCTGAAAAACCAGATCCTCAAAATCGTCTACAATAGACTCTTCTGGGCTATCCAGGTAAGACGCCATTTCATCTACAATGACAGATTTTTCTTTATCCAATTCTATATCGGGAAAAGTGGAATGAAAAAAGATATCTTCAAAAAGATCTAAGGCACGACTTAAATAAGGCTGAAGAATAGAGGCATGTACACAGGTATATTCCTTCGTTGTATAAGCATTCAAATCTCCGCCAACGGATTCCAAATGATTTATAATCTGTTGTGTCGAGCGTCTTTCTGTTCGTTTGAATAAAAGATGCTCAATAAAATGGGCTACACCATATTTTCCAGCAGACTCATCACGAGACCCCGCATTGATGACCATGCAGACATGTGTAACCGGTAAATTCTGATATTGAAATACTACGCGTATTCCGTTTGAAAGTCTAATAATTTCGTATTCCATGCAGTATAAACTAGCTGTAACTTCTTTAGTCTATCTATTTTGTGTGCCCGTTAGCCTTGACTATCTCCTCCAAAAAAATATACAATCGTACATTCTTTCGCCACTTTGCTCAATCTTCAAATCATAGGGCACATGAAGTGATCACAAAACTAGGCATTTTTAAACGCAAAACGGTCATAGCGAAATCACTATGACCGTTTTTATATCCTATAGCAATAAGATTATTCAAATTACATACGCGGTGGTCTCATTCCGCCTGGGAATCTGTTCTCGCCTTCAGGGTTCCCCATAGCGAATTTTTGGAACTTGTAAGTAAACAAAATCATAAAATATCGTCCCAAACGGTTGGTACGGCTATCTGTAATCATAGATTCGCTCACTGTCCGGGAAACATTCGTTTGCTGATTCAATAAGTCAAATGCTTGTAAACGTACTGTACCACGTTGTTGACTCAAGAACTTCTGCTCAAGGTACGTATTGATGACAAACGGGTTTGCATTGATACCGGCTCCATAACCACTATTGAATTGCTTCGATAGATCCGCTCCGAAAATTGTAGTTTTTGTGATGTTAACAGAGCCAATCAATGTGGGTGTCCAAGAAGAAACATTCGTCGTACGATTTGTCAATGAATTCTCCGTATGATTAAATTGGTAGCGTACTCCCGGATTGATTTCCAAATTCTCCGAAGGGTTGTATCTAAACATCAAACCTTGATTTAAAACAATATTCCGGGCAACGTTCTTTTGACCGATGTTATCATCTTTCTCCGTAGAAACATATCCAATATTTTTGTTGTAGGACACCCCGCCCATTAACATAATATTATATGTTTTTTCTTTCAATGACTTTCCGTAATGATAAAAAGAACTCACATTAAATGGTTTATCGCTTGTTTCATTCAAGTAGCGAGTTTCGGATACTAACGTAGAATTTGTTTGTCCAGTTTGATAGTCCATTAAATCATCAAAATAGCTTTTGCTCAAGCTCACAATCTTGTTGTTAGTCAAACCGGCATTAACGAACGCAAAGAAGTTATTTCCTTTTTGAAAATCATTTTTACGGAACCGCACATTCAATTGATGGCTAAATTCCGGATTCAGATTGGCGTTACCGATTACGATACTGGTCCGATTTGTACTCATATCAAAGGGCAAGATCTGCGTTACTGAAGGCTCATTCGGTGTTCCCGAATAATTGACAGAGATATTGGACTGTCTCGAAAATTTATACTCAAAACGTGCAATAGGCATCCAGTTCATATTGTTGCGATGAATTGGAACGACTAAGCCTGAACTGATCGCATCTCCTCTTAATTGGGAAGGTTGAGCTGCTGCTCCAATGGAATAGGTTATTTTATCGCCACTATACAAATAGTTCGCCCCTATTTTATGTGTTGTGAAGGAATAATCGTAATTGTAATCAAAATTCAACTTCGGGTCTTCTGCTATAAGGTTTCCATCGCGGTCAAATCCTTGTTGTTTGTTCGAATTATCATACTTATTTTTGTTGAAATCATAGGTAAACTCTACTTTTCCTTTCTCGGAAACAGGCTCAGTATAATTCACCGAGGCCCCTCCATTCCAACTTTTATTATTAGCTTCCAGAATCGTCTTTTCATAGATCGAGTCTAATGGAGCATTTGCATTGTTGGGATCCGCCAACAACCTATCTAGAATGGCATTCTGATCTTTCGTTGTTTTTGCATTATTGAAGTTCATGTTTACAAAAACATTCCTTCCTTTATCATTAAATTTATGATTGTATAAACCGCTAATCCCAAATCTCGGTGCAGTGGAATTGGCAACAATATCTTGCGCCTGAGAATTATTAAATACACTACTACGATACGTGAGCGAATTCGTACCTGTCGTTGCATCGCTCTTGTCGTAGCCAAACTGAGGCGATATTTTGATATAATCTTTCGTTGTAGGCTTCCATTCGACATTTGCTTCGAAACGATGGCTATCACCAACCGTGTTCGAATTGGATGTCACACTGTCCGTCTGCATTATATTAGGCAGTGTATTTTCCTGAAAACGTTGGGATAGTGTTGTATTGTTGCTATGGCTAAAACTATAGCTACCGTAAACAGTCAGTTTATCATTAAAGTCTTTGCGGTAATTCAGTCCTATGGAACCAATTTTTGTCAAACCGTCCGAGCCACCAAACATACCACCACCTCGGCGGCCGCCACCACCCTGGCCACGGCGGGCGCCACCACCTACAGTACTAAAATCGAATAAGGGGGCATTGGTATTGTTCAAATTCCCCAGCACCGAAATTTGTTCACCTTCACGCATCCCCATCCACATACCGGTAGCCTGATAGCGATCTTCTGTTCCCACGCCAGCCCGTAGGGTAGTCATGTGTCCTGTATTGTATTTTGGGTCAATCTGAATATTTAATACTTTTTCTGAATCACCCGTTTTATTACCGGTGACATTGGCCATATCGCCATAATCGTCGATGACCTGCATCTTTTGGATAATATTTGCCGGTAGATTCTGTGTAGCTGTCTTTACATCTCCACCAAAAAAGTCCTTACCATTTATACGAACCCGCTTAACAGACTCCCCTTGTGCCGTAACATTGCCGTCTTTATCGACTTCGACCCCTTGTAATTTTTTCAAAGCGTCCTCGGCAACCGCGCCATCGCGGAGTTTTAGATCTTTCATCGTATATTCGAGGGTATCACTTTTGACAACGACTGTAGGGACTCCATCAACAACAACTTCTTGTAGCATCTGTGAGTTCTGTTGTAAAGTCAAACTTGGAATAATATGCTTTGATTCGCCTTTAGGGATACTAAATTCCTGCTCAAAACGTTCGAACCCAAGGTTTGAAACCGTAATTTTAAAGGTATCCGCCTTGACTTTATCAAAGATAAAAATCCCGGCCATATTGGATCCTGTCGTCATGGAATCCAATTTTGACGTTAATTTCACTGTTGCACCGGCGACAATTCGATTCTTGTCGTCCTTCAACATTCCCTGTACGCTCTTCGTCTGGCCGTAAACGGTCCATCCCATCAGCATACTAAACAACAAAAGCATAAAGCCTCTCATAATATGTATTTTTATATTTCTATAATTGTTAAATCTTTGACACCAAAACTATTGCCCAAGTTTAATATTGAAACAATATGGCCCAGACCGGAACAACTTCTTATTTTGCTAATGAAAATTATTCCATCATATTAATAGTCTAGTGCTCTAAATCTTTACAAAAGAAGACATTATTAGTGTTAATTAATGTAAATGGCCAATATTCACACAGAAGTTACAATAAATAACTCCAAATTTATTTGTAATTTCGGCTATTTTAAGAATCGCATATGCTATTATCATATTATCAGGAGCAGTGGATTGAAGCCGGTTGTGACGAAGCTGGAAGGGGCTGTCTGGCAGGGCCCGTTTTCGCTGCAGCAGTGATTTTCCCAACAGACTATTACCACGATCTCCTTAACGACTCCAAACAACTTAGTGAGAAAAAAAGGATGATGTTGCGGCCAATTATCGAACGCGAAGCTCTCGCATTTGCAGTTGCCAGTGTTTCAGCCGAAGAAATAGATCGCATAAACATCCATAATGCAAGCTACTTAGCCATGCACAAGGCGCTTGATCTCTTAAAGACCAAAGCCGAGTATATTATTGTTGACGGGAATAAGTTTATTCCTTACCAAGAGATACCTTATTCATGTATTGTGAAGGGGGATGGAAAATACCTATCCATTGCTGCGGCCTCTATTTTGGCTAAAACGTACCGGGATGAATACATGGACAACATCGCCTTGGATTATCCCGATTACGACTGGCTCAACAACAAAGGGTACCCAACAGTTAAACACAGAACAGCTGTATTGGCGCATGGGTCTACGCCACATCATAGAAAAAGCTTTAGAATAACTGATCCACAACTCAAATTATTCTAAAGCTCACACAATAAAAAGAAACAGCAGCTAAGCCGCTGTTTCTTTTTTATTCCCTCTAAAGGAGAAATATATCGCCGCTCCTATTCCCAATACAAGAATAATAGACGAGATTAAAGTCAATACATTACCCAATTTGTGCGACTCTGGATCAAAAACAAATTCTACCTTATGCGTTCCCGCAGGTAACTGCAGTGCTCTTAAGATATAATCCGCACGAATAATAGGCGTTTCCTTTCCATCCACATAAGCTTTCCACCCTTTATCGTAAAATACTTCAGAAAATACCGCAAAGGCATCATTGGCAGATGTATATTCATATTGCATTTTATCGGGATGGTAGGAGGTCAACTTAATCTCTCCTGTCGTTGAAGCATTCGAAGTTTTAGCCTTAATCTCATTTTGATATTGTTGATTCACAAAGGCCTCCTTATGTGGGTCAAACGAACTGATTGCCTGCATTTCTTCGGCATTTCCTTTCACAAAACTTACCCGATCTACAAACCAAGCATTTCCTGCAGCTGTACTTCTTCTTACAATACGTTGTGACTGATTCTGAGGATCTGTCGTAATCAAATAACGTACGTTGAACATATCCAATACATCTTCGTTCAGGGCGCCATTAAATTGATTTTCCAAAATTTCCTGGAAACGCATTAATTTTGCTGCATGGTATCCGCCTAAGGATTTATGGAAGTAGGACGGACGGGCATCCGAAAACGGATCTGAAGTCAAGTCTAGTACGCGGTAGCTTGGATCTTTATCCATTAAGATCAATTGATCCACTTCACGTTGTTGGAATACTTGCTGTGCTGTAGCCCCTTTCTCCATAAAAGATTTGTCATTCAAAAAGCGCTTATCTACACTCCATAAATCAAACAAGAATAAGACCAGCAATGTCCCCAGTAATACACCTTCGCTCAGTTTCTTCTTTAAAAAGACCCAAACAAATCCAAAAGTTAGTAGAACAATGACAAAGGAACGATAGGCATCTTTGCTTGCGATATCTTTACGATCCAGAACCAACTGGTTTGCCAAGTCCGTCGCAAAGGCCTTGTCGCCTATCTGGTGCTCAAAAGTTGCTACTAAATTGCTATGCTCCGCATTCCTAAAACTTAAAAAGAGATCGGGCATCACGCCAATAAGCAGACAGACGCCACCGACACCAATAAAAGTATACAGCACTTTTTTATCTAAGTTTGGAATCTCCTTCGCCCGTGTCAAAAGCTCGTTGACAGCCAGAATTGCCATCATAGGTACTGTAATGGAAACCACAACAAGAATGGATTCAACAGCCCTAAACTTATTGTACATTGGGAAATAGTCAAAGAACAGATCTGATACAAGTGTAAAGTTTTTTCCAAATGACAAAAGCAATGCTAAAATGGTTGTTGCCAAAATCCACCACTTGAAGCGGTCCTTGACAATAACAAGGCCTAAAACAAATAGGAAGAAAACTCCAGCCCCAAAATACCATGGTCCCGAAGTGAAACGTTTGTCGCCCCAATAGGTTGGCATGCCTTGTGCCATCTGACCAGCTTGAATCTCCGACGCACCTCCTCGTTCCATTAGGAATTTAGCGACATGTGATTTTTCGTCCAATTGTCCACCAGTTGAACCACCATAGGCATTTGGAATCAAAAAGGTAATGGTTTCACCAATCCCTTGGCTCCACTCATAGGCATATTCTTTATCAAGCCCTTTCTCTTTGCTGTTGTTGTTATCAACCTTCGTGATATTGGCATGTCCACGCGTACTTAATTTACTATATTCCCAAGTTGGTAATAAAATTGAAGCATTTACCATCAAAGCGATGACCACTGCGATAATCTGCCTTCCTGAAGCGATAAAAAAACCTTTTAATTGCTTTTGTTTAAGCGCATCGATGAACGTGAAAATCACGTATACCATGAGGACTATTAACAGATAATAGGTTGTCTGTAAGTGATTGACGCGAATTTCCAGCGAAAGGAACAACGCCAATAATACAGGCCCCCACAATTTACTTCCCCGATAACACATAATAACCGCAGCAATAACAGGCGGAATAAATGCGATTGCATTGGCCCTTGTTATATGCCCAGCTTCAATATAAATAAAATTATAGGATGTAAATGCAATGGCTATTGCGCCGACTGCGGCAAGCCAGGGTTTGATCCGTAAGACACTAAAAAGGAAATAAGCCCCCAACAAATAAAATAGCACCGTATCCATTGGGCTCGGAAAGGCGAACTTAACCGCTTTTAAGAAATAGGTACCAATGTTATTCTCATTTTCTTGCCAAATTTGATAAGTCGGCATTCCGCCAAACATAGAATTAGTCCATAAAGGCGCTTTACCATCCTTTGCCTTAAAATCAAATAATTCCTTCTGCGCCGCCTGCGCCTGTACCACATCCGACTGCGCCAGTGTTTTTCCTTGCCAAACAGGGGTAAAATAAAAAAATACGAGCGCAATAAATATCGCAATAACGATCAAATGTGCTGAATTCGCCTTAAACCAATTTTTCATCCGTATAAATTTGTCATTTTAAGGTGATGAATATATCTAATTTATTCAACTTACCAAATAATCGTTCATTCATAACTTGCTTTTCGTTGTATCTATGAACACATTATTCGCGGTTTGATAAATCTCGATGATTTCATTTACCTTCTTAGGTTGTTTAAAAGTCTTAAAAGCCAAACTTAGATAAATTTGTTTTTATATACAATTATAATTATCGCTCAGTGTCCTGTTAACAGCAGGGTATTAACTGTATTGACTCGGCAATCGATCGCTCTTCCTTTTAAATACATAAATAGAAGGTGTCTAGAAAAATCGGGGCAAGCCTTTGGGTACTCAATAGCTGAAATGTTGCCTTAGCGAGGGACACATAAAAAAGGGAGCAAAATTTTTTGCCCCCTTGTAATTAAGATCTCATTTTTACCGCCGTTCCCGTTGCGCCCACCATCATCATTCCTCCTGTTCCTACCGTCTGGAAGTCCAGTCGAACCCCAACGACCGCATCAGCGCCCAAGGCGCGTGCACGGTCTTCAAGTTCACGCAGCGCTGCTTCACGGGTTTCCTGGAATGCGCGTTCATAAGAGTTGGATCTTCCGCCAAAAAAATCGCGAAAGCCCGCCATCATATCCTTGATTGCATTTGCCCCCAGAACCACTTCGGAAGAGACTATTCCCAAATAGCGTTCAATTTGGTGCCCCTCAATAGTACCTGTTGTTGTCAATAACATATTTTATTCTCCTTTTTGAATTAACTTATTAATATTGGATAGCTCACCAAAAACAACCAAAATATCACCCTCTTCCATGATCGTTTCCGATGCGGCAATTCCTGAAGCTTCTTTTTGTTCTTTAGTCACACCATCCTTTTTCATTTCTGTAATTTTCACGGTGGTTAAGACGATCACCTTGTATAAATTCGTCAGGTTCGCTTCACGCAAGGTCATCCCCACGTAACGCGCCGGAACTTTAGTCTCCACAATAGAGTATTTATCCGAGACTTTAAACGAATCGACGATATCAATATTGTCTAAACGCATTGCCAAACGCTCAGCAGCCTCTTCTTCCGGCATGATATATTCATTGATTTCCATGGCCTCCAACACAGTTTTTTGTAAATCTGAAACGATACGACCAATGATACGTTTAACCTTCAACTGTTTTAAAAGGGCTACGGTCATGAGCGAAGCTCCCTCATCCTCTCCAATTGCAACAATGACAGCATGGGCATCTTTAAGGGGTAATGACGATACCGCTTCTCGGTCGGTTGTATCTAGGCATACCGTGTGCGTTATCTTGTCCTTGAGTTGTTCAACGATACTGAGATTTCGGTCGGCACCAATCACCTCATGCCCGAGTTCAGTAAGATGTACCCCTAAAGAACGTCCAAAATGCCCCAATCCTAAAACAATATACTTCATATCTCAAACTAAAATAAATTTACCTTTATTTCCAAGCTATCTTTCAATTTATATGCTCATATTCCGCTGATAAAGCCATCAAATTTAGCCAAAACGGTCACTTGTCTGCTTAAAACAAGATCTTTTCTTCCGGAAATACAATATTTCTCCGGGTTGTATTTTTAATAAAAGCCACCAATAGCGTCAACATCCCAACACGTCCAACAAGCATTGTCAACGCAATAATTAATTTCCCCCCCATACTGAGCGAGGGTGTAATCCCCAAACTTAATCCACATGTTGTATAGGCTGATAGTGCTTCAAAGAGGAGTGCTTTCATACTCTTATCTGGATCAGTAAAAATGAGAACAAAAAAACTGAATCCAACCACAAAAAACGACAATAAAATAATCGCAAAAGCCTTGTTAACAGATTCGCCGGCTATTCGCCTTTTAAAAATCTCTATATATTCTTTTCCTTTAGCCAGCGAAACAATATTCAACAGTGAAACAGCAACGGTAGTTACCTTTACTCCCCCACCAGTAGATCCGGGAGAGGCCCCGACCCACATCAGCAGCATAATCAAAAAAACAGTTGGTGGCCCAACAAAACTCAAATCAACACTATTGTAACCTGCCGAACGTGCGGCATTGGCCATAAAGAAGGAAGTCGCCCATTCCCCATCGATTCCCTTTTCAAGAGAAAGTGTATTCCCTCGCTCCAAGAAATAGAAAAACAAAGTGGCACCTACAATAATAATCGCATTACAGACCAGCACCAATTTAGAATTAAAGCTAAAGCTCCATGCTTTATGCTTATAGTTTTTCTTTGTGATCCATCGGTGATAATAAAGCAATATGGATTCTTTCATATAGGTGTAGAAATTCAATACTATTCCAAACCCCAAACCACCAAGAATGAAAAGCGAAGATAACGCCAACTGGAATGGGTAATTGAATTTATAGGCTTCATTGGTAATACCCCCTGATAAGATCGAAAATCCAGCATTACAGAATGAAGAAATAGAATGAAAGATCGAAAAGAAAACCATGCTCCCTAAATTTGGAAAATTAGCACTTTCCAAGGTACTAAAGATCAGTATAGCGCCAAGAAATTCAAACAGCAGCGTAATAAATATCATGGTCAATAGGGTTTTAATGACAGAGGCTACTTTATTTTCACCCAGAATTTCACCAAACATCAATTGATTCTTAAAAGAAAATCCGCCAGAGAAAAAATAGCCAAAAAAACCTGTAAATGTCATAATACCCAACCCGCCAACCTGTATCAAAACAATGACCACAGTTTGTCCGAACATGCTAAAATTGGTTGAAATATCGGCAACTGACAAGCCTGTGATACAAACAGCACTCGTTGCCATAAATAAGGCGTCCACAAAACTTAATGGAGCTTCTACCGTGGTCCGTGGCAACATCAAGAGTACCGTGCCAAGCAGGATAAGAGCGAGGAAACTGATGACAAATAATATGGTCGGATTAAAATAAAAATTATCAAAGAAAAGTGTGCTCTTCGACAGCTCCGCGATAAAAATTAGATAGATTCCGAGATAAACCCACTGTTCTCTTGAAAAAACAGCGAGTGCTCCAAACCCTGCAAAACGGGCAATAAGAATAAATACAAAGTAAATGAGAATAACCAAGCCCGAGTAATGCTCCACAGCAATTTTTTTGAGTGCGTAAATGGAGGATGACTCGCGGAGAGCAATCATGAAAAAGAGCACAAAGAATAGATAATGAATTGTTTTACCCAGCAATTTCCCTAGTGCAGGATCAGTAACATAGCCTACATTAAATATAACGATTGCAGCGCAAATCATGCTCACATAGAACATGATTTTGTCTACAAGCCCATTTTTATATTTGAAAACAAATCGGATAAAACTTAAAATCGAATCTATCATAATGTCTCAAACTAAGATAAATCTGTCAATAAATGCAAATCTATCTCCGTTGTGTTTTTTGGCGCGCCGACTTAACCAAGGCAACCTTTTCACGTGAAACGGATCTTTAATTTCCCGCCCCTTCTTTCTCGAGTTCCTTTTCAGCCTTTTCACGGTCACGCTTCCTTTTCTCTTCAATCTTTGCCGCCTCTTTGGCCTCATCTTCTTTTTCTTCCTTCAGCAACTCCTCAGGCGTTTTGTGCTTCTTAAATATACTTGAAATCATTTTCTTGGCCTTGCTGATTCCCCCAACGATTTTTTCAACTTTTCCAGCTGTGTTCATTAATTTAGCTTCCCGTTCTGGATCAAGGCCGACACATTGCTTAATTCCAACCAACAAAGTCTGCCACATCGCTTTAAAAAATGGATGATTGGGGTCCCTGCGCTTATTGATATGCCCTACCGTATATTTCCCGTATAAATCCGGATTGCTCGGATTAAACAACACCTGATTAATCATAAAAGACAGCAGCCCCTTTTTTTCTCGACGACCATCATCACCTGGCTCCGACAGGATATTAACTTTGAGATCATCATAATCCATTTTAAAGGTTCCTTTACTACGGTAATCGTTGGCCCATATGTCAAATGTAATCTGACTGAGATTGCCCGATTTAACCTCAACATTTAACAATGGCCGGATCATTTTATTAACGACTGTTAGATCCATTTTCCCAAGTGTGCCCTTGTAGGTATAGGCCCCAACTTTAGAGGTCATATCAAAAACGAAGTTGGTAGAAAGCTTGCCTGCATTCATAAAATTGCTGCTCAAATTTGCACGCATGAGCTTCTGCTTAAGCAATTTTGCCGAATCATTTGTCACATTCAATATCGTACCATACGTGTGATCAAAAGTAATGGTACCGATTTGACTATACTCATCACTCATTTCAGCATACGTAATTCCTATATTATCTAAAATCAATGAATCAATTCCCAAGCGTGTCGACATCTGCATTAATTTCATGTGCGGAGCATTTCCAATCTGACTGGTGGGTGGGCTTTTATAATGTTTATCACTATAAATCGAAAGAGAACCATTTTTTAAGCGTGCATTTTGTGCATATATTTTCTTATCACGGGAAAGCTCGGCAAAATTGAATCCCGTCAAAAGCAGGGTATCCATTTTCAGCACCATATAGCTTCCACCTTCACCTTTCTTTCGGTAATATGCAGCCTTATTCAGCGTCGGCTGATAAGCAACTTTAGTCAACAGGACATTGCGATTTTTACTATTGATTTTCAACTGATCAAAGTTTATCTTATAAAACCCGTCTGGAGTTTTATAGGTAAAACCAGGCACCTCAATATCAATCATTTTCGTATGATAAAAGCGCTGTTTGTCATGCTCAGAAGTCGAATCGATTAAAACGTCATCTATACGAACCTTGACCTTCTTGACTTCGAAATCTTGATAAACCCCTTTTTGGACCTGCGTATATTTAAAATCGATATCATTCAAATTGACAGCCCGAACCTGAATTTTTTTCAGATTATCCTTTATCTTTTCATACAATGGTTTTTTAGGTCCCCTACTCACCGTATCGTTATAACGGTGTACCTCATTGATGACATGAATCGTTGGTGTTTCGACGGTGATATCATTCAAAAAAAGTTCCTTTTCCATCAATACCCTTCGGATACCAAAGCTTTTTATTTTCAGCCTATTGATGGAAATTTCAAAGCGGTTATCTGGTGCTTTTTTGACCAACTCCAACTTTTTATATACGGAACTGTCTGAGACGAGCTGCAGATTGTCTATTGTTATATTGCCTAATAATAGGTTGACGTGGATATCGTCGTATGTAATAGTATACAAATTGTCCGTTGCTTGAGACACCAGCTGCTTGATTTTAGTATCTAAAAGGGGCTTCCACTTATTGCTAAAATACCAAATACCACCACCCAACGCCAGTAGGATAAACGCTACAATACCAAGAATCCATTTGAAAATAGGCTTCATAAAGTCACAATCTCTTTGTAATTTCGTCTTTATTTTATTGAATAACAAACAAAATTAAGCCCATTTTGTTTGAATTATGACTAAATAAGGTGAATATGCTGCGTAAAACACAACTATTTTTATTTTTTGTACCGCTATCTCTACTTTTTTTAGTTTCCTGCACCAAAACAAAGCATGAAACGGGCTTCTATTTTTGGAAGACCGTATTTCAGGTAGATACCGCAGAAAGCCGATCCTTAAAAGAAATTGACGCGAAATCTATCTATGTCCGCATCATGGATATTGATTTCGATCCATCTGGTGTACAAGCCATTCCTATTAGTCCCATTACGTTTACGCAACCTATACCCAAAGAACAGCAATTGATTCCTGTAGTATTTGTCAACCAACGTGTTTTTGCAGAGATGGATAGCCTGCAGATCAGGGGATTGGCAAATAAGATTGTTCCGTTTGTGACGGCTAAAATACAACAAGCCGGAAAAGAAAAATTTACCGAACTCCAACTGGACTGCGATTGGACAAAGACATCCCGTGATAAATTTTTCTATCTGCTCAGCTATTTGCAGCAATTACCGGCATTAAAAGATGTTATCGTGAGCGCTACGCTGCGGCTCCACCAAGTCAAAAATACGGTTACCAGCGGAATTCCGCCTGTGAAAAAAGCCATGTTGATGTGTTACAATATGGGGAATCTCAGACAATTTGGCAATCAGAACTCCATTTTAAATCAACAGGACCTCAAGACTTACCTAAGCGGAACATTACGCAATTATCCGATGGAAATGGATATTGCATTACCGCTATTTCAGTGGTTTGTCGTTTTCAGAAATAATAATTACATCGGTATTTCAAAGCATATCAACGAAGAGGATATCAAAGACTCCGCCTTATTTACCCATAACTCCAATACGAACCTCTATATTTTAACAAAGGATCTCCCAAAAGCAAACCTTAAAAAGGGAGATGTTATACGTTTTGAATCCATCAATCAGGGTGAGCTCCTACAAACGGCAAAATTTTTGAAGGGAGAGCTGAAAGGAAAAGAACACCGGATTATTTTTTATCATTTAGATCAAGCTACACTAGCACACCATGGCAATGCCGAATTACAAAAAATTATTGCTGCTTTCTAGCACTACATTAGCTTTCTTCTTTGGAGAGATTGCAACCAATATCGCCTGTGGTCCTGAAGTGGATCCTTACGACAATCAAACGACATATTATCTCCCCAATCTGGAGGAAAATGGATTTTCTGCCTTTCAATTCATCCCCTACCAATTTCTTTATACCGAGGAAGCACCAGTCAAAGAAAGTTTAATTAATGCCGAAACTTGGGTGAAGCACCTCGGTTCACAGGTCAAGGTTAAGGATGTCGAGCAATTGATGTACAACAGCAACGCTGCAACCGCTAATTTAGCCAGCAATCAACAAAAATCGGCTTGGACCAGCCTGCCAGATTCCATTAAAGGAAATACGTTCTTAAGCACATTGATTGACGGAAAACATGAAGCTGAACGTGCTTATTTTATGTTCACCAAAAAGCAGGAACCCATTACGAATATTCAACATAACTATTGGGATCCGGATACCCGAAATTTCAAAGAAATCACACAATTAGCTGAACTCGCCGAACAGCAGATCTCCAAGTACCCCAAAAATAGCTTTCTCTATATCCGTTATGCATATCAAGCCGCCCGCTTATATCTATTTGGGAAGGAATACGCCAAGAGCATGACGATTTATGAAAAGTACCTGCAATCTGCTAAGGGAGACGAAGCTATCCTCAATTGGGCACTATCCAACTATGCGGGGGCTGTCCGCAAAAATGGTGATCCTGCAAGGGCAGCTTATCTCTTTTCCAAATTATTCACCGCCAGTCCGGAAAGACGCATCCTCGCGTATGCTAATTTCCATTATATTACAGCCAGCGATGCCGAGATATTTCAATATGCAAAAAATGATGCCGATAGATTCAACATCAATGCGATCATTGGCTTCGGGACAAGTGACTATGCCCTGAAATATCTGATCGACTGCTATCAGCTCGATCCTGCCAATACCGTAAATGCGGTACTATTAGGACGCGAAGTCAATAAGATAGAAACAGAAATGAACGAGTCTTTTTACCTCAGTAGCGATAATTATAATTACTACAGTAAAAATGACGATAAAGGAAAAGTTAAGCTACATCTGGATTCGCTCCGCAATTTTGCGCTAAAACTTTATCGCGACAAAAAATATGTTCAACCCCAATTGGGCCTTATTACTGCTGCCTACCTAAGTTGGATGAATAAGGAAAATGCTTTAGCAAAAGAATACCTTGCTGGAATAAAAGAGACTGACCTCAGTCCAAAATTGATTGATCAGCTTCAAATTACCCGATTGCTCACACAATTGACGGACTGGCAAAGCAGTAAGCAGCTGGATGAAGTTCAATTGACCAAAACCTTATCGTGGTTAGAAGAAAAAGCAAAACTAGATGGTAAAGAAGATATCCGCAAACAAAACTGGGGTTATAGTGCTTTTGAATACAGCAACTATAGTTTAATCTGCCGGAACATTTTACAAAATCTTGTTGTAAAACACTATTTGAACACACAAGACACCGCTATGGCTAGTTTAGCTGCTGTAAAGGCAGATGCTTTTTACAACTATGGCTTTGTGAAAGACTCATTGGAAGATAATATGCAGTGGACAACAATGCACTTTTGGGAAAATAGCCTTACACCTAAAACGCTGTTAAAAATAAGGAATTTATTGTCGGACAATTCCCAACAGAACACCCTGTCTAAATTCTTATTGAAAGATATCAAACATTTTAATAGGGATTATCTCACCGAATTACTGGGTACAACTTATTTGCGCGAACTGGATTTCCAAAAAGCAGCAAAAACATTAGCAGCACTTCCTAAAGACCATAAAATAAAGGAAATTAAAAACTGGTATAGCACGGATGAAGATGACATCAAACCCAACCCCTTTATTGTGACGATAAATGACTATCCAAAAAAATACGGAAAGGAAAATACAACCAAACTAAAATATGCTGAACGGATGGCGCGGTTGGAAAATGCGATAAAAACGGAAAAAGACAATCAGAAAAAAGCGGAATATTACTTTCAAATGGCTACAGGTATCTATCAGACAAGTACCTACGGCAATGCATGGTCCATCGTATCCTACGATTGGTCATCGACAGATAACCATGCTCCCTCAACACTCCATTGGCAACGAAACTACCTACAGACTAAATCGGCAAAGGAATGGTATAGCAAAGCGCGCGCGCTCAGTTCCAATAAAGAATTCAAGGCTAAATGCACTTTTATGCTGGCCAAATGCGAACAAAAGGATTTTGTTTATACCAATGAATCGTGTTGGCAGTATTATGATTCACCTTTGAAAAATCCTTTTTATCGCTTTTCAATGCAAAATAGGTACTTCAAAGAATTGAGCACACAATATAAAGATACCCCATTCTTTACCATCGCGTCAAAAGAGTGTACCTATCTTCGCGACTTTTTAAACTTGACACAAGCGATACAATAAGGGCTGCCGCCTACCTTGCTTTATAAAAATATAGCGCCTTNNAAGGCGCTATATTTTTATAAAGATTAAGATCTACTATCTTCATTATGATATATACTGAGGTAGCTATCATAGCGGGAACTCTCAATATAGCCTTCTTCCACAGCCTCCATAATGACACAACCGGGTTCATTGATATGCCTGCAATTATGAAATCGACATTGATTCATCAACGCGCGCATCTCTGGAAAAAAATGGGATAGCTCCTGTTTTTCTATATCGACAATTCCCAACTCACGAATACCAGGCGTATCAATTAACTTCCCTCCAAAAGGAAGATCAAACATTTCAGCAAAAGTAGTTGTATGCTTTCCTTTGTCAGACCAATCGGAGATTTCACCAGTTTTCAACCCGTATTCAGGAACGATTGCATTGATCAACGTTGATTTGCCAACCCCAGAATGACCTGATACCAAGGTTATTTTATCTTTAAGCAGTTGCTTGACAACGTCGATATTGGTACCGGTTAACGCAGAAACCTCGAAACAGGGATAGCCAATATGTTCATAAATAGCTTTATAGTCTGCCAATATCTCCAACCCTTCATCACTAAAAAGATCCAATTTATTGAAAATAATTACGGCAGGAATTCCGTAGGCCTCCGTTGTTACTAGAAAGCGATCGATAAAACCTAAAGATGTTGGCGGAGAGGCAAGTGTCACCACTAAAAAAGCTTGATCCAGATTTGCTCCGATAATTTGAGTTTGTTTGGACAAATTGACGGATTTTCGAATGATATAATTTCGACGAGGTTCCAGTTCGTGAATGACCGCACTATCCTGATCAGGTTCCACATCAAAATGTACCCAATCCCCCACAGCAACAGGATTAGTCGTTTTTATTCCTTTAGTACGAAACTTTCCTTTAATACGACAATCGTATCTTTTATCATCTTCGCCCAAAACTTGATACCAACTACCTGTCGATTTAGTTACCAGTCCTCTCATAAATCCTGTTGCATTAAATGTGTCATAGTACAAAAATCGGAAAAATTTATTAAACTTACCCTTTGATGAATTTCTTACCTTTGTAAGGAGACTAAAATTCAATTTTGTGAAAAAACTATTTCTTCTAGATGGAATGGCTCTGATATATAGAGCTTATTTTGCATTGAGCAAAACTCCCCGAATTACCTCAACAGGGTTAAATACAGGAGCAATCATGGGATTTACCAATACCCTATTGGATGTATTGAAAAATCAGCAACCTTCCCACATAGCAGTAGTGTTCGACACGGCGGCACCTACCGCACGACATATTGAATTTGAAGCTTATAAAGCACATCGCGAATCTATGCCAGAAGACCTTGCGGCCTCTATCCCCTATATCAATCGCTTAATTGAGGGCTTCAATATTCCGATCATCACCATGGATGGTTACGAGGCCGACGATATTATCGGTACGCTGGCAAAAAAGGCTGAAAAGCAAAATTTTCAGGTCTATTGCATGACACCGGATAAAGATTTCGGGCAACTTGTGTCTGAAAATATCTTTATCTATAAACCTGCACGCATGGGTAATGGAGCAGAAGTACAAGGTGTCAAAGAGATTCTTGAAAAATGGGAAATTTCTGACGTTTGCCAGGTCATCGATATCCTTGGTCTTTGGGGCGATGCCGTCGACAATATCCCTGGTATACCTGGAATTGGAGAAAAAACAGCGAAAAAACTTGTTCAGGAATACGGATCTGTCGAAGGCATTATCGCTAACGCGGATCAGCTTAAAGGAAAAATGCGCGAGAACGTGGAGAATTTTGCAGAACAAGGGCTTATCTCCAAAAAATTAGCCACTATTTTATTGGATGTACCCATTGAACTTGATGAAAAATCGCTAGAACTGGAAGACCCAAACAAAGAAATCCTTGAACCACTATTTGCAGAATTGGAATTCCGAACACTTGGAAAACGAGTTTTCGGCGATGAATTCTCCGTACTTGACAAGAGCATTCCTACAAATGGGCAAATGGATTTATTTTCGACAACAACGACGACAATTACCACGACCGAAATTGTCACTGAAATCAGTGTCGAAAATGTCGCAATAAATAATATACATAATACAACACATGAGTATGTTTTGGCCGACACAGCGGAAAAACAAGTAGCGCTAGCCGAACAGCTTGCGTCTTTAGATAGTTTTTGTTTCGACACAGAAACAACAGGATTGGATGCAAACCTTGCCGATATTGTGGGCTTATCATTTTCTTTTGAAAACGCTAAAGCGTATTATGTCCCAACACCTGCCGATCGTGAGGGTGCTCAAGCTATAGTCGATATTTTCAAGCCAGTTCTAGAAAACCCAAACATCGAGAAAATAGGACAAAACATCAAATACGATATTTTGTTATTAGCACGCTATGGTGTAAAGGTACAAGGTTCCCTTTTTGACACCATGCTTGCACATTATCTAATTGATCCAGATACCCGCCACGGGATGGAGGTACTTGCAGAAAATTACCTGAATTACAGCCCGGTATCAATCACCGAACTTATCGGTGAAAAGGGAAAGAAGCAAGGGAATATGCGCGACGTTGAAGTCGAAAAAGTAAAAGAATATGCTGCTGAAGATGCAGACATTACCCTACAGCTAAAAAATGTGTTTCAACCCCTTCTTGTCGAGACCAACACCATGCAGCTCGCTCAGGATGTCGAATTCCCATTAGTCTATATACTCGCTGAAATTGAACGAAACGGTGTAAAAATAGATGTTCCGGCACTTGAAGAGTTTTCAAAAACACTGGATCAGGACATTAAAAATCTCGAGGAATCCATCTTTGAGAAAGCGGGCGTAAATTTCAATATCGCCTCCCCTAAGCAATTGGGAGAAGTCTTATTCGATAAACTGCAACTGGATCCTAAAGCTAAAAAAACAAAAACAGGACAATATAAAACAGGTGAAGATGTATTATTGGCATTGGCCCATAAATCAGATATCGTCCAAGATATCTTGAACTTTAGGCAGATGCAAAAACTCAAATCTACCTATGTTGATGCGCTACCTGAATTGATAAACCCCGAAACAGGGCTCATTCATACGTCATATAATCAAGCGGTTGCCGCAACAGGCCGTCTGAGCTCAACTAATCCGAACTTGCAAAATATCCCGATCCGTACCGAACGGGGAAGAGAAGTCAGAAAAGCCTTTATCCCAAGATCTGAAAACAACGTGATCCTCTCAGCCGATTATTCACAGATTGAACTCCGCCTGATTGCCGAACTCAGTAAAGATCAGAATATGATGGAAGCATTTAGTCAAGGTCACGATATCCACCGGGCAACAGCCGCGAAAGTCTATAATGTGGATTTTGATGCCGTTACTTCTGAACAACGTCGCAACGCGAAAGCAGTTAACTTTGGCATTATCTATGGCCAGTCGGCCTTCGGCCTTTCCCAAAACCTTGGCATATCTCGTAAAGAAGCATCCGATATCATCAATGAATATTTTAACCAATATACAGGAATAAAAAAATACATGAGTGATGCCGTCGAGTCTGCAAAAGAGAAGGGTTACGTTGAAACAATTTTAAAACGAAGACGTTATTTGAGAGATATCAATTCTGCAAACATGACCGTTCGCGGATTCGCTGAAAGAAACGCAATTAATGCTCCGATCCAAGGATCGGCAGCAGATTTGATCAAACTTGCCATGATCGCGATTCAGAAGGAAATTGAACAGCGAGGTTTAACAGGTAAAATGATCATGCAGGTGCATGATGAATTGGTTTTTGACGTACCTAAAGACGAGATCGAGGTATTCAAAAAAATTATTTTGGACAAAATGTCCAATGCTATAAAAACAAGTGTTCCTTTGATCGTAGAAATTGGAGAAGGCAAAAATTGGCTAGAAGCACACTAAAGTTATGATTAGAAAATTCATCCATATCTTATTATTATTGTCTGTGTGCAGCTTTACAAACCTGTATGCACAGGATGAAAAACCTGTATTCTATGAAAAATTAGACCAGGGATTGATTCGTTTTTATTTTGACAAATATTATTATTTGGTTTCAAAAGAGTGCGAGTTTAAAACGATTGAACGTGTGAGCAAATTTGATTTTGCAAAGCAAGTCTTTGACGGAGAGTTTCGCGATTTTGCGCCAAATGGAGCGAGAATACTCATTGGTTCCTATAAAGATGGTAAAAAAGAAGGCGTATTTCAAGCCTTCCATCCAAATGGAGTGCTGAAATGGGAAGTAAATTTCCAAAACAACCACCCGACCGGTGATTGGAAATATTACTACCCGGATGGAAAACCGCTATTGACCATAACCTATAGTGAACAAGGCTACTTTATAAAAGATTACTGGGACAACAGGGGCAAACAGGAAGTAATAAATGGCGAAGGCAACTATGAATTTTCTATTCCGTTTGAAGGATTTACTGAATTTGGGTTTGATTTCTACCTACGCAAAGGAAAGGTGAAAAGCGGCAGGCCACAGGGAAACTGGAATACATATTTCTACAATGTAGGTCAGCAACCCGTTTACGCTATGACACAACGCTTTGCAAATGGTGTGCTCACAATGACCTATGATGACAATGGAGACCTAAATAATGAGGATTTCATGTCGCTAAGCATCCTCCCTTATGACTATTTTATACGAGCGGAACTATTTAACGGTAAGTCTTGCAGCTTTGATGATTATTCCAATTTTTATGCTTTCTTAACTAAACGTTTTAATGACAATCTCAATAAAACAAGACTAGATATCACCAAGCAGGTTAATTTTTCTTACCTCGTGGAAGTAAAGAAAACCGGAATGGCTAATCTAAAAAGTCTCAAGTTAACATCAGATTCCGGAAACGAATCTTTCGATGGCATTTTGAGCCGTATTGCGAGAAGTATTGACTTCTATTTCCCTACGTATAAAGACAACCAGCCTCAAGACGACCTCATCAGAGTGTCTGGTGGGATCACACAGGGTAACGATGGAAAAATCTATACCCATTCAATTAAAATCGAAAGACAAATAGACAATTCGAGTAAATAATTATCTTTGCAGAAATAAATAGATATGAAATTTCATAAAGAAGGATATACCACATTAGCGATCGCTGTACTTTTTATCTTCATTATCAATGCCGTTGCGGATTATTATGACGCTCCGCAATACGCCAAATGGTTTATTTATGCGCTATCAGCATTCCTATTCATCACAGTTGTCCAGTTTTTCAGAAGTCCCAGAAAAGTGGTCAACCCGCAGGATGACGTGATTCTTTGTCCAGCGGATGGAAAAGTTGTTGTTATCGAAGAAACTGAGGAAAATGAGTATTTCCATGATAAGCGTATACAGGTATCTATATTTATGTCTCCTGTCAATGTGCATGTCAACAGAAACCCAATCAGTGGTTTAGTCACGTTCTTTAAATACCATCCCGGTAAGTTTCTGGTGGCTTGGCACCCCAAATCATCTACAGATAACGAAAGAACAACAGTCGTTGTCAAAGATAAGGCTGGTCGGGAGGTTCTTTTCCGCCAAATAGCAGGAGCCTTAGCGCGCCGCATTGTATGGTATGTAAAAGAAAAAGACGAAGTCGTGCAAGGCAATGAGTTTGGTTTTATCAAATTCGGTTCCCGCGTAGATTTATTTCTTCCTTTAGGCACTGAAATCAATGTTAACATTGGTGACAAGGTTACTGGAGCAAAAACGATTATCGGAAAATTTTAACAATTTATTAATATCATTATAAGTAACTTAGGCTCCAAATCAGGGGCCTTTTTTATTCTGCAAATGAACTTTAAACAATTACTACTGGCAAACTCCGCAGCTGTCGGCATTGCAATATCTACGATCAGCTTTTATTATAAACATGACCTACAGACAGCGCTGATCATTTTCTTTGTTGCTGTGGTAACGAGTTTCCTTCTATTTAACTATCTATTTGAAAAATATATATATCGTAGACTCAATACGATGTATAAATTAATTCATAACCTTAAACTCGGTAAGGATCTTAAAGATGCTATCGGAGAACATGTCAGTGAGGATCCTATCACAGATGCTGAGAACGAAGTCAAAGCATGGGCAAAAGATAAAAAAAATGAGATAGAGCAGTTAAAATCACAGGAGAAATTCCGAAGAGAGTTTTTATCCAACATTTCTCATGAATTCAAGACGCCTTTATTTGCCACTCAAGGTTACATTGAGACCCTGCAAGATGGCCTGATGGAAGAAGACATGGAAATGGCCAAGAATTTCTTAGATAAGGCTGCCCGGAATCTAGACCGGCTAAATTACCTGATTCAGGATCTTGATGAAATATCCAAACTGGAATCCGGAAAAATGGTCCTGAATATAGAAAAATTCGATATCGTCGACCTCATTAAAGACACCACCTACTCTCTTGAAGACAAAGCTAAACAACACAATATCAAAATAGAATTCAAACCCAAAGTGGGTACACCCCATTGGGTTAAAGCTGACCGAAATAAAATTCATCAGGTATTATACAACCTGATAGATAATTCCCTAAAGTATGGAAAAGAGGGCGGGACAACGAAAATTAAGATTTTCCCACTGTTTGAACAGGTTCTTATCGAAATTACAGACGACGGTTATGGCATCGAAGAAAAAAATCTGAGCCGTGTATTCGAGCGCTTTTTTCGAACTGATAAGAGCCGATCACGCGATATTGGAGGATCAGGATTAGGATTGGCTATCGTAAAGCACATTGTCGAAGCACATCAGCAAAACGTAAATGTGCGTAGTACAGAGGGCATTGGAACAACATTCGGCTTTACTTTACAAAAAGTTCAGTCCGGTAATTAAACAATTGATGACACTTTTGTGTTTAAACAAAATCAATGTTAACATTAACTTAACATTAAGGTATTATTTTTGCAAAAATAAATTTAAGATATGTCTTTAAATAGCATTTTTCAATACTTCGTTCCAAAGGATAAAAAATTCTTCCCTTTGTTTGAACAAGCCGGCAACAACTTGATCGAGATGTCAAAGTTGTTAAAAGATATTGTTAACTCAAGCAACCCTGAAAAGAAAAAGGAATTAACACGCAAAGTGGAAGATTTGGAACATAGAGGCGACAACATCACGCATCAAATTCATTTGGAGCTGGGAAAGAACTTTATCACTCCTTTTGACCGCGAAGATATACACTCTTTGGCAAGCTCATTGGACGATGTCGCAGATTTTATCCATGGAGCCGCCAATAGAATGGACCTTTACAAGGTTGAAAAGGCCACCGAGCCAATGATTGAAATTGCTGACTTACTAGTCGAAGCTACAGAACATGTATCAAAAGCTATTCATGAGCTTAGAGATTTGAAAAATATCCGCAATATTACGGATTCATGTGTTCGCATCAATAGCGTAGAAAACAAAGCGGATTATATTTTCGATAAAGCTGTAGCTGACCTTTTTGAATTTGAAAAAGATGCAATTTCATTAATTAAACACAAGGAAGTGTTATCTGCAATGGAAGATGCAACCGATAAATGTGAGGATGTTGCTAACGTATTAGAAAGCATTCTGGTTAAAAACGCATAATCATTCGATTTAAGTGCACAAAAATTCTACGAGATTATGATGTCAACATTACTCGTTGTTGTAATTGTCCTTGCGATTGCTTTTGACTACATCAATGGATTCCATGATGCCGCCAATTCTATTGCGACAGTTGTATCAACAAAAGTTTTAACGCCAGCAATGGCCGTTTTATGGGCTGCGATATTCAACTTTGCAGCTTACTTCTACTTTACAGATCATAAAGTAGCCAATACCATTGCAAAAACAGTATTGGAAGAATACATTACCTTAGAAGTTATTTTTGCGGGGTTACTTGCAGCAATCGGTTGGAACTTATTTACATGGTACTATGGTGTGCCATCCAGTTCATCCCATACGCTTATTGGAGGTTTTGCAGGATCGGGAATGGCTTACGCGTTCATCCTTGGCGCAGATCCTATCCACGCCATCAATATTGATGCAACCTTAAAGATTATTGCATTTATCGTACTGGCCCCTATTATAGGTATGACGATATCGGTTATCATCACATTGATTGTAATCAACCTGGCAAAAAACTCCCGTCCAAGTGTTGCCGAAAAATGGTTCAAGATATTGCAACTTGTTTCTTCTGCCGCCTTGAGCTTTGCACATGGAGGTAATGATGCGCAGAAAGTCATGGGAATTATCCTTGTAGCGATGGTTGCTGGTGGCTATGTCCCAACGACTGAACACATGCCTGAATGGATTCCATTAACTTGTTACGCAGCAATCGCTGCCGGAACAATGAGCGGTGGGTGGAAAATTGTTAAAACGATGGGAACCAAGATTACAAAAGTAACACCCTTGGAAGGTGTTTGTGCTGAATCTGCAGGAGCTGTCACCTTGGGTATCACAGAACATTTTGGGATACCAGCCTCAACTACGCATACCATTACAGGTGCAATCATCGGTGTTGGTGTTGTCAAACGTGTATCAGCAGTACGTTGGGGGGTAACAATTAGCTTGTTATGGGCTTGGATATTAACCATTCCGGTTTCAGCTTTGTTGGGCGCGTTGTCGTTATTGGTCGTACATTATTTGCTTTAGAAAAAAATACTTAATTTTTTTCTTAAACCTATTGAAACAAAACAAAAATTTGGTACTTTCGTACCGGATTTTTGTTTTGTTGTTTCACATTAAATACTTAATTTAGTACAAAATATAGCAAAAACAAAATTTTAACATAACTTTAAGACTTTGGCACGGCAATTGTACTATTCCATGTGTTAATACGATAATTAAATTTGAAAACAATTAAAATTAATAATAACCTTAAAAACAAGAGTATGAACTATTCTACAATTAAAAAAACAGCAGTTGCTGCTACATTAGTTGCCGCTTTAGGTTTCGCTGGTACAGCACAAGCTCAACAAGTATTCGGTGGTAGATCACAATACAGAACTTGGTCTATCGGAGTTCAAGGTGGTATCACTACACCAAACACAATTCTTCCTGGATCAAATGCTTTTGGACAAAAAGTAGGTTACTTCCAAAACAAAGTTGGTGAATACTACGGATTAACTATCCGTAAACAATTCTCTCACACTTTTGGTTTAGAATTAGAAGCAAACCGTGGTAAGATCAAAACTTATAACAAAGCTCTTGACGGATTTAACGGATTTGAAGCTGGTTCTGGAACTAATCGTAATGGTGTTGCTAAATCTGCACAAACTGATGTAAATTGGGCAGCTAGCATTAATGGTGTATTTCAATTAGGAACTATTGATTTCTTAAGAAGAGAAAATGCGGTTAACTTCTACGCTAAAGTAGGTTTAGGAGTATTGGCTAATAATCCTGTTCAATTTGGAAATGAAGACTTTTCTGGAACAGAGGTTTATAACAATAAAGGTAATTGGGGATCTGAAATCTTCGGTGACCGTGAATTCAAAGGTGACCGTGATAACAAACTAACGGCTTTCGTTCCTGTAGGTGTTGGTGCTAAATTCAAATTATCAGAAGTTGTTGCCTTGAATTTAGGTTATACAATGAACTTTACTGATGATAACTTATTATATGGTCCCGCTCGTACAGATTACAAAGGTAAATTCTCTACAGTGATGGCTGGTTTAGAATTCACTTTAGGTTCGAAAGACAAACAAAACTTGACTTTTGCTAACCCAGTTGCTACATTGTATGATGAGTTGAAAGATCCTTCATTGAGAAACGAAGTTGAAGCGTTGAAACAACGTGTAAGCACTTTAGAAGGTACTGTTAACACATTAAGCGCTGACGCTGATGGTGATGGTGTATCTGATAAATTTGACAAATGTCCTGGTACTCCAGCTGGTACTCCAGTAGATGGTTCAGGATGTCCAATCAAATTCCCAGAGCCAGTTGCTAACAACGTTACTTCTAACGGTTACTACGCTCCAATTCAATTCGAATTTGATAGCTCAGTATTGAAAACTTCATCTTACTCTACATTAGACAAATTGGCTAAAGAGTTACGTGATAACAATTCATCTGTACAATTAGATGGTTATGCTTCTGCTGAAGGTTCTGAAGCTTATAACTTGACTTTATCTAAAGACCGTGCGAACTCTGTAAAACAATATTTAGTAAACGCTGGTGTTTCTTCATCAAGCATCACTGCTAACGGTTACGGAGAGAAAAACCCAGTTGCATCTAATGCTACTGAAGAAGGTCGTGTTCAAAACCGTCGTGTTGAGATCAAAAAATAATCGTATATAACTTATACCATTATATTAGAAGCCGGCTTTAAAGCCGGCTTTTTTATTTTACCCGTATTTATCCTTAACTTTGTGGAGGATATCCGATTTGTGGAAAATTAGTTCGAACAAATTAGATAAGAAATTAGTATTTTGAATTAAAGAACAGAATACTGGTTTTAAACTTTTGAGAATGGAAGAGGATTTTGAATTTGAAAACCCCGAAGAAAGAAAAATCTCGGTGGACAGATATGAGGAAATGCTTCGAAACGAGGATCAGTATTTTTTTGACTCCAAGGCTTTTGAAGGAATTATTGATTACTACACTGAAAAAAATGACCCTGTTAAGGCCCTACAGGTTACCGAATATGCGATCAGCCAACACCCTTTTGATATTACCTTCCTATTGAAACAGGCACAACTGTTTTCAACGATTCAACAATATCAGAATGCACTTGCAGCGCTTGATAAAGCGGAATTATTGGAAGCTTCAGAAGGAGACATTTTCTTGATCCGCGGCGGCATATTAGGCAGTATCGGCCAGTTTGATAATGCTTTGGAACAGCTCTTCAAAGCACTTCCGCTATTAGATAATAAAGATGAAGTCTACTTCCATATTGCGATGATCTTTCAAGCGCAAATGAATTATGACAAGGCTATAATTTATCTAAAGAAAGCCCTTGAGCTCAACATGGATTACCAAGAAGCACTCTATGAATTGGCCTACTGTTATGATGTATTGGATAGACAAGAGGAAAGTATCTCCTTTTATAAAAAATACATTGATTCAGATCCATACTCCTACTATGCTTGGTACAATTTGGGAAATTCTTTCCATAAAATCAGTCGGTTTGAGGAAGCTCTGGATGCTTATGACTATGCTATATTAATTAAAGAAGACTTTTCTTCAGCTTATTTCAATAAGGGGAACGCTCTTGTTAATCTAGATCGCTATCAGGAAGCATTGGACGTATACAAACAAACATTTGAATATGAGCAACCAAGTGCTGATACCTATTGTGCGATTGGCGAATGTTATGAGAAACTTGAGCAGATGGAGGAAGCCCGCAATTATTATAAAAAAGCAGTCAAATTAGATGCGGAGCTTGCTGATGCCTGGTTCGGTATTGGGGTCACCTTAGATTTCGAAGAGCGTTATTTTGAATCTCTTCATTTCTATAAAAAAGCATTGGAGCTGGAAGATACAAACCCCGATTACTGGTTTGCGATTGCCGATGCCCGATACAAACTACAACAAATAGATCTTGCAGAAGAAGCCTATAAAAAGGTAGTCGCTTTGAACCCAACAGATATAGATGCGTGGCTCGATTATTCCTCCATTCTATTTGAACAAAGTAAAATTGAAGAAGCCATTGATGTACTATCCGATGCCATCACACAAAATCCAAATGCTGCAGAGCTGTACTATCGTGTGGTTGCTTATCTATTTGCCAATGGACAATACAATGAAGCGCTGAACTTTTTAGAGCTTGGTCTGGCGACGGATCCCGATAAGCATCATATTCTTTTTGATTACCTTCCACAGCTACAAGGGAATCAGATTATTACTGAAATTGTAAAAAAATATACAAAGCCGAAAGATTAACATGTAAGAGGCTCATATCCGGTCATTGCATAGCAATGACCGGATATTAAAATTGAAAATATATTCCTGTTCCCACAACGTACTTTTCGCAATTCAAATGAAAAAATTAGGCTTAATAGGATACCCGTTAGGGCATTCTTTTTCAAAAAAATATTATCTAGAAAAATTTCATCAAGAGGGTATTACCGATGTGGATTATGATTTATATCCACTTGCTCAAATAGCCGATTTTACAATAATTGCTTCCAATAAAGACTTTTACGGTGTCAATGTGACCATTCCCTATAAGATAGAGGTTATGGATTATTTGGATGAGCTCTCGGAAGAAGCTCATGCAATACAAGCTGTAAACTGTATTCGAATCAGCCATACATCAGATGGCATAACACATCTTAAAGGCTACAATACAGATGCCTATGGTTTTGAGGCATCGCTAAAGCCGCTATTAAATCCCCAAGCGGATAAGAAGGCTTTGATTTTAGGTAATGGGGGCGCTGCAAAAGCTGTCATTTATGCCCTGAATCAACTTGGAATAACACATACTTTAGTAAGCAGAACCAAACAGGCAGGCCAGCTCACTTATGATGAAATTGATCGTGCTATCCTAGCTGACCATACTTTGATTATCAACTGTTCACCGGTTGGTACATTTCCCAATACAGCAGAATATCCGAAAATTCCTTACGAATTCTTAACTGAGAATCACCTCTGTTATGATCTCATATACAACCCAGAGGAAACAACGTTTCTTCGAAAAAGCAAAGAAAAAGGTGCCAGAATCAAAAACGGGTATGAAATGTTGGTTCTACAAGCAGAAAAAAACTGGGAAATCTGGAATAGTTGACCTTTCAATAGTAAGAAATCAATAAAAACTGTAATTTTACCACTATGCTTACGATCAAAACATTCACTTTCAATCCCTATCAGGAGAATACTTATCTACTTTATAACGAGTCAGGAAATGCCATTATCATTGATCCTGGGATGTACGGCGAGCAAGATCAGCAAGAACTCCTAGCTTTCATCGCAAACAATAAACTCAAGCCGACACTCCTATTAAATACACACTGTCATATTGACCATGTATTGGGGAATAGTTTTGTCCATGAAAAATTTGGCTTGCTTCCGCAGTTTCACGAAGGTGAGGTACCAATTTTAGTAGCGGTTCAGAATTATGCTCCTCAAATGGGCATCCGATATGACATTTCCCCAATTGGGGAAACATTTCTAAATGAGGATGATACCATTCATTTAGATGATGATGAGCTAACGGTCATTCTTGCGCCTGGACATTCCCCTGCACATATTTGCTTATATTCAGCTGATCAAAAATTCTTGATCGGAGGAGATGTTCTATTTCGCAATAGCATTGGCCGTACTGATCTTCCTGGGGGAAATCACCAGCAGCTTTTGGATAGCATAAAAACAAAACTTTATACCTTGCCCGACGACACGATCGTCTATCCGGGGCATGGCCCATCGACTACGATTGGCTTCGAAAAAAATTCTAATCCATTTATCCAAGGATAAAAGTCATGAACCTGCCATTTCTATTTGCAAAAAGATATCTGTTTTCTAAGAAATCAGTTAATGCCATTAATATCATCTCTTCAATTAGTGTGATTGGCGTAATGGTAAGTAGTGCCGCATTAATCATTTTGTTATCATCATTCAATGGAATGGAACAGCTGATACTATCCATGTACAGTAAGTTTGCTCCTGAGCTGAAGATTGAACCCAAGAAAGGCAAACTTTTTGATAGCAAACAGGCTATCTTCAGCGAATTACGAAAAGATTCTAATGTGGTTCATTATACGGAGGTTCTACAAGAGAAGGTATTGTTACAATATTCAAATAGACAATTTATTGCAAATATAAAAGGTGTCGAACCTCAATCGCTAAGTAAGAAGACCGGAGACAGTATCCTCGTAGATGGCCAATACAAACTTACTCATGACTCGACTAACCTCGCAATTCTAGGGGCTAGCGTACAGGCAAATCTGGCGATTCCTATGCAGAACTCTTCGGGACAAATTCAAGTGTATTCACCGAGAAAAGGGGTAAAAAATTCCTCCAATCCTGCTGAAGAGTTCAACATCCGATCCATAACTCCTGTAGGGGTAATGCGCTATCAACAAGATTTTGACAATTTGATAATTACACCGATTTCATTTGCTAAAGAGGTTCTCGGAGAATATGACCGCGTTTCATCGATCGAATTTTACCTAAAAGATGGTATAGATGTCAACTTATTTGGGCAGACATTACAAAAGAAAATAGGACCAGATTATATTGTAAAGAATAGGGAAAAACAAAACCCCACCTTATATAAAAATGTACGTGTTGAACGCTGGGTCGTCTTCTTTATCCTGACCTTAATCAGTGTGATTGCAATCTTTAATATTGTAGGTTCCTTAACCATGCTTGTACTGGACAAACAAAAGGATATGACGATCCTGAAAGGTTTGGGTGGGGCTGATAATCTAATTCAACGTATCTTCTTTTATGAAGGTCTTATGATCGCTATTATCGGTTGTGTATTAGGTCTATTGATAGGCGGCATATTCAACTATATTCAGTCAGTCTATGGAATCATTCGTGTAGAAGATGGAGCGAATACCATTATTGACAGCTACCCTATGGTAAGTAAGTGGAGTGATTACATTTTAGTATTCATAACAGTCATTGGCATCTCTGGTCTAGTTTCCTATTTCTCCGCTAAATTAAGTGTGAGAGAACTCAATAAACTGAAATCGACTGATTAATAACTTGAACTTTTTCGGCTTTGACTTCCTTTTGTAATCTGTTGGATTAAACTGCCCCATGCAAAAGGATTTAACAATGGATTAGCATAACGTTGGTTGATGACTTTATTATTCATGGTATTAAAGCTCTGCGCATTATTAATTGAACGCATTTCATTTCCGTCACGTGGTATTACAGCTGCCATTGCAGACAAGGACTCATACGACAAGGATCTTCTTACTCTAACGATGTTATCTTCGGAAACGTCTAGATTCATAAATGCAATGTTAAACTCTTCTATACTTGCCCAAGGATAGGGCGTTACCATCGGAAGTTCCGTCACTAGATTTTGCATAATGATATTTGCGGTATATTTATCTCCAGAAACCTCAGGAATAGTGACAACTAAAGGATCAAAACCGACAGAGGTAAAACGAATTGTATCGCCTACATGTGCCACAAAAGAGAAATAGCCCTCGTTATTTGCAGCAAATGCTTCATTTCGGAAAGATAAATTAGTGACAGTCGCATAACCTACAGGAAGTCCAGACCCAACCGTTGTTACGATACCGGAATATTGAATAATTTTCCTTTCCTGCGCTTGTAATGCAGCGGAACAAAAAAGTATAAATACAGCAAATAATATAGAAACCAGCAACTTCATAGAACAAATTTAAACAAAAGTAGCCGAACTAGCCGTTAAATTGTGTTAATAGAAAAACTAATTAACAGAGGGTAAAGTTGCTTCTGGGGAATCTGGATCTGTTAAATTAATAGCCTCTACTGCTGTAATTTCAGGAACAGCTTTCTTAATTGCCTGCTCTAAACCAGCTTTAAAGGTCATAATGCTCATTGAACATGAAGCACATGCTCCCAATAATTTTAAACGCACGACATTATCCGCTGTAATCTCTTCAACACTCACATTTCCGCCATCAGTCTCCAAATATGGTCTCAAGGTATCTAATGCTTGCTCAACTTTTTCTTTTAAAGTCATACTCTTAATGCTATTCAATGATTGTAATATGTAAAGATAATCAAATATTTTAAAATGTGTATTTTTAGGCTTCGCTATCATTGGAAAAACAACAAGTATATGACAATATACCCTCTTCCAAGCTACAATCGAGTTAAAGAATGTTAATAAGAAATGTTGTTTTTGCGATCAAATAATTATTAAACTATATTGCGCAGTAAAATTTAATTGATTAGTATAACAAATTCACTTATCTTTGTAAAATGTTTTTAAATAGGCGTATAGCGGCTATCTGTGCCGGCATGATGTTTCTATTGGTATTTACTGGCTGTAAAAGTAAATTTGAGAAATTGCGCGCAAGCAATAACATCGCTCAAAAGTACGAAGAGGCCGTAAAACTTTATGAGAAAAAGAAATATACAAAGGCGTTAGTTTTGTTTGATGACTTGCGGACCAAATTCCGTGGACAAGCTGAAGCAGAAAATATTTACTATTATTTGGCATTTGCCAACTACCGTCTGAAAGATTATACATCTGCAGCATTTCACTTTAAAGATTTTGCGGATGTTTATCCAAATAGTGCAAGAGCAGAGGAATGTCGTTTTATGCATGCCTATTGTTATTATTTAGATTCTCCGAGATCGACGTTAGATCAAGCAAATACAAGAAAGGCAATTGATGCTTTACAGCTCTTCGTCAATCTCTATCCCGAATCGGAACGGTCCAAAGAAGCCGCAGATCTTATTCAGAAATTAAGAGATAAACTTGAGCTTAAAGCATTTGCTAATGCAAGACTGTATTATGATATGGGTCTTACGGATGATTATAGGGCAGCTGTCATCGCATTACAGAATGTATTAAAAGAATACCCTGATACAAAATACGCAGAAGAGATTGAGTTTTTAACCTTAAAAGCACAATACATCTATGCGTCAAAAAGTTTCTTCCTGAAACAAGAAAGCAGATTTGATGATGCCTTGGATTATTACCGTAGCTTCGCAAGTAATTTTCCGAATAGCAAACATATGAAAGAGGCAGAATCTCTTCGTGAGAATTCTGAAAAAGGGATTAAAACCGCCCTCTCTCAAGTGAAGGATTATAATAAGGCCGTTGCGGAGCAGGAAGTGTATATTAAAGAACAAAAGGCGAAAAAAGAAAAAGAAAATACCCAAAAAGATGAGTCAAAAAAATAACAATTCAGTTCCAAACTCTACAGTCACACGTGACTTGAGACAATTGGACAAAGGCACTGACAATCTCTATGAATCTATTGTAGTTATTTCTAAACGCGCGAACCAAATTGCAGTAGATATTAAAGAAGAATTGAATGGAAAACTTGCTGAATTCGCGAGCAACAACGATAACTTGGAAGAGGTATTCGAAAACCGTGAACAAATAGAGATTTCAAAACATTACGAGCGTATGCCAAAGCCTACTTTGGTTGCTATTGATGAATTTTTACACGATAAAGTGTACTACAGAAATCCTTCAAAAGAGCAGGACTAATACTTAAACAATGGCTTTAGCTGGGAAAAATATTGTAATTGCTGTATGCGGCAGTATTGCCGCATACAAGATTGCATCCCTTATCCGCCTTTTGGTAAAAGCGGAAGCCAAAGTTAACGTAGTCATGTCAAAAGAAGCGACAGCCTTTATTACCCCGCTTACGCTTTCCACACTCTCCAAAACCCCCGTTTTAATAGATTATTATCAGCCGAATACCGGGGAATGGAACAATCATGTCGAAATTGCTTTAAATGCAGATTATATTTTAGTCGCACCAGCAACGGCAAATACCTTGGCCAAAATGGCCAATGGGTTTTGCGATAACCTCTTAACAGCCGTGTATCTATCAGCAAAATGTCCAGTACTATTCGCTCCAGCAATGGATTTAGATATGTGGAAACACCCTTCAACACAGTCCAATATTAATAAGCTTAGTTCTTATGGCAATATCCTCATTCCTCCGGGAAAAGGGGAACTGGCAAGTGGTCTAGTGGGTGAGGGGCGTTTGGCGGAGCCGGAAGAAATAATGGATTTCTTAGTTAAATTTTCGGAGCGAGGACTGCCCTTAGCAGGAAAGAAAGCATTAGTATCAGCTGGCCCTACTTATGAAGCTATAGACCCAGTCCGCTTCATTGGCAATCATTCAAGTGGAAAAATGGGCTATGCCATCGCCAAAGAACTTGAAGAACTTGGCGCAGACGTCACGCTAGTATCGGGACCGACTGCCCTGAAATTACCCGAGCGCGTCTATACGATTTCAGTTACCTCGGCAGCTGAGATGCTGAGCGCCTGCGAAGAATATTTTGAAGCAGCAGATATTGTTGTGATGAGCGCTGCTGTGGCAGACTACACTCCAGTTGAAGTCGCTACCCAAAAAATAAAAAAGAAAGAAAACGAATTCGCTATCGCGCTGACGAAAACCGCCGATATTCTAGCTACTTTAGGTGCCAAAAAGAAAGAAAACCAGTTACTCGTTGGGTTTGCATTGGAAACCAATAATGAACTCGAAAATGCAAAAGACAAATTGGTTCGAAAAAACCTGGATTTTATTGTGCTCAATTCCATGCAAGATAAAGGTGCCGGCTTTGCCACGGATACCAATAAAGTCACTATAATCGATCGGTCTGGAAATACCCGTGAGTTTAGCCTAAAATCGAAAGAAGAAGTTGCTAAAGATATCTGCTCAATTATCGTGAGCCTATCCTAAGCAAATTTTATATATACTCCCCTTGGAGTATAATGTCTCCAGCTCTTATAAATTTGCAATCCTCAATTCCTTTGGATAATAGTTGTTTATTCGGTTGGTCAATACCTTCATCCAGCCCAAAGGTTTACCTTGAAAACTTGCTATGGCCCATCCTTGAATATTTTCGCCAATCGTATCCACAGCTATATTTTCCTTTCTAAGATAATTGCGGGCATCCTCAAGCGACAATTCCACCAATTGGAAGTCTTTGGTCAAATGAATGCTCAAAGCCAGCGCATGGCTTGGTATTAGCTCCTTTCTGTTAAGTTTCCCAACATTAGTTCCCGCATTCTTAAGATAAAGTACATTTTGGAGATACTTTAGATCATGTTCATACATTTTTGGAAAAACATATACATCCTCATGATGAAGAAAAGTATGAAAACTGGCACTATCCGAAATCCAATTATCTAGAATTCCTCTAGGTACCTCTGATTTTTCGGGTTTAATTCGCTTTCTATTGAACGTTTCCTGTTCGCCAATCTTCTTAAGGACAGCAATAAAAAAGCCCTCTCCACCTAATTTATGCGGGTAAAATCGATAACCGTGTGCACGATGCTTATTAGAACTTGTATGATCAATTCCCCAATGCTCTTCAATAGCTATTTCAATAGATTCGAAATCACCGCTATCCAGTAACCAATCGACAATATCTTCATTTTCTTCCGGAGAATAAGAACATGTTGAATAGAACAAATATCCGCCCTTATTTAAAGTCGCCAAGCTTTCAGCCAAAATTCGCTGTTGTCTTTCGCTACAAAGCTTAACATTAGCTTCGGACCATTCATCGATGGCATCGGTATCTTTTCTAAACATTCCAGATCCAGAACATGGGGCATCAACAAGCATCAAATCGAAGTATCCTGGAAGGCGATTAAACGCTGCAGGATCATTATTTGTCGTTACTGTGTTGGCATTTCCCCATTTCATTAAGTTATCTTGCAGGATGGTAACCCTAGTTTTAATAATTTCATTTGCAACCAAGAGCGATTCCGGATGCAAACTACTATTTAATAAAGTAGACTTTCCTCCTGGAGCGGCGCATAAGTCCAATGCCCGAACACTCCTTTCATTTAACTTCAAACTTCGAATAATATGGTCTATGAACATAGAAGAAGCATCTTGTGGATAGTATGCTCCAGCATGAAATAAAGGATCTAACGTAAATACTGGACGATCCTGAAGATAATAAGCCCCATGACACCAAGGAACTTGTCCTGCATTAGGAAACGGACAATCTTCTAATTTATTAGGGTTTAGGCGTATTGCTGTCGCCCGAATACCTTCCTCATGTATCTTAATAAATGCATCAGTATCAAATAATGGATTCACTCCTAACTTTTTTACTAAAGAATTTGGCAGAAAATTACTCATATTGTCCCGATAGTTTGCGATAAAATTAAGATAAATAAAAATGAAGTCAAAATAAGTGGTAAATTACAAGAAAGAGTAACTTTGCACCATGAAAGAATTCAAGAAATATGCTATTATTCCTGCAACTCCAGAGGAGCTGTATCTTGCATTAACGACCGAAATTACCGCTCGTCTTTGGACAGGAGACCTAGTGTACATAGACGCTACTATCAACGGAGAATTCTCCTTATGGGATGGTGCTATAACTGGCCGATTCTTGGAACTGGAACCTTCGACAAAAATTGTGCAAGAATGGTACTTCGGTGAAACAGACAACCCTTCGATCGTTACATTAAAGCTGCATGAACATAAAAAAGGGACATCCCTGGAAATTAGGCAGACAAATATACCGGATGAAGACTTTGAAAATATCTCGGATGGATGGGAAGACCCTTATATCTCCTCGTTGATCGACTTTTATACAGAAGAAGATTAAAGCAATGCAGCTATTCTTCCAGGGTATAGTGTAATAGCCAAGAACATCAGGTATTTGTATTCCATATAGACCGTTGGCAATACAGATACCTCCTTTACTGTGCCCGACTTTCCACTTTCCAATATATAATAATTGATATTTCACTATTATACAACATGTGAGTCGTTTCAATATCTCAAATAGAACGGATTATAATTTCTACATGCTCCTTTAATCCCAATCTTCATACATATAAAATATCCCACAATAGTTTCAAACACCAAACTCAAAGCTCCTGCCGATATATTCATCCTTTACAGGCAAAGGTGTAGCAATCTTACAACATAAAATCGGCAACAGCGAAAATTATGGTGTTAAAAAGTTTTCAATCCTATCTAATAGAAATACGAATGATATATCCAAAAACCGAGACTTTCTCACCTCCGTAAACCATGGGGGTAATAGCTGAGACAGGACATGCTCCTAGTGATTACAAGTAGCTTGTGTAGTGACCGCCGAATATTTGATTTACAATAAATGCTGGCTATAACGATGCGTCACACTGCTGCGGAACAGCGCCGGTCCGGGGGGGGGGGACGGAGGATATGCAATAGCATTGTACGGGGAAGTACGGGGAGTATCTAAACGAAAGAAGCCCTTGAC